>NZ_JBWKZM010000030.1:0-57821 GCF_059424465.1 Simplicispira sp. GW247-4R2A | reverse complement strand
ATTGCCGGTTCCATGCCCCACCCCGCCCCGGCGCAGTACCAAAGTGTGTTTCGCGAACGGCTGTTTGCCGGCCGCACCATCTGGGTGACCGGCGGCGGGAGCGGCATTGGCCGCTGCACCGCGCACGAGCTGGCATCGCTGGGCGCGCACGTCGTGATCAGCGGGCGCACCGCCGAGAAGCTGGAGCGGGTGGCCAACGAAATCCGCGAGGACGGCGGCCAATGCGACACCCTGGCCTTTGACATCCGCGACGAAGATGCCGTGAAGGCCGCCGTCGCCGACGTGGTGGCGCGCTTCGGCGCCATCGCCGGCCTGGTCAACAACGCAGGCGGGCAGTTCCCTGCGCCGCTGCAAGCCATCAGCAAGCGCGGCTTCGAGGCGGTGGTCAACAACAACCTCACCGGCGGGTTTTTGATGATGCGCGAAGTGTTCGTGCAAAGCATGCAGGCGCATGGCGGCGCGATCGTCAACATGACGGCGGATTTTCGCAACGGCATGCCCGGCATGGCCCACTCGGGCGCCGCCCGCGCGGGCATGAGCAACCTGACCATGAGCGCAGCCTTTGAATGGGCGCAGGCCGGCGTGCGCGTCAACGCGGTGGCGCCCGGCTGGGTCGCCTCTTCGGGCATGGACAGCTACGGCGGCGCCATGCGCACGCTGATTCCGAAACTGCGCCAGCATGTGCCCATGCGGCGCCTGGCAACTGAGGCAGAGATCAGCGCGGCCATCGTCTTTTTGCTGAGCCCCGGTGCGTCCTTTATGACCGGCGTCACGCTGCAGATTGACGGCGCGGCATCGCTGGGCAGCGCCGTCTTCCCCACCTTGGAGCACAACCGCTGTCCGCCTTTTGAGGGCTTTCACCGCGCGCAGACGCCGGAGGTGCTCAAGCCATGACCGCTCTGCGCACCCTGATTGATGCCGGCAGCGAGGCCTTTCGCCGCAACGCCGAGCGCATGGCCGAACGCCTGGCGCAAGTGCAAGGCCTGCAAGGCAAGGTGGTGGCCGAGTCGGCTTCCAAACAAGAAAAGTTTGAGAAAAAGGGCCAGTTACTGCCGCGCGAGCGTATTGCGCGCCTGCTCGACCGGGGCAGCAGTTTTCTGGAACTGAGCCCCCTCGCAGGTTTGGGCATGCACGACGACGACGGCAAGAAGGCCGTGCTGGGCGGTGGCTCCATCGTGGGCATTGGCCAGGTGGCCGGCAAGCGCGTGCTGATTTCCGCGAGCGACAGCGCCGTCAAAGGCGGCACCGTGCCGCCCATGGGGCTCAAAAAAGCCCTGCGTGCGCAGGCCATCGCCCTGCAAAACAAGCTGCCGCTGATTGCGCTGGTCGAATCGGGCGGCGCCAACCTGATGTACCAGGCCGATATTTTTGTCGATGGCGGGCGTAGCTTTGCCAACCAGGCACGCCTCTCGGCCGCTGGCATCCCGCAGATTGCGGTGGTGCATGGCTCGTCCACGGCGGGTGGCGCCTATCTGCCGGGTTTGTCGGACTATGTGGTGCTGGTGAAAGGGCGCTCCAGCATCTACCTGGCCGGCCCGCCGTTGGTCAAGGCCGCCATTGGCGAAGACACCACCGACGAGGCGCTGGGCGGCAGCGAGCTGCATGCCAGCGTGACGGGCCTGGGCGAGTACCTGGCCGAGAACGACGCCCACGCGATTGCGCTCACGCGCGACTTGCTGGACCACCTGCCCTGGGATCTGGCGAGCACGCCGGAGGCCACCGTGCGCGCGCCGTTGTTCCCCGCCGAGGAACTTCTGGGAATTGTCCCGGCGGACGAGCGCGAGCCCTACGACGCCCGCGAGATCGTGGCGCGCATTGTGGATGGCTCGCACTTTCTTGAATTCAAAGCCGCTTTCGACAGCGACACGGTCTGCGGCCACGCGCGCATTAACGGCCACCACGTCGGCATCATCGCCAACAACGGCCCCATCCAGCCCACGGGGTCGGTGAAGGCGGCGCAGTTCATCCAGTTGTGCGACCAGAGCGGCACGCCACTGGTGTTTTTGCAGAACACCACGGGCTACATGGTGGGCACTGCGGCCGAGCGCGCTGGCGCCATCAAGCACGGCAGCAAGATGATCCAGGCCGTGGCCAATGCCCGGGTGCCCAAGTTCACCATCGTGGTCGGCGGCTCGTTTGGCGCCGGCAACTACGGCATGTGCGGGCGCGGGTTCGACCCGGACTTCATTTTCAGTTGGCCCAGCGCACGCACCGCCGTGATGGGCGGCGCGCAGGCCGCCATGGTCATGGAGATGATCAGCCGCGGCAAGTTGGAGCGCGCCGGCGTGCCGCTGGGCGAGCAGGCCGAGGCCGGCATCAAGGCCATGAGCGATCAACTCAAGCGCCGCCTGGACGCCGAGTCCGACGTGCTGTTCGGCACCGCCCGGCTGTGGGACGACGGAATCATCGACCCGCGCGACACCCGCAGCGTGCTCGCCCAGTGCCTGGCCATGGCGCGCGAGTCGCGCCAGCGCGTGCTGCACCCCAACACCTTTGGCGTGGCGCGCTTGTAAGCCTCCTGCCGCAACACTACTTTTCCGGAGAGAACCCCATGCAATTCACCCCCGAGCACGCGCAAATTTCCGACACCGTGCGCAAATTTGTCGCCAACGAAATCAACCCGCACACGGCCGAATGGGAAAAGGCTGGCCAGTTCCCAGCCCATGAAATCTTCAAAAAACTTGGCGACCTGGGCCTGCTGGGCATCAAGTACCCCAGCGAATACGGCGGCATGGGGCTCGACTTCAGCTACTCCATGGCCATGGCCGAGGCGCTGGGCGACTGCAACGTGGGCGGCGTGCCCATGGCCATTGGCGTGCAGACGGATATGTGCACCCCGGCGCTGGCGCGCTTTGGCTCGGACGAACTGCGCAAGGAATTTCTCGCCCCCGCCATTGCTGGCGACATGGTGGGCTGCATTGGCGTGAGCGAGGTGACGGGCGGCTCCGACGTGGCAGCCGTCAAAACCACAGCGAAGAAGGATGGCGGCGACTACGTCATCAACGGCTCCAAGATGTGGATCACCAACGGCATGCAGGCCGACTGGTGCTGCCTGCTGGCCAACACCTCGGACGGCCCGGTGCACAAGAACAAGTCGCTCATCATGCTGCCACTGAGCAGCCCCGGCGTGACGCGCCAGAAGATCGAGAAGATCGGCATGCATTCGAGCGACACGGCGCAACTCTTCTTCGACAACGTGCGCGTGCCGCAGCGCAACCTCATCGGCCAGGAAGGCGCGGGCTTCATGTTCCAGATGCTGCAGTTCCAGGAAGAGCGTTTGTACGGCGCCGCCGGGTGCCTGCGCTCGCTCGACAACCTCATCGACAAGACCATCGACTACACCCGCCAGCGCAGCACCTTTGGCCAGCCCATCCTGGACAACCAGGTGGTGCACTTCCGCCTGGCCGAGCTGCGCACCGAAGTCGAAGCCCTGCGCGCGCTGACCTACCGCGCCGTGGAATCGTATGTATCGGGCAAGGATGTCACCAAACTCGCCTCCATGGCCAAGCTCAAGGCCGGGCGCCTCTCGCGCGAAGTGGCCGACAGTTGCCTGCAGTACTGGGGCGGCATGGGTTTCACCGCCGAGAACCCCATTTCGCAGGCCTACCGCGACAGCCGCCTGATCTCGATTGGCGGTGGCGCGGACGAGATCATGCTGGGCATCATCTGCAAGCTCGAGGGCACGCTGCCGGGCAAGCAGCGGTAGTGCCGCATGCACACCCCGCGCGTTCAAGCGTCCAGGGAGGGCGTGCCGGCGGCCGATTTGTCTATGAGGCCGCCGGAACGCCCTCCCTGGGCGCCACCCCCAAACACCTCTTCACCTTCGTAGCTTGCTATGCAATTTATAGCTATAAACGCCGTGAATAAAGCGCAAGCGCTTGAAATCACCTTGAATCGGCCCGAGGCCCGCAACGCCATGTCGCTCAGCATGGTGCGCGAACTGCGCCAGGCGCTGGCGCATGCGGAATCCACGGCCGGCAGCGCGCACGCCACGCGCGTGGTGGTGCTGCGCGGCGCCGGTGGGCATTTCTGCGCCGGCGGCGACTTGAAGGACATGGCGGCCGCGCACCAGCGCGCCGCCCAGGCCGAGGGCGGTGCCGACCCGCTCGCCGAAGTCAACGCCGAATTCGGCCACCTGTGCGCCGCCTTCGCCGCCACGCCGCTGGCCGTGGTGGCGGTGCTGGAGGGCACGGTGATGGGCGGCGGCTTGGGTCTGGCCTGCGTGGCCGACGTGGCCATCGCCACCGAGACGGCAAACTTCCGCCTGCCGGAAACCTCGCTGGGCGTGGTGCCGGCGCAGATCGCACCCTTCCTCGTCGAGCGCCTGGGCTACTCGCAGGCCAAGCGCCTGGCCGTCACCGGCGGGCGGCTCGATGCGACACAAGCCCTGGCCATCGGCCTGGTACACCAGCAGGTGCCAACCACTGACGTGGACCGTGCTGTCCAGGCTGTGCTCGCCGACATCCTGGCCTGCGCACCCGAGGCGCTTGCCGCCACCAAGACGCTGATGGCCAAGGCGCGCTGGAACACCCCCGCTGCGCTGATTGATGAGGCCGCCGCCGTCTTCTCACGCGCCGTGCAAGGCCCCGAAGGCCAGGAAGGCACCAGCGCTTTTCTGCAGAAACGCAAACCGAACTGGGTTCCGGCATGACTTTTTCGAAAATCCTGATTGCCAACCGGGGGGAGATCGCTTGCAGGGTTATCAGGACCGCTCGCGCACTCGGCTACCGTACCGTCGCCGTGTATTCCGACGCCGATGCCCAGGCGCCCCATGTGGCGCTGGCCGATGAATCCGTGCGCATCGGCCCGGCACCGGCGGCAGAGAGTTATCTGTCGATCGATGCCTTGTTGCAAGCCGCGCGCCTCACCGGCGCCGATGCGGTGCACCCGGGCTACGGCTTCCTGTCCGAACGCGCCGATTTTGCGCAGGCGTGCACGGGCGCCGGTCTCGTTTTCATCGGCCCGCCCGCAGCGGCCATTACCGCCATGGGCGACAAGGCCGTCGCCAAGCGGCGCATGGTCGACGCCGGCGTGCCCTGCGCGCCCGGCTACCTGGGCGAGGACCAGAGCGACGAATGCCTGCTGCGCGAGGCCACCCGCTTACAACCCCCCTTGTTGGTCAAGGCCGTGAACGGCGGCGGCGGGCGCGGCATGCGCCTGGTGCGCGACCTGGCCGAGGTGCCCGAAGCCCTGGCGAGCGCACGGCGCGAAGCCACCAGCGCCTTTGGCGACGGCACGCTGATGCTGGAGCGCCTGATCGAAGGCGGCCGCCACATTGAAATCCAGGTGTTCGCCGATGCCCACGGGAACGCCGTGCACCTGGGCGAACGCGACTGCACGGCGCAGCGCCGGCGCCAGAAAGTGATTGAAGAAGCGCCCTCCCCCATCGTCTCGCCGCAGATGCGCGCGCAGATGGGCGCAGACGCCGTGGCCGCCGCCCTGGCGGTGGGCTACCAGGGCGCGGGCACGGTGGAATTCATCGTGGACAGCGAGAACCGCCACTACTTCCTGGAAATGAACACCCGCCTGCAGGTGGAGCACCCGGTGACCGAATGCGTGACCGGCCTGGACCTGGTGGAGTGGCAACTGCGCGTGGCAGCGGGCGAACCCCTGCCGCTGCAGCAGCAGCAGCAGCAGCAGCAGGATATCCAACTGAACGGCCACGCAATTGAAGTGCGTCTCTACGCGGAGGACCCTTACAACGGCTTTGCCCCGCAGACCGGCCCGGTGGCGTTCTGGCGCCCGGAACTGGCGCTGGCAGGCCGCGCGCGGGGGCAATGCGCCTATGGTGAGATACGCATCGACGCCGGCATTCGGGAAGGTGGCGAGATCAGCCCCTGGTACGACCCCATGGTGGCCAAGCTGATCGCACACGGCCGCGACCGCAACGACGCCATCCGCCGCCTGAGGGCCGCGTTGGAAGACAGCCCGCTGCTCGGTGTGCGCAACAATGCGCGCTTTCTGCGCGACCTGCTGGACCACCCCGACTTTCGTGCGGCGCGCATGCACACCACCACCATCGACCAGTGGGTGCAAGACAGTGAGCCGCTGCTGCAAGCACCGCTGGACGATGCCCATACCTGGGCCTTGGCCGCCGCTGCGCTGGTCGCGCAAACTTCCGGTGCGTTCCGCCCGGACAGCGTGGCCGCCTGGAGCACCACGCTGAGCCTGCAGGGCACGACCGAGAGCCGGGCCGTGCGCATCCGCCCCCACGGCGCGCAGGTGGCGGTGGAGCTGGCCAGCGGCGAAGCCTTCGACTTTGAACACATCGCCTGGCAAGACCAGCGCCTGCACTACCGCCAGGGCGGTGTGCAGCGGCAGGCCCTGTGCCTGCTGCAGGGCGGCCAGGTGACGCTGGCTTTGGGGGCAGTGGTGTTTGTCTTTGAAGAAAAATCACCCTTCCCGCAGACCGATCAGACCCTCGACCCACGCCAACTGCGTTCCCCCGTGGCGGGCACCGTCTGCGCCATCTCCGTCGCCGTGGGCGACCCGGTCAAGGCCGGCCAGCCGCTCGTCTGCGTCGAAGCCATGAAGATGGAAATGTGGCTCAGCGCCCGCGCGGATGGCACCGTCACCGCTCTGCATACCGAGCTGCGAGGCAGCGTGGCTGCAGGCAGCGTGCTGGCAGAACTTGAACTCACCCACGACGAGACCACGCCATGAGCCACGACAAAGCCATCCTCACCTGCGCCCTCACCGGCGTACTGACCAACCCCAAACAGCACCCCGTGCCTGTCACGCCTGAGCAGATGGCCGCACAGGCCCGCCAGGCATTCGACGCGGGCGCTTCCATCATGCACGTGCACGTCCGCGCTCAGCAAGAGGGCATGGGCCACATGCCCAGTTGGGATCCAGATGTGGCGCAGGACGTGGTGGACGCGATCCGCCAGGCCTGCCCCGGCGTCGTCATCAACCTGACCACGGGCGTCATCGGCAAGGACATCAGCGGGCCGCTCGCCTGCATCCGCCGCGTGCGCCCCGAAATTGCCGCGTGCAACGCCGGCAGCCTGAACTACCTCAAGCTCAAGGAAGACGGCAGCTGGGCCTGGCCACCCATGGTGTTTGACAACCCGGTGGCCAAGGTGCAGCAGTTTCTCGACGTGATGCAGGAGACCGGCACGCACCCCGAGTTCGAGTGCTTTGACGTGGGCATCGTGCGCTCGGTCACCATGTACATCAAGAACGGCATGCTGAGGCCCGACATGGGGCGCCCCGAATACAACCTGGTGATGGGCGTGGCCTCGGGCATGCCCTGCGATGCGCGCCTGCTCGAACTGCTGCCCGAGTGGATGGCACCGGGCGCCGTGTGGCAAACCACACTGATCGGCCGCCAGGAGATCTGGCCCGTGCACCAGAAAACGGCCGACCTGGGCGGCATGCTGCGCACCGGGCTGGAAGACACCTTCTACCTGCCCGACGGCAGCCGTGCCAGCGGCAACGGCCCGCTCATCGAAGCCCTTGCGCGATGCGCGCAGAACGCCGGGCGCGGCATCGCATCGCCTGCCGAGGCGCGGCAGATGCTGGGGCTGAAAGCCTGACCCTGCAGACCCTGGCCAAGGCCCCACCAGAAGGACCTGGCCACGCGCAGCCCCGCTGTGCCGGATACCCACAAGAACGCGGAGACACACACATGCCCATCACCCACGCCCAAAGAACGCCCCGAGCCGTCAGCGACTACCAATTCGCCAGTGTCCCAGCGCGCCTTTTGCGCACCGCTGCGCGCCAGCCCACGCATCCCGCCTACTGCGTGCGCGACGCCGCAGGCTGGCAGGCCACGAATTGGGGCGACTATGCCGCCGAGGTGCGCCAGGCCGCGCGCGCCCTGGTGGCGCTGGGGGTACAGCCGGGCGATGCCGTATGCATCCTGGGCTTCAACCGGCCGGAATGGACCACCATGGATCTCGCCGCCATGATGGTGGGGGGCGTGGCCGCCGGCATCTACTGGAGCAGCGCAGCCAACGAAATCGCCTACATCGTCGAACACAGCGGCTGCACGGTGCTGCTGGTGGAAAACGTGCAGCAATGGCAGAAGGCATCGTGCGAGCCGCAGGCGCTGTCCCGCCTGCACGCTGCGGTGATGATGCGGTGCGCCAGCACCGAAGCCCCTGCGCAAACCCCTGGCGGCATGGCCCCTCCCATGACCTGGAAGGCCTTCATGGCGCTCGGCGCCGGCATGGAGCACGATGCCGAGGTGCAGCAGCGCCTGGATGCCATCCAGGAAGGCGGCATTGCCACGCTGATCTATACCTCCGGCACCACGGGACACCCCAAGGCCGTGGAACTGACCCATGCCAACCTGAGCTGGACCTCTTCCGCCCTCTGTGCCGCCTTCGCCGTTGCGCCGCAGGACCGCCTGATTTCCTACCTGCCGCTGGCCCACGTGGCCGAGCAGATGGGCGCCATCTGCAACCATGTGCTGGCAGGCTACCAGCTGTACTTCGCCAACTCGCTTGAAACCCTGGGCGAGCACCTGCAGGAAGTGCACCCCACTATCTTCTTTGGTGTGCCCCGTGTCTGGGAAAAGCTGCAGGCAGCCATTGCCACCAAGCTGAACGCCGCCACCGGCCCCAAGGCCGCGCTGGCGCGCTGGGCACTGCGGGCTGGGCGCGACTGGCATGCCAAGGCCCTGCAAGGCCAGGAGCCCGGCGCCTGGCTCGGTCTGAAAAAGCGCCTGGCCGGCAAGCTGGTGCTCCACAAGGTGCAAAAGGCGCTCGGTTTTGACCAGGCGCGCATCCTGCTCTCGGGCGCAGCACCCATCGCCGTGGAGAACCTGCAGTTCTTCACCAGCCTGGACCTGCTCATCGGCGAGGTCTACGGCCAGTCGGAAGACAGCGGCCCCACCGCCATCAGCCTGCCAGGCTTCATCCGCATCGGAGCAGCAGGCAAGCCTCTGCCCGGCGTGCAGGTGCGCATTGCCGAGGACGGCGAAATCCTGGTCAAAGGGCCCAATGTGTTTGTGGGCTACCGCAGCCGCCCCGAAGCCACGGCCGAGGCCCTGCAGGACGGCTGGCTGCACAGCGGCGA
This sequence comes from Simplicispira sp. GW247-4R2A, assembly GCF_059424465.1. Classification (NCBI taxonomy): domain Bacteria; kingdom Pseudomonadati; phylum Pseudomonadota; class Betaproteobacteria; order Burkholderiales; family Comamonadaceae; genus Simplicispira; species Simplicispira sp. GW247-4R2A. The sequence goes on along the minus strand of NZ_JBWKZM010000030.1, from coordinate 48,797 downwards.
TCTGGGCCGCATCGACGCGGACGGTTTCATCTACGTCACCGGCCGCAAGAAGGATCTCCTCATCACCTCGGGCGGCAAGAACATCTCGCCGGGCAATATCGAGGCCGACCTGATGAACCTGCCCCTGGTGGAGCATGCCATCGTGGTGGGCGATTCGCGCCACTACCTGGCCGCGCTGCTCACGCTCAAACCTGACGTGCTGCGCGATTTTGCCCAGCAGCGCGGCTTGGCTGGCACGATGGAAGCTTGGTGCCGCAGCGCTGAAGTGAGTGAGGAACTGCAGCGCGGCGTGGATGCCGTCAACAGCCGGCAATCGCGCGTCGCGCAGGTGCGCAAATTCAGCGTGCTTGCGGATGCGCTTTCCATCGACAACGGCTGCCTCACGCCGACACAGAAAATCCGCCGCAACGTCGTGCAGCGGCAGTACGCCGCGGAAATCGAGACGCTTTACCGGGACAAGGCGGTGGGCTGAGCCTTGGCCGCACCCTGCCGGCCGCTGTAGATCCACAATCCTATGCCAGCCAAGATCATGGGCACACAGAGCCACTGCCCCATGCTCATGCCCAGCGACAGCAAGCCAAGGTAGTCGTCGGGCTCACGGAAGTATTCGGCCGTGAAGCGCAGCACGCCATAGCCAATGAGGAACGCTGCCGAGACACGGCCGCGCGGCCGCTCGTGACGGGCAAACAGCCAGAGCAGCACGAACAGCAGCAGGCCTTCAAGCAGAAACTGGTAAATCTGCGAGGGGTGGCGTGGCAGCATCGAACCACTCTGCGGGAACACCATGCCCCAGGGCAAATCAGGACTGGAGAAGCGCCCCCAGAGTTCGCCGTTGATGAAGTTGCCAATCCGCCCTGCCGCCAAGCCAGTGGGCACACAGGGTGCGACAAAGTCGGCCACCTCCAGCCACGGGCGCTTGCGTGAGTGGGCGAACCAGATCATTGAGGCGACTACGCCCAGCAGCCCGCCATGAAAGCTCATGCCGCCCTTCCAGATGGCAAAAATTTCCAGCGGATGGCTGCCATAGAAACCAGGTTTGTAGAACAGGCAGTAGCCCAGACGCCCCCCCAGCACCACGCCGACGACGCCCAGAAACAAGATGTCTTCCACATCCTTGCGCGTCCAGGCGCGCGGGCCCGCCATGGAAACAAACGGCTCGTGGTTCAGGCGCAGCGTGCCCAACCACATGAAAAAGCCGAATGCGGCGAGATAGGTCAGGCCATACCAGTGGATGGCGAGCGGGCCAATTTGCAGGGCAATCGGATTGAAATGGGGATACATCAGCATGGTGGCCGGTATTGTGCCTGTGCCCACGCTTGTGCCTGCGCGATACTGGCGGCCGCACACGAAGGAAACACCATGCAGGGCCATCCAGACGTTATTGCCTATTTCAAGGAACTGCTGCGCGGCGAACTGGCCGCCCGCGACCAATATTTCATCCACTCGCGCATCTATGAAGACCAAGGCCTCACGCGCCTCTTCACCCGAATGGACCACGAGATGCAGGAAGAGACCCAGCACGCCGACGCCCTGCTGCGCCGCATCCTGTTCCTGGGCGGCACGCCCGACATGCGGCCCCGAGAATTTGCCTTTGGCAGCACCGTGCCCGAGATGCTGCAAAAAGACTTGGCACTGGAATACGAAGTGCGCGCGGCCCTGCAAAAAGGCATGGCACTGTGCGAGAGCGTGGCCGACTACGTGGGCCGCGACCTGCTGCTGACCCAATTGCACGACACCGAGGAAGACCACGCCTACTGGCTGGAAAAGCAACTGGCCCTGATCGAGAAGCTTGGCCTCCAAAACTACCTGCAAAGCCAGATCGAAGAGACAGCCTGAGTAGCCTGGCAGGACGAAGAAAGTAGTTAAATCAGCCTCTAGCGCTTATGCAGAAAGCGTCAATAGCTATCAACTAAATAGCAAAAGGTTCGCCAACCAAGGCTGGCGAACCTCCCAGGGATGACCAGTCTTGGCCGCTTCAATCGTCCAGCAGCGACACGTCGCGCACGGCGCCCTTGTCGGCCGACATCACCAGCTTGGCATAGGCCTTGAGCGCACTTGAGACCTTGCGCGGGCGTGGCTGTGCCGGCTTCCAGCCCTTGGCGTCTTGCTCGACTCGGCGCTTGGCCAGTTCCTCGTCAGACACCAGCACGTTGATGCTGCGGTTCGGGATGTCGATGCGGATACGGTCGCCCGTGCGCACCAGGCCAATCGCGCCACCGGCCGCCGCTTCGGGCGACGCATGGCCGATCGACAGGCCGGACGTACCGCCCGAAAACCGCCCATCGGTCAGCAGCGCACAGGCCTTGCCCAGGCCCTTGGACTTGATGTAGCTTGTGGGGTAGAGCATCTCCTGCATGCCAGGGCCGCCCTTGGGGCCTTCGTAGCGCACGATGACCACGTCGCCGGCCTTCACTTTGTCGTCCAGGATGTTGGCCACGGCCTCGTCCTGCGACTCGACCACGTGCGCCGGGCCTTCGAATACCAGCAGCGCATCGTCCACGCCGGCCGTCTTGACCACGCAGCCGTTCAGGGCGATGTTGCCGGTCAGCACGGCCAAGCCACCTTCTTGCGAGAAGGCATGGTCATAGGCACGGATGCAGCCGTCCTTGCGGTCCATGTCGAGGCTGGGCCAGCGGGCGTTCTGGCTGAAGGCCACCTGGGTGGGAATGCCACCGGGGCCGGCCAGGTAGAAAGTCTTGACAGCCTCCGACGGATGGCGGGCGATGTCCCATTCGTCCAGCGCATCCTTCATGGTTTTTGCGTGCACCGTGGGCGTGTCGGTATGCAGTTTGCCAGCTCGGTCGAGCTCACCGAGGATGGCCATGATGCCGCCTGCGCGGTGCACGTCTTCCACGTGGTACTTGTCGGTGTTGGGCGCCACCTTGCACAGCTGCGGCACCGTGCGCGAGAGGCGGTCGATGTCCGCCATGGTGAACTCGATTTCGGCCTCCTGCGCGATGGCCAGGATGTGCAGGATGGTGTTGGTCGAGCCGCCCATGGCGATATCCAGCGCCATGGCGTTCTCGAACGCCTTGAAGCCCATGGAACGCGGGAGCACGCTGGCGTCGTCCTGTTGGTAGTAGCGCTGGCACAGCTCGACTACCAGACGGCCAGCGCGCTTGAACAGCGCTTCGCGATCGGCGTGTGTGGCCACCAAGGTACCGTTACCAGGCAGCGAGAGGCCCAGCGCCTCGGTCAGGCAGTTCATCGAATTGGCCGTGAACATGCCCGAGCACGAGCCGCAGGTCGGGCAGGCAGAGCGCTCCACCTCGGCCACCTCGGCATCGGACACCTTGTCGTCCGCCGCCATCACCATGGCGTCGATCAGGTCGAGCTTTCTGACCGTGATCGAACGGGCCGCGGGCGTGGCCGACTGCACCTTGCCCGCTTCCATCGGGCCACCGGAGACAAACACCACGGGGATGTTCAGCCGCATGGCGGCCATCAGCATGCCGGGGGTGATCTTGTCGCAGTTGGAGATGCACACCATGGCGTCGGCGCAATGGGCGTTGACCATGTACTCGACCGAGTCGGCAATGATGTCGCGGCTGGGCAGCGAATACAGCATGCCGTCGTGGCCCATGGCGATGCCGTCGTCCACGGCAATGGTGTTGAATTCCTTCGCCACACCACCCGCCGCCTCGATTTCGCGCGCCACCAACTGGCCGAGGTCTTTCAGGTGCACGTGGCCGGGAACGAACTGGGTGAAGGAGTTGACCACGGCAACGATGGGTTTTTGAAAATCATCGTCTTTCATGCCAGTGGCACGCCACAGGGCGCGGGCGCCAGCCATGTTGCGGCCGGCGGTGGAAGTCTTGGAACGGTAAGCGGGCATCGTTGAGTTGGGCGAATGGTTACTGGGAGGTCGCGTTTAATTATCCTTTAGCCGTTGCGCTGCCACCGGACATATCAGGCCCGGTGCAAGAACAGCAGCAGACTGCAAACGCGTGGCACCCCACGCCATGGCTCTCCCCTCTCCAATGAAAAGGTACTCCATGAGCGACAACAAGGTCATCCCCATCCGGCCCGTGAACGAACGCAGCGCCCACATCACGCAAGGCAAATCGCGTGCGCCCAACCGCTCCATGTACTACGCCATGGGCTACCAGGAGTCCGATTTCTCCAAACCCATGGTCGGCGTGGCCAACGGCCACAGCACCATCACACCCTGCAATTCGGGCTTGCAGAAGCTGGCAGATGCCGCCATCGAAGGCATCGAGGAAGCGGGCGGCAATGCCCAGGTGTTTGGCACACCCACCATTTCGGACGGTATGGCGATGGGCACCGAGGGCATGAAGTACAGCTTGGTGAGCCGCGAAGTCATCAGTGACTGCATCGAGACCTGCGTGCAGGGCCAATGGATGGACGGCGTGGTGGTGATTGGCGGCTGCGACAAGAACATGCCCGGCGGACTGATGGGCATGCTGCGCGCCAATGTGCCCGCCATCTACGTCTACGGCGGCACCATTCTTCCGGGGCGCTACCAGGGCAAGGACCTGAACATCGTCAGCGTCTTCGAGGCCGTGGGCGAAAACGCTGCGGGGAAACTGAGTGACCACGATCTGCATGAGATCGAAAAGCGTGCCATCCCCGGCACCGGCTCCTGCGGCGGCATGTACACGGCCAATACCATGTCAAGTGCGTTTGAAGCCCTCGGCATCAGCCTGCCCTACTCGTCCACCATGGCCAACCCGCACGACGAAAAACGCAATTCGGCCAAGGAGTCGGCCCGCGTGCTGATCGAGGCCATCAAGAAGAACATCAAACCGCGCGATATCGTGACGCGCAAGAGCATCGAAAACGCCGTGGCCGTCATCATGGCGATTGGCGGTTCGACCAACGCCGTGCTGCACTTCCTGGCCATCGCGCATGCGGCCGAGGTGGAATGGACCATCGACGACTTCGAACGCGTGCGCCAGAAAACCCCGGTGCTGTGCGATCTCAAGCCCAGCGGCCAGTATCTGGCAGTGGATCTGCACCAGGCCGGCGGCATTCCGCAGGTCATGAAGATGCTGCTAAGCGCAGGGCTTCTGCATGGCGACTGCCTGACGATTACCGGCCAGACCATTGCCGAAGTGCTCAAGGACGTGCCCGACGCGCCGCGCGCCGACCAGAACGTGATTCGCCCCATCGACAAGCCCATGTACGCGCAAGGACACCTGGCGATCCTCAAGGGCAACCTGAGCCCCGAAGGCGCGGTGGCCAAGATCACCGGCTTGAAAAATCCGGTGATTACCGGCCCGGCGCGCGTGTTTGATGACGAGCAATCGGCCCTGCAGGCGATTCTCGACGGCAAGATCGTCGCGGGCGACGTGATGGTGCTGCGCTACCTCGGCCCCAAGGGCGGGCCTGGCATGCCGGAGATGCTGGCACCAACGGGCGCGCTGATCGGCGCAGGCCTGGGCGAGAGCGTCGGCTTGATTACCGACGGGCGTTTTTCCGGCGGCACCTGGGGCATGGTGGTGGGCCACGTTGCGCCAGAAGCGGCGGCCGGCGGCACGATTGCCTTCGTGTACGAGGGCGACTCGATCACCATCGACGCGCACCGGCTGATTCTGGAACTCAACGTCCCCGAGGCCGAAATCGCCCGGCGCCGCGCGCTCTGGCAAGCGCCTGCACCACGCTACCGGCGAGGCGTACAGGCCAAGTTCGCCTTCAATGCCGCAAGCGCCAGCAAGGGTGCGGTACTCGACAACTATTGAGGATCAAAAAACAAAAGCGTCCGGAGCACGCTCCAGACGCTTTTCGTGTGTGGCGAAGCAACAACCTCAACGCGGACGGCGTGGGCGAATACCCATGGCCTCCTTGTTCCGGTCAATGCGCTCCTGCTTGCGCTGGTCCATCTTTTCCATGGCTTTGCGTTTGGTATAGCCTGTGCTGTCAGCCCAAGCCCACCACAAAAGCGTTACAGCAAACGGGGACAGCACCCACCACCAGGACCATGTGGCGACGGGGTTGATCTCAAGATACTTGAGAAGCACAAGAAGAATGCCAAGACCAAGTGCGTACATGATGTTCCTCAATAATGAATGTGGGATTCCCCATTGCTCCACCTGGAGTCATTACAATCATCTTTGCAGCAATGTAACCCAACGAAGGAACCACCACCATGATGAAACGCACCCTGCTTGCTTTCGCGATCACCGTGTCTGTTGCCGCTCCGGCAATGGCCGACGACGGCCTCGCGCTCGCCCAATCGAAAAACTGCCTAGCCTGCCACGCCGTCGACAAGAAGGTGGTCGGCCCTGCTTACAAGGACGTGGCCAAGAAATTCGCAGGCCAAAAGGACGCCGTGGCCATGCTGACCGACAAGATCATGAAGGGCAGCCAAGGCGTGTGGGGTCCGGTGCCCATGCCCCCAAACACGCAGGTCAACGCAGCCGAGGCCAAGCAACTGGCAACCTGGGTGCTGTCGCTCAAGTAAGCCCGACAACGCCTTCGGGCGTTTGACGCCTCACGGCTGCCCTGTTGCACACAGGGCAGCCGTTATTTTTTGAGCCCCTGCTTATGCGTGCTCATTCGACGGCCCGCCCCGGCGCACGCAACTGGTGCTCCAGCTGCCCCACGCAAGCAGCCATGGTGTTGTCCGATTCATTGGCCCGCGCCAAGAGGCGTGACTCAAGCGTCTCGATGCGTGCCATCAGTGCCGAATGGGTTTCCTGGCTTTGCTTGTGCAGGAAGGTCTTCATTTCGGTGAAGCGCGAGGCCTCGGCCTTGTCGGCAAGCTCTCGCTGTGCCTGCATCTCCTTGCCGTGTCGGCGCGTCTCCAGCAGCACGGACCCTTGCAGCCACAGGACATAGGCGATAAACAAGGCGGTCAGCAGCGTGGTCAGGGCCAGCATCACCATGCCCAAGGGCGCCTCGACCGTGACAACACCCAGAGACATGGGCGCTGGCGCTGCAAGCGTCGCCCAGTTGAGGAATGCCAGCGCCGCCATGGCAGCCATGGTGAGCATGAGCAACAGAGATCGCAGGTTCATGGTGTCCTCGCAGTCTGCACAAATTTGCGCACAACACAGCGCACCCCGGACTTGTACCCGATTCTGTCCGCGTGCAACACCTCGCCAACGAAATTTGGCTTAGGGCAATGCTGAACAAGTCCCTCACGCGCCGCGCATCCGTCCCTCGGGCGGTCTGCGGCGTTGCAAATCCTCGCCATAGCTGCGGCTATGGCTGCGGTTCGCGCCTTGCATCCCATCCCGATGCACGGCGCGCGTCATCGCGGCGACTTATTCAGCATCGCCTCAGTTGGCCTGGGCCAACTGAGCTTTACAGAGGATTTTTCTGCTGCTTCGCATCGCTGCGCGGCAGGAGTGCGTCAAACTCCGCCAGCGCTGCACACTGGCGCCATTCGGCGCCTTCTGGATCAGTTGGACTGGGCCAACTGTTCCAGAATTGCGGGATTCTCCAGCGTGCTGGTGTCCTGGGTGATGGCTTCGCCCTTGGCGATGGAGCGCAGCAGGCGGCGCATGATCTTGCCGCTGCGCGTCTTGGGCAAGTTATCGCCAAAGCGGATGTCCTTGGGCTTGGCGATGGGACCAATTTCCTTGGCCACCCAGTCGCGCAGTTCCTTGGCGATCTGCTTGGCTTCCTCGCCCGTGGGACGGCTGCGCTTCAAGACGACAAAGGCGCAGATGGCCTCGCCCGTGAGATCGTCCGGGCGGCCCACCACGGCGGCTTCGGCAACCAAATCCGTCTTGGCCACCAGAGCAGATTCGATTTCCATCGTGCCCATGCGGTGTCCGGAGACGTTCAGCACGTCGTCGATACGGCCAGTGATGCGGAAGTAGCCGCGATCGGCCGAGCGCACGGCGCCATCCCCCGCGAGATAGGTTTTGCCGCCCATTTCATCGGGGAAATAGCTCTTCTTGAAACGCTCCGGGTCGCCCCAGATGGTGCGGATCATGCTCGGCCAAGGGCGCTTGATGACCAACATGCCGCCGGAGCCGTTGGGGATGTCGTTCCCCGTTTCGTCCACGATGGCGGCCATGATGCCGGGCAGCGGCAAGGTGCAGCTGCCGGGAACCAGCGGCGTGGCGCCAGGCAGCGGGGTAATGACGTGGCCGCCGTTTTCGGTCTGCCAGAACGTGTCCACCACCGGGCAGCGCTCCCCGCCGACATTTTTGTAGTACCACATCCAGGCTTCGGGGTTGATGGGCTCGCCCACGCTGCCCAGAATGCGCAGGCTCGACAAATCCGAACGGTCGGGGTGCACGACCGGATCGGCCTCGGCCGCCTTGATAAGCGAGCGGATGGCCGTGGGCGCCGTGTAGAACACGGTGCACTTGTGGCGCTCGATCATCTGCCAGAAGCGACCAGCGTTCGGGTAGGTGGGGATGCCTTCAAAAATAATCTGCGTGGCACCTGCCGCCAGAGGTCCATACGTGACGTAGGTATGGCCGGTGATCCAGCCGATGTCGGCCGTGCACCAGAACACGTCACTGGGCTGGAGGTCGAAGGTCCAATCCATTGTCACCTTGGCCCACATCAGGTAACCGGCGGTGCTGTGCTGCACGCCCTTGGGCTTGCCGGTGGAGCCGGAGGTATAGAGGATGAAGAGCGGATGCTCGGCGCCCACGGCAACCGGCTCGCAGTGGTCGGATTGGCCTTGCATCGCCTGACTGAACGTCAGGTCACGCCCGGCCACCATGTTGCACGCGGTCTTGGTGCGCTCGAACACCAGCACATTGCGCACCTTCTCGCAACCCCCCATGGAGAGGGCTTCGTCGATGATGGCTTTGAGCGGCAACTCCTTGCCGCCACGCAATTGGGCATTGGCAGTAATGACGACGCTGGCGCCCACGTCAATGACGCGTTCGTGCACGGCCTTGGCCGAAAAACCGCCAAACACCACGCTGTGGATGGCGCCCAGGCGCGCGCAGGCCTGCATGGCCACCACGCCCTCGATGGTCATGGGCATGTAGATCAAGACCCGATCGCCCTTGACCACGCCGAGCGCCTTGAGCGCATTGGCAAAGCGGCTGACGCGGCCCAGCAGCTCCTTGTAGCTGACACGGGTTATCGCGCCGTCATCGGCCTCGAAAATGATCGCCGTCTTGTTCTCGGCGGCCGTGCCCATGTGGCGATCCAGGCAGTTGGCCGAGGCATTGAGCTCGCCGTCTGCGTACCACTGGTAGAACGGCGCATTGGATTCGTCCAGCGTCTGTGTGAACGGCTTGGTCCACTGCAGGTGTTCGCGGCCGAGCCGCGCCCAGAAACCTTCGTAGTCCGCGGCTGCTTCGGCGCACAAGGCCTCATAGGCGGGCATGCCGGAGATGCGCGCGGCCTTTACCGTCGCTTCGCTGGGGGGAAAAACACGGTTCTCGACGAGGGTGGATTCAATGGCAGACGAAGGCGCGCTCATGGGGGGAAGTCTCCTGAAAGTCATGGGGATGGCTCCCGCCAATGTCGGCGCTGGCACTTACAACGCACTGACGGGCCCTGTTGGCCCGCGCGCTTGCCTCTACAGGGCGAGTCGTGCGCGAGCTGACCGGTATTGTGCCCGCAAGCGATCCACCAAAATAGCCGTGCTGGTGATCTCGGTCACTGCACCTATGCCTTGGCCACAGCCCCAGATGTCTTTCCAGGCCTTCTTGGCGTCACCGCCAAAATTCATCTTGCTCGGATCGGACTCGGGCAAGTGGTCCGGGTCCATGCCGGCAGCGCGGATGGAAGGCGCCAGGTAGTTGCCATGCACGCCGGTGAAGAGGTTGCTGTAGACGATATCGTCGGAGTTGCCGTCCACGATGGCTTGCTTGTAGGCGTCGCTGGCGCGCGCCTCCTCGGTGGCAATGAAGGCCGAGCCGATGTAGGCGAAATCGGCCCCCAGGGCCTGGGCGGCCAGTATGGCGTCGCCGGTGGCGATCGCGCCACTGAGGGCAATGGGGCCATCAAACCATTGGCGGATTTCCTGGATCAGCGCGAACGGGCTCTTGACGCCCGCATGGCCCCCCGCACCGGCAGCGACCGCAATCAGGCCATCGGCACCCTTCTCAATCGCCTTGTGCGCGAACTTGTTGTTGATGATGTCGTGCAGCACGATGCCGCCCCAGCTGTGCACGGCCTGGTTCACGTCCTCGCGCGCACCCAGGCTGGTGATGACGATGGGCACCTTGTATTTGGCGCACACCTGCATGTCGTGCTCCAGCCGGTCGTTGCTCTTGTGCACGATCTGGTTGATGGCGAACGGCGCCGCAGGCTGCTCCGGGTGCGCCTTGTCCCAGGCCGCCAGGGTTTCGGTGATTTCGGCCAGCCACTCGTCCAACTGCTCGGCGGGGCGGGCATTGAGCGCCGGCATGGAACCCACGATGCCAGCCTTGCACTGCGCGATGACCAGCTTGGGGTTGCTGATGATGAACAGCGGCGAGCCAATCACGGGAAGCGAGAGATGCTGCAAAACAGGGGGAAGCTTGGGCATGGCACTCAAAATTTAGGTAAAAATAGCTTCTAGCGCTTATGTGCAAAGCGCTAGAAGCTATCTATTTAATAGCAAATCTGGCTCAGAACGCGTCCAGTGCAAGCGCGTTCACGCTGTCCGCTCCGGTCACGGTGGCGTCGCGCATTCCAGGGATGGCGCTCAGCACATGGTCGGCATAGAACTGCGCGGTCACTATCTTGGCCTGCATGAAGGCGCTGTCCTGTCCCTTGTGCAACAGCGCATCGGCCACGAGCAGCGAGCGCGCCAGTTGCCAACCCGCCACCAACCGGCCCGCCAGCAGCAGATACGGCACGCTGCCAGCGAAGACCGCGTTGGGGGACGACTTGGTATTTTTGACGACGAAATCGACCACGTCGAGGTAGGCCAGGCGCGCGGCCTCAAGGCGCACCGCCACGGTTTGCGCGGCGGCACTGCTGCTGGCGTGCAGTTCCTGTTCGGTCTTGGCGATCTGCGCGGCGATGGCGTGGGCCACGGCCCCACCATCGCGCGCCGTCTTGCGGCCCACCAGGTCGTTGGCCTGGATGGCGGTCGTGCCTTCGTAGATGGTGAGAATGCGCGCATCGCGGTAGTACTGCGTCGCGCCGGTTTCCTCGATGAAACCCATGCCGCCATGCACCTGCACGCCCAGGCTGGCCACCTCGATACCCATCTCGGTGCTGTAGCCCTTGACCAGCGGCACCATGAATTCGTAGAAAGCAGCGTTGTCCTTGCGCACCTGCGCATCGGCATGGTGGTGCGCGGCGTCGTAGGCAGCCGCCGCCACGGTGGCCATGGCGCGGCAGCCCTCGGTGTGGGCGCGCATGGTCATCAGCATGCGGCGCACGTCTGGGTGGTGAATGATGGTGGCGCTCTCCTTCATGCTGCCATCCACCGGCCGGCTCTGCACGCGGTCGCGCGCATAAGCCACGGCCTTCTGGTAGGCGCGTTCGGCAATCGCAATGCCCTGCATGCCGACGGCGTAGCGCGCGGCGTTCATCATGATGAACATGTATTCCAGGCCACGGTTTTCCTCGCCCACCAGATACCCGATAGCGCCTCCATGGTCGCCAAACTGCAGCACGGCGGTGGGGCTGGCCTTGATGCCCAGCTTGTGCTCGATGCTGACGCAGTGCGCGTCGTTGCGCGCGCCCAGCGTGCCATCGGCGTTGACCAAAAACTTGGGCACCACGAACAGGCTGATGCCCTTGACGCCTTCGGGCGCGCCCTGCACGCGGGCCAACACCAGATGGACGATGTTCTCGGCCATATCGTGGTCACCATAGGTGATGAAAATCTTGGTGCCGAAAACCTTGTAGGTGCCGTCGCCCTGCGGCTCGGCACGCGTACGCACCAATGCCAGGTCAGACCCCGCCTGTGGCTCGGTGAGGTTCATGGTGCCGGTCCATTCGCCGGTCACCAGCTTTTCGAGGTAGGTCGTCTTGAGCGCGTCGCTGCCCGCAGTCAGCAAGGCCTCAATGGCACCATCAGTCAGCAGCGGGCACAGCGCAAAGCTCATGTTGGCGCTGTTGATCATTTCGATGCAGGCCGCGCCAATCGTCTTGGGCAGGCCCTGGCCGCCAAAGTCTTGCGGGTGCTGCAGGCCCTGCCAACCGCCTTCGGCGTACTGGCGGAACGCCGCCTTGAAGCCCGGTGTGGTCTGTACCGCGCCGTCTTTGAACGCTGAAGGGTTCTGGTCGCCCTCCCAGTTGAGCGGCGCCAGCACGCCTTCGGCCAGTTTGGCGCACTCTTCGAGCACCGCCTGGGCGGTGTCCAGGCCTGCATCCTCAAAACCGGGCAGCTGCGCCACCTGTTCAATGTGAGCCAGGTGCTCGATGTCGAAAAGCATGTCCTTGAGCGGGGCGGTGTAACTCATGCGGTCTCCGGGAGGCGTCAAAATTGTGAAAAAAAAGGCACCGCCAGCGATGCCTTTTGGGTCGGCAAAGCGCGTTTACAGCGCCTTGACCAGCTCGGGAATGGCGGTGAACAGATCGGCTTCCAGGCCATAGTCGGCCACGCTGAAAATCGGCGCTTCGGCGTCCTTGTTGATCGCGACGATCACCTTGGAATCCTTCATACCGGCCAGGTGCTGGATGGCCCCCGAGATGCCTGCGGCAATGTAGAGCTGCGGCGCGACGATCTTGCCGGTCTGGCCCACCTGCAAATCGTTGGGTGCGTAGCCCGCATCCACTGCAGCGCGGCTGGCACCAATGGCGGCGCCCAGCTTGTCGGCCAGGGGCGTCATCACTTCGTCGAACTTTTCCTTGCTGCCCAGCGCCCGGCCACCCGAGACGATGATCTTGGCGGCCGTCAGGTCGGGGCGGTCGTTCTTGGAGATTTCGCTGCCCACAAAGCTGCTCTTGCCGGCATCTGCCGCAGCGTCGATTTTTTCGACGCTGGCGCTGCCACCGGTAGCGGCTGCGGCATCAAAGCCTGTCGTGCGCACCGTGATGACTTTGGTTGCGTCGGCACTTTGCACCGTGGCAATGGCATTGCCGGCATAGATGGGGCGCTCGAAGGTGTCCGGGCTGTCCACCTTGCTGATTTCACTGATTTGCGCAACGTCGAGCTTGGCAGCCACGCGCGGCGCGACGTTCTTGCCACTGGCGGTAGCGGCAAACAGAATATGGCTGTAGTTACCGGCGACGGCAAGCACTTGCGCGGCGACGTTTTCGGCCAGGCCGTGCTCCAAACCGGCGGCGTCCGCGTGCAGCACCTTGCTGACGCCGGCGATCTTGGCGGCGGCTTCGGCGGCGGCGCCGGCATTGTGGCCGGCCACCAGGACGTGAACCTCACCGCCGCATTGCGCAGCGGCGGTGACGGTGTTGAGCGTTGCGCCCTTGAGGCTCGTGTTGTCGTGTTCTGCAATGACGAGTGCGGTCATGAATTCCCCTTGATCGGTTGGGGACAGCGCGTGCGGCTACGCCGCTTTCGTCTGTCCCGCAAAGTTTCAGATTACTTTGGCTTCGTTCTTGAGCTTGTCGACCAAGGTGGCCACGTCAGGCACCTTGATGCCGGCGCCGCGCTTGGGCGGCTCGCTGACCTTGAGCGTCTTGAGGCGCGGCTTCACGTCGACGCCAAGGTCCTCGGGCTTGAGGTTCTCCAGCGGCTTCTTCTTGGCCTTCATGATGTTGGGCAGCGTGACGTAGCGCGGCTCGTTCAGGCGCAGGTCGGTGGTGACCACCGCCGGCAGCGTGAGCGACAGCGTTTCGGCGCCGCCGTCGATTTCGCGCGTCACGCTGACCTTGTCGGCGGAAAGTTCCACCTTGCTGGCGAACGTGGCCTGTGGCAGGTCGCACAGAGCAGCGAGCATCTGACCCACTTGGTTGGCATCGTCGTCAATGGCCTGCTTGCCCAGAATGATGAGCTGGGGCTGCTCTTTGTCGACCAGCGCCTTGAGCAGCTTGGCGACGGCCAGAGGCTGCAATTCTTCGTTCGTTTCGACCAGGATGGCACGGTCGGCGCCGATGGCCATGGCGGTGCGCAAGGTTTCCTGGCACTGGGCCACGCCACAAGAAACCGCAATCACTTCGGTGACGAGGCCCTTTTCCTTCAGACGCACAGCCTCCTCGACGGCGATTTCGTCAAAGGGGTTCATGCTCATCTTGACGTTGGCAATGTCCACACCGCTGTTGTCCGACTTCACACGGACTTTCACGTTGTAGTCCACCACGCGCTTGACAGGGACCAAGACCTTCATTGCTGCGGCTCCTAGAGTTGGTTGAATTGACGTTACGTAAACTGGAGCATTCTATGACGGGCGCCATGCACAACTGGAAAAAAGGCGGCACCAGAAAAAAAGAACGATCGTGCTTTTTAAATTATAGGGCACTTGCAGAGGCCTGTGCCGAGTCGGGTGGAACATTCGGAACAGTCGCCCCGCCGGCCGCCTGTGCGTCAGCGCCCAAACCCTGGATGTGCACCACCCGCTGCGGGAAGGGAATGTCGATGCCATGCGCGCGCAGCGCCCGCAAAATGGCGAGGTTGATGTCCGAGCGCAGCGACAGCGTGCCGTTTTCGGGGTCCACGATCCAGAAGCCCAGCGTGAACTCCAGCCCATCGGCGCCAAAAGCCGAGAGCGCAGCCGAAGGGCCAGGATCCTTGAGCACACGCGGGCTGGCAAAAGCCGCCTCGCACAGCAAGCGCATGACCAGATCGACGTCGCTCTCGTAGCCCACACTCACCACCGTGGACTGCCAGACGCGCGGATCCGCCAGCGAGAGGTTCTCGACGCGCTGCGAAATCAGCATCTCGTTGGGCACGATGGATTCGCGCCCGCCTGGTGACCGGATCACGGTGTAGCGCCCGGTGATGTCGGTAATGCGCCCTTCGAAACCATCAACCCGCACGTTGTCGCCAATGCGCACGCTGCGCTCGGCGAGGATGACGAAGCCGCTGACGTAATTGGCGGCGAGCTTTTGCAGGCCCAGGCCAATGCCAACGCCCACGGCGCCACCCAGAACCGAAAGCGCCGTCAGGTCAATGCCGGCCGCCGAGAGCGCAAACATCAGCCCGACGAAGAGCAGCAGCGCCCGAATGGCGTTGCTCAGCGCCTTGCGCAGCGAAAGCCCGCTGCCAGTGGCCGAGCGCAGCAGCCAGGCTTCGAGCACGGAAGACACCCACAGCGCTGCCAGTAACACGATGCCAGCCGTGATGGCGCCTTCAAGCACCGTCCGCACCGACATCTCCGAGCTGCCCATCTTCCAGCGAATGCGGTCCAGTGCGTCGAGGACCCGCGGCAGCACCCCCGTCACCCAGAGCACCATGGCCCCCCAGGCCAGCCAGGAAATGGTGCGTTCGATATCGCCCAGCCAATGGGCTTGCGGAAACGCCGCGTGCAGCACCTTGGCGCCCGTGCGAATCACCGCCAGTGACATCAGCGCCGGTATCACCAGGCGAAACACCGCCAGGGGAATGTGGTCATCCAGCAGATTGCGGGCCACGTAGCCAAAGACCAGCAGCACCAGGGGAAACAGCGCCCCGTCAAGCAGCTTCCGTCCAAACAGGATGGAATCGGGGTTGCGTTGCCCGCTCAAACGGCGCAGCAGCGCCACAAACAGCCAGGCCAGCACCAGCGACGCCAGCGCAGCGCCCAATTCGACCAGCACCGTGGGCTGGGTCAGTGCAACCAGCTTGCGGCCCAGTTCATCGAGCAGCGGGCCTTTTTCGGTCATCAGGCTTTCCAGTCCGGTTTGCGTTTTTCAGCAAAGGCGCGTGCGCCTTCCTGGGCAGCTTCGTCCATCATGTTCACGGCCATGGTCTGGCCGGCGATCTGGTAGGCGGCTTCGAGGCCCAACTCACGCTGGCGGTACACCAAGGCCTTGCCCATGGTGACGGCAGCACGGGGCTTCTCGACAATGGACTGCACCAGGCGCTCGACCTCGGCGTCCAGCGCGTCAAGGGGCACCACGCGGTTGACCAGGCCTTCGCGCAGCGCCGTCTGCGCGTCAATAAAGTCGCCCGTGAGCAGCATTTCCATGGCGCGCTTGGCCGGCACGTTGCGCACCAGCGGCACGCTGGGCGTGGCGCAGAACAGGCCGTAGTGGATGCCGCTGGTGGCAAACGTGGCACCCTCGGCCGCCACGGCCAGATCGCATTGGGCGACCAGTTGGCAGCCCGCTGCCGTGGCCATGCCGTGCACCCGCGCAATCACTGGCACCGGGAGCTGATGGAGGGACAGCATCATGCGGCTACACTGGGTAAAGAGCTGCTGGTACCAGGCCAGATCGGGGTGCGCCGCCATGTCCTTGAGGTTGTGGCCGGCGCAAAAGGCCTTGCCGGCACCTGCCAGCACCACCACCCGCACCGTGTCATCGCCTGCCAGGCCATTGAGCGCCTCTTGCAGAGCGGCGAGCATCTCAGAGCCCAGCGCATTGAAGCGTGCCGGATCGTTGAGGGTCAGCGTGACGACGCCACGCGCGTCCTTGGTGACTTGCAGCAAATTGACAGACTCCGACATCTACTTGCTCCTTTATGTGCCGCGTAAACCGCAGCCTTCAAAACCAGCACAGCGCCCACCAGCGACCGCCGCGCAAGGGCCGCCCCGCCGCGCTGGCGGTGTCCCCCCTTCCGCGTTGCGCAGCAATGCAAGAGAAGGGGGAAGCGGCGCAGCCGCTCAGGGGGTTGTTCACAAATCCGCAAGCACACGCAGATGCGCTTCGACGCTCAAGGCCAGCGCGCGCATCACGTAGCCGCCTTCCAGGCACGAGACGATACGGCCGTTGCAAAAACGGCGCGCCACATCCTTGATGCGCTGGGTAATCCAGGCGTAGTCCTGCTCGGTCAGGCCCATCTGGCCCATGTCGTCGTCGCGGTGGGCGTCGAAGCCGGCGCTGATGAAAATCATCTCGGGCTTGAAGGCTTCCAGCCGCGGAATCCACATGATCTCGATGAGCTCGCGTACTTCCATGCCCTTGGTATAGGCCGGCACGGGCACATTGACCATGTTGGCCGCTGGCGACTGGTCTCCGGTGTAGGGGTAGAACGGGTGCTGGAAGAAACTCACCATCAGCGCGCGCTCGTCCCCCGCGAGGATGTTCTCGGTCCCGTTGCCGTGGTGCACGTCGAAATCGACCACGGCCACGCGCTTGAGCTGGTGGCGCTCCAGCGCATACTTGGCCGCTATCGCCACGTTGTTGAAAAAGCAGAACCCCATGGCCTTGTCGCGGCAGGCATGGTGGCCCGGCGGGCGTATGGCGCAAAAGGCGTTTTCCAGCTCTCCCGCTATCACCGCATCGGTAGCGGCCATGGCCGCGCCGGCGGAGCGCAGCGCGGCCTTCCAGGTGTGCACGTTGATGGAAGTGTCGGGGTCCATCTGGGTGTGCGAGGGGCCGCCCGCGTCCATTTCCTCGCGCAGCCAGTCGGTCAGGCCGCGCAGCGAGGCGATATGCAGGCGCGTGTGGGCCAGCTCGATGTCGGCCAGGGCGGCTTCCGGCGCTTCGAAATGCACCAGCGCATCGGACACCCCGGTGATCAAGAGCCGGTCTTCGATGGCATCGAGCCGCTCGGGGCATTCGGGATGGCCAGGGCCCATCTCGTGCTTTTTGCAATCACGGTGGGTGAAATAACCCGTCTTGCCCATACTTTTGTCTCCCCGCTCGAGTCTGCTGCGGTTTTTCGGATAACGTCACGGGATGCAAGCGCAGCCCAAAATTCAGTCGATTCTTGATCAGCTTAACACGGTGATTGTGGGCAAAACGGCCCGCGTACAAGACTGCGTGGCCTGCCTGCTCGCCGGCGGCCACCTGCTCATCGAAGACGTGCCCGGCGTCGGCAAAACCACGCTGGCGCACGCGCTGGCCCACACCTTCGGCCTGCAGTTTTCACGCGTGCAGTTCACCGCCGACCTGATGCCCAGCGACCTGCTCGGCGTCTCGGTCTACGAGCGCGAGCGCGAGGGCTTTGTTTTTCACCCCGGCCCGGTGTTCACCCAGGTGCTGCTGGCCGACGAGATCAACCGCGCCAGCCCCCGCACGCAGAGTGCGCTGCTCGAAGCCATGGAGGAAAAGCAGGTCAGCGTCGAAGGCGAAACCCGCGCCCTGCCCCAGCCCTTCTTCGTCATCGCGACGCAGAACCCGCACGACCAGATCGGCACTTACCTGCTGCCGGAGTCGCAGCTTGACCGCTTTTTGATGCGCATCTCGCTCGGCTACCCCGACCGCGCGGCCGAGCGCCTGCTGCTGGCGGGCGAGGACCGGCGCGAGATGGCGAGCAGCATGCTGCCGCTGCTGTCGGGCGAAGACCTGGCCGCGCTGCAGCGCCAGGTGCAGGCGGTGCATGTGTCCGAGCCGCTGCTGGCCTATGTGCAGGATTTGATCGCTGCCACGCGCTCGGGCCGCTGGTTCCTGCAGGGCCTCTCGCCGCGCGCCGGCATTGCCCTGGTGCGCGCGGCCAAGGCGCAGGCCTTGATCTGCGGACGCGACTACGTGGCGCCCGACGACGTGCAGGCCATCCTGCCGCAAACCATTGCGCACCGCCTGGTGCCCGTGGGCGATGCGGGCCGGGGCGCCATCGAGCAGGTGCGCGCCATGGTGGAAGCAATTCCCCTCCCCTGAAAAGGCGCTTGTCCGTGCCAGATCTGGCTACTGCTCGCACCCCCCTCCACCTGGCCGCGCGCCTGAACCCGGCGGCCATGGTGCGGCGGCGCTTTCGCGCCTGGTGGATGGCGCGCCTGCCGCGCACCGACACCACCTTGCTGACGCAGCGCAACGTCTACATCCTGCCCACGGGGGCGGGCTGGATGCTAGCGCTGACGCTGCTGGTACTGCTGGTGGCGTCCATCAACTTCCAGCTCAACCTCGGCTATTTGCTCACCTTTCTGCTGGCCGGCAGCGCCGTGGCCGGCATGCATGTCTGCCACGCCACGCTGCGCGGCTTGTCCTTGCACCTCAAAACGCCCACACCGCACTTTGCCGGCGACAGCGCGGCGCTGGAGGTGCAGCTCAGCAGCGACCGACGCACACCGCGTATGGCCATCGCACTGGCGGTGCAAGGCAGCGGCCAGTGGGCCTGGACGGATGTGCCGGCCCAGGGCACGGCCGTGGTGCAGGTGGCGTTCGCACCGACCCGGCGCGGCCTGCACGATGTGCCGGCGCTGACCGCCGAGACACGTTTTCCGCTCGGTACCTTTCGGGTCTGGACCGTGTGGCGGCCGGCTGCGCAGGTGCTGGTCTACCCCGCGCCCGAGCCGCACGCTCCGGCACTGCCCGCAGGGGAGCGCGTGGGAGGCGATGCGCCGAGTGCGCAGATGGCTGGCAGCGGCGAATTCGATGGCGTGCGCGCCTACCGCCGCGGTGACCCGCAAAAGCTTGTCGTCTGGAAGAAAGCCGCGCAGGCCATGGCCAGCGGCAGTGACGCGCTGGTCAGCCGCGACACCCAGCAAAGCCAGCGCAGCGAACTCTGGCTGGAGCCCGGCCGCACCGGCCTGACTGACCCGGAAGCACGCATTGCCCGGCTCACTGCCTGGGTGCTGCAGGCCGACCGGCTGGGCCTGCGCTATGGCCTGCGCCTTGCGGGCACCACCATCGCGCAGGGCACCGGCGCGGCGCAGCGCCTGCGCTGCCTGGAGGCACTGGCGCTGTGCTGATATCCGGCGTAAAAATATGGGGCAAATTGGCCTCTAGGGAGCCTCTGCACGAATCGTCGCGCCGTGTGCATCTGCGGCCTCGGGCGATCTGCAGCGTTGCAAATCCTCGCGATAGCTACGGCTATCGCTGCGGTTTGCGCCTTGCAGCTCATCCCGATCCGCAGCGCCCACTTGCCACGCGATTCGTGCAGAGGCTCCCTAGCGCTTTGTCCATAAGCGCTAACAGCTCTCTATTTGATAGAGAAGTGGCGCCAACATGAACCTGCGCACCAAGCTTGTGAACCTGCCGCGCGAAGCGCGCGACACGCTGTTCCTGCTGGCCGTGATCGGCTGCGTGCTGCTGCCGCTGTTCCCGCATTTGCCCATCTGGGCCGGGGTGTTTGCCAGCCTGCTGCTGCTCTGGCGCGCGGGCCTGGCGCTGGGGGCGCGCAAGCTGCCCACCCGATGGCTGCTGTTCGTGCTGCTGGTACTGGCTGTGGGCGCCACTTTGGCGAGTTTTCACACCATCCTCGGGCGCGAGGCGGGTGTCACGCTGATTGCCATGCTGCTGGCGCTCAAGACCTTGGAAGCGCGTGCGCGGCGCGACGCCATGGTGATCTTCTTCCTGGGCTTCTTCACGATGCTCAGCAACTTCTTCTTCTCCCAGTCGCTGCCCACCGCAGCGGCCATGCTGGTGGCCCTCATCGGCCTGCTGACGGCGCTGGTCAATGCGCACATGCCGGTGGGACGCCCGCCGCTGACGCTGGCGCTGCGCTCGGCCGCGCGCATGGCGCTCTTCGGTACGCCGGTGATGGTGGCGCTGTTCATGCTCTTCCCCCGCATGGCGCCGCTCTGGGGACTTCCTGGTGACCAGCTCTCGGGGCGCAGCGGCCTCTCGGGCAGCATGCGGGTGGGCAGCATGGCGGAGATCGCGCTGGACGACAGCGTGGCCCTGCGCGTGCGCTTTGACGGGCCAGCCAGCGCGCTACCACCGCAATCGGCGATGTACTTTCGCGGCCCGGTGCTCTCGGACTTCGACGGTCACGAATGGCAGGCACTGCCGATCCGCGACAGCCAAGCGACCCCCTCACACCTGCAGGTCCAAGGCACGGCGGTGCACTACGAAGCCACGCTGGAGCCCAGCCAGCGTCCCTGGCTGCTGTTGCTGGACGCCTCGCCCGAGGGCCCGCAGGCAGAGGGCCTTCGGGCCTATAGGGCGCGCGATCTTGAGTGGATGGCCGCGCGCCCGATCACCGAGGTGCTGCGCTACCGCGCCACCAGCTACCCGCAGTTCCGCCACGGACCGCTCGCGGCCAGCCACGAATTGCGCTTGCTGACCCAGCTGCCCGCCGGCTTCAACCCGCGCACCAAGGCATTGGCCGAGCAGTTGCGCGCCGACCCAGCGGTGGCCGCAGGCGGTACGCAGGCACTGGTGGACGCCGTGCTCACGCGGCTGCGCACCGGCGGCTACGCGTACACGCTGGAGCCCGGTGTCTACGGCGAGAACACGGCTGACGAATTCTGGTTCGACCGCAAGGCGGGTTTTTGCGAGCACATCGCTTCGTCCTTTGTCATCCTGATGCGGGCGGCCGGCGTGCCGGCGCGCATCGTCACCGGCTACCAGGGTGGCGAGCGCAACCCCATCGACGGCTACTGGACGGTACGCCAAAGCGATGCCCACGCCTGGGCCGAGGTGTGGATCGAAGGCCGCGGCTGGGTGCGCGTGGACCCCACAGGCGCCGTCTCGCCCGGCCGGATTGGCCAGTTGACCCGCCTGCGCGCACCGCGTGGGGCGTTTGGCAGTGCGGTGGACCGCGTCATCAGCCCGGGGATGGCGCAGCAGCTGCGCGCCGTCTGGGAGGCGGCCAACAACCGCTGGAACCAGTGGGTGCTGAATTACACGCAAACCCGCCAGCTCGACATGCTCAAGGCCATGGGCTTCGACGCACCCGACTGGCAGGATCTGGTCAACCTGCTCGCCGGCCTGGTGGTGGCCGCCGCCGTGGGCGGCGCCCTGTGGTCGGCGTGGGAGCGGCTGCAGCACGACCCCTGGCTGCGCCTGCTCGCCCAGGCCCGCCAGCGCCTGGCACGGGCGGGGCTCGACCTCCCCACGCACCTGCCCCCGCGCACCATGGCCGAGGCTGTGCGCGCCCATTTTGGCGCCGCCGGCGAGCCGCTGGCCCAATGGCTGCTGGACCTTGAAACCCAGCGCTACGCAGCGCACGGCGACACCCCCGCGCCAAGCCTGAAACCGTTGCGCCGCCGCTTTGCTACCCTGGCGCTGCCCACGCCTTCTGCCTGATCTGCATGCTCCATTTTCCGAAATTTGCTCTTGTTTTTGTAGCTTGTTGCGCAATACCAGTAAGCGCTACAGCCCAAAAACACCCAAAAAAACGCGCTCCAGTGGCCGCCGAAGCCCAAGCCCCAGCGGAGAGCGTGCTGTACGCCAGCCGCCCCGATGCCATGCAGTTTGCCGACGACCTGGCCGAGCGGCGCGACCTCGATCCGGCCTGGGTACGCGCGGTGATCGGCCGTGCGCGCTTTCTGCCCCAGGTGCCGCGCCTGATGCTGCCGGCGCCGCGCGGTACGGCCAAGAACTGGAGCGCCTACCGTGCGCGCTTTGTCGAGCCGGTGCGCATCCGGGCCGGGGTGCGGTTCTGGAACGAGAACGCCGACGCACTGGCCCAAGCCGAGCAGGAATACGGCGTGCCAGCGGAGATCATCGTCGGCATCCTGGGGGTGGAAACGCTCTACGGCCAGCACATGGGCAAGCTCCGCGTGATCGACGCGCTTGCCACGCTATCCTTTGATTTCCCCAGCGCCCACCCGCGCGCCACCGAACGCCAGCAGTATTTTCGCAGCGAACTCGAGCAGTACCTGAGCCTTATCTACCGCAGCGGCGCCGACCCTTTCGACGCGCGCGGCAGCTATGCCGGCGCCATGGGCCTGGGGCAGTTCATGCCATCGAGCTGGGCGCGCTGGGCGGTGGACTTTGACCGCGACGGCCACATCGACCTGTTTGGCAGCCCCGCCGATGCCATTGGCTCCGTGGCCAATTATTTTGCTGCCCATGGCTGGACTGCAGGGCTGCCCACCCATTTCCCGGTGCACCTGGACGCTGCGCGGCTGGACCTCGACGCCTTGCTCGCCCCCGACATCCTGCCCACCTTCAGCGTGGCCGCCATGGCCGCCAAGGGTGCCATCGTGGACGGCGCGGGCGCGGCCTATGGCGGCAAGCTGGCGCTGATCGAACTGGAAAACGGCGGCGATGCGCCCACCTTTGTGGCCGGCACCGACAACTTTTACGCCGTTACGCGTTACAACTGGTCGAGCTACTACGCCATGGCCGTTATCGAGCTCGGACAGGCGGTGGCCGCGGCGCGTGGTGGCGAGAGCCTTCGCGGCCAATAATCCCGCGCAGAGAAAACCGCCTAGCCACCAGGAGAACTTCCATGCCGATCAAGCAGCTTTCCGGGCTGGACGCGAGCTTTCTGTTCCTGGAGACACCCGAAATGCCCATGCACGTGGGCGCCATGCATCTGCTCGAACTCCCCAAGGGCTTTCGTGGCCGCTATGTGAACGCACTGCGCCGCCTCTACGCGGAGCGCATGCCGGCCACACCTGCGCTGCGCCGGCGGCTGTGGTGGATGCCCCTCAACCTGGCCAACCCAGCCTGGGTCGATGCAGAGCCTGATCTGCGCTACCACATCGTCGAACACCGACTGCCCAGCCCCCCAAAAGGCGGCCCGCCCCCAGACGCCCGCACGCTGCTGGAGCAAACCGTTTCGCAGTTGCACCCACAACTGCTGGACCGCAGCAAACCGCTGTGGCGCATGCATGTCATCGAAGGCTTGCCACGCAGTGCGCGCGGCTGCAAACAAGTGGGGGTGCTCTCCCAGGTTCACCACGCGGCAGTCGATGGCCAGGCGGCCGTCGCCCTGGGCAACGTGCTGTTCGACACCACGCCAGAACCGCGTGAAATCGAAATACGCCCATCCAGACGCAGCAAAACCTTCCGCATCGGCATGGTCGAAATGCTGCGTGGTGCTCTGGGCAACGAAGCCAGCCAGGTCATGCGCCTGGTGCGCGCACTGCCGGCCACCCTTGGCACAGTGGCTGGAACGGCCAAGGGCGCGCTCAGCCCCAGAAAACTGCTGGGCAAAGGCTCCGGCAATGTCACGCTGGCGCCTGCCACGCCGATGAACGTATCGGTGACCCCGGCGCGGGCCTTTGCCTCGGCCAGCGTGCCGCTCTCGGAACTCAAGACCCTGGGCCAAGCCCACGGCGCCACGCTCAATGATCTGGTGCTCATGCTGTGCGCTGGCGCACTGCGCAGCTACCTGTTGCAACACCAGCAGCTACCGCGCAAGAGCTTGGTGGCGGCGGTACCGATCTCGCTGCGCCCGGCGGGCGATACCCGCTCCGACAACCAGGCCTCGATGAGCCTGATCAGCCTGGGAACGCACCTCGCCGACCCAGGCAAACGCCTGGCGCACATCCGCACGGCGAGCCAGGCGATGAAGACAACCATGGGCCAGATGAAAAGCATCCTGCCCACCGATTTCCCCTCGATCGGCATTCCCTGGCTGATGCAGGCGGCCGCCTCGCTCTACGGCAAGGCCCGGGTGGCGGAGCGCTTGCCACAGGTGGCCAACGTGGTGATCTCCAACGTGCCCGGCCCGCAGGTGCCGATCTACCTGGCTGGCGCGCGCGTGCTGGCCAACTGCCCCACCAGCATCGTCGTGCATGGGCTGGCCCTGAACATCACGGTGCAGAGCTTCGACGCGCACATGGATTTCGGCCTGATGGCCGACGCGGCCGCCCTGCCCGACGTCAAAGCCCTGGCGCTGGCGCTCGATGCGGCGATGGAAGAGCTGCGGGCATTGCCAGTGCCCGCCAAAGCTGCTGCCGCGGTAAAAATTCAGCGCACGCCCAAAAAACCCACGTTCAACCCCAATGCAACACCGACGCGAAAAGTGTCGCGCACGCGACGCACCGCTCGGGTCACCGCCGATGCCAACGGCGCCCCCAATCGCTAGGATGTTTTCATGGTGTCTACGCTCTATGCCCGCATCCGGCCCTGCCGCCCTCGCCCGATTCGCCCGGAAGCCGGCGACGACCCCGCCAGTGCGCTGGCCCTGACGGCCCCCAGCCTGTGGCTGTTGATGCTGGAAGCGCGGGCACCGTGGGAAGCCATGGGCTTGGCCGCCGTTTCGCCCTGGCTGTCGAAAATGCCCTCGGGGGACGGCCACCCGGTGCTGGTACTGCCTGGCCTGGGGGCCTCGGACATCAGCACTCTGGCGCTGCGCCGCTTTCTCAAACGCCAAGGCTACAGCGCCCACCCCTGGAAACAGGGCTTGAACCTCGGTCCGCGCGACGGCGTGCTCGACGGCTGCCGCGAGCGCCTGCGAGCCCTGTGCGCAGAGCACGGCGCCCCGGTCAGCATCGTGGGCTGGAGCCTGGGCGGCATCTACGCCCGCGAACTGGCCAAGGAAATGCCCAAGCAGGTGCGCTGCGTCATCACGCTGGGCACCCCCTTTACCGGCCACCCCAAGGCGACGAATGCCTGGCGCTTCTATCGGCTGGTCAGCCGCCAGCAAGCGCCCGACGAAGAGCTGT
This sequence comes from Simplicispira sp. GW247-4R2A, assembly GCF_059424465.1. Taxonomy (NCBI): domain Bacteria; kingdom Pseudomonadati; phylum Pseudomonadota; class Betaproteobacteria; order Burkholderiales; family Comamonadaceae; genus Simplicispira; species Simplicispira sp. GW247-4R2A. The sequence continues at coordinate 23,700 of NZ_JBWKZM010000030.1, read as the reverse complement.
TGGCCGAGGTGCGCAAGCCGCCACCGGTGCCCACCACGTCGATCTACAGCAAGACCGATGGCATCGTCGCCTGGCCCTGCAGCATCAACCCGGCGCGCCATGCGCACACCGAGAACATCGAGGTGCACGCCAGCCACATTGGCATGGGCATGAACCCGTTGGCCATGTACGCCATCGCCGACCGCCTGCGCCAGGATCCCGCGCACTGGAAGCGGTTCGACGTGCAGGGCGCGCGCCGCTGGTTCTTCAAAGTCGCGCACCAGCCCGAAGTCGTGGCGCAGTGGTATTGAATTCGGACACCCCCCTGCGTCGCTGCGCTCCCTCCCCCCTCTCTCAAATCGCTGCGCGATTTGGGAGGGGGGACGCCCCCAGCGCGGCGGGGCGGCCCTTGCGCGGGGGCCGCTGGTACAGGGCGTGCCGGTCTCACGCGCCACTGATGGTGCACAGCGCGCGAGGCCGCTGAGCCCCCATGCAAATTCAAGCCAACGGCCTGCGCATTGAGGTGGACGACCAGGGGCCGGAGGACGGGCCTGTCGTGCTGCTCATCATGGGGCTGGGCATGCAGCTCATTGCCTGGCCACAGGCGCTGGTGCAGGCTTTGACCGGGCGCGGCTTTCGCGTCGTGCGTTTCGACAACCGCGACATCGGGCTGAGCCAGGGTTTCGACCAGGCAGGCGTGCCCAATATCGCGGCAGCGGGCCTGCGCCACTGGCTGCACTTGCCGGTGCAGTCTCCGTACAGCCTTGCGGATATGGCGCGCGATGCTTTGGGCGTGCTCGATGCCCTCGGCATTGAGCGTGCCCACGTATGCGGCGCGTCGATGGGCGGGATGATTGCGCAGCATCTTGCCGCCAGCGCACCAGAGCGTGTCGCCAGCCTCACGCTGATGATGACCAGCAGCGGTGCACGCTCGCTGCCCAAGCCGTCTTGGGCCGTGCAACGCAAGCTCCTGTCGCGCCCACAGGGCCCCGGACGCGACGCTGCGGTGGACTGGATCGTCAAGCTGCTGCGCACCATCGGCAGCCCCGGCTACCCGGCAGACCCCACTGCGCTGCGGGCGCTGGCACTGGAATCGGTGCAGCGCGCCTGGCACCCTGCGGGTTCGACGCGCCAACTGCTGGCTATCGTGGCCGACGGCGACCGCACGCCGCTGCTGCCCCGCATCACCGCGCCCACGCACATCGTGCACGGCGCCGACGATCCACTGCTGCCCCCGGCCTGCGCCCGCCAACTGGCGCAGCACATCGCAGGGGCGCAAACCGACTTCATTCCCGGCATGGGCCACGACCTGCCGGGCGCACTGCTGGAGCGCTTGGCAGAGGGTATTTCACAGACTGCCGCACGCGCAGGCGTGAGCGCCTGATGAGACGTCCCTAAAACAACTCCCGCTGGGCCCGCAGCGCCGCAGGCCGAAAAAGCGAGACGTCCGGCGCGCGGCGCTCGCGCTCGTAGCCCAGGCGCTCGCAGGCTTTGTTGAAGCGCTGGCGCAGCAGATCCGCCCATATCCCCTGCCCCTTCATCCGTGTCGCGAAGTCGGCCTGGTAGTCCTTGCCGCCGTGGAGGTCCTGTACGCGCGCCATCACGCGCGCGGCGCGGTCGGGGTAATGCAGATCGAGCCATTGGCGAAACATGGGCGCCAGTTCCCATGGCAGGCGCAGCACCTGGTAGAACGCGCGGCGTGCGCCCGCCTCGTAGGCGGCGGCCAGCACCTGCTCCATGTCGTCGTTGATAAAAGGAATCTGCGGCGACACGCTCACACCCACCGGCACGCCAGCCTCGGCCAGCGTGCGCAGGGTGCGCAGGCGCCGGTACGGCGCAGCGGCGCGCGGCTCAAGAATGCGCGCAAGTTTCGCGTCCAGCGTGGTGATGGTCACGTACACCGCCGCGAGACCCTGCGCACCCATGGGGGCGATCAGATCCAGGTCGCGCTCCACGCCACTGCCCTTGGTGACGATGGAAAACGGGTGCCGGGCGCTGCACAGCACCTCCAGCGCAGCGCGGGTCAACCGCAGTTCGCGCTCCACGGGCTGGTAGGCGTCGGTCACGGTGCCCACGGCAATCATCTCGGGCTGGTAGCGCGGGTGGGCGAGCTCTGCGCGCAACACCTCGGCGAGATTGCGCTTGGCAACCAGACGCGTCTCGAAATCCAGCCCCGGCGAGAGGCCCAGGTAGCTGTGGCTGGGCCGGGCATAGCAATAAATGCAGCCGTGCTCGCAGCCGCGGTACGGGTTGAGCCCCTGGCTGAAGCCGATGTCCGGCGAATCGTTGCGCGTGATGGCGCTGCGCGCGTCCTCAAAACGCACCTGCGTCACGGGCAGCAGCACCTGCGCCCCATTCTGAGCCTCCACCGTGCCCCAGCCGTCATCGAAGGCATCGCGCGCATCGCGCTCGAAACGGTGCGGCTGCCGGTACGCCACGCCACGGCCTTTGAGCGCGTGCAGAGGAATCAGGATGTCAGACATCGCGATACTGTACATATAATCAGTAGTTTCTGCGCGCCATACCAACCCAGGCAACAAGCCGCTGTTCACGTCACAATGTCCGGCCCCATCGCCTTCCTTGCGCGCGCTGCGACGCTGCGCGGCATCTGCACTCCCTGATCCATGTCTTCGACTGCTTCCATCTCTCCGAACGCCTCCGACAGCATCGTCCGTGTTCGCGGCCTCTCCAAAATCTACGCCGGAGGGTTCCAGGCACTGAAAAACGTCAACCTTGACATTCGCCGGGGTGAAATTTTTGCCCTCCTCGGCCCCAACGGGGCCGGCAAGACCACCTTGATCAGTGTGATCTGCGGCATGAGCAACGCCACCACCGGCACGGTCACGGCCGACGGTCACGACACCGTGCGCGACTACCGCGCCGCGCGCGCCGCCATCGGCCTGGTGCCCCAGGAGCTGCAGACGGATGCGTTTGAAACCGTGTGGGCCACGGTGAGCTTCAGCCGTGGGCTGTTTGGCAAGCCCCCCAACCCGGCGCTGATCGAGAGAATCCTCAAAGACCTCTCGCTCTGGGACAAAAAGGACACCAAAATCCTCGCCCTCTCGGGCGGCATGAAGCGCCGCGTGCTGATTGCCAAGGCGCTGTCGCATGAGCCCAGAATCCTGTTCCTCGACGAGCCCAGCGCCGGTGTGGACGTGGAGCTGCGCCACGACATGTGGCGCCTGGTGCGCCAGCTGCGGGACGGCGGCACCACCATCATTTTGACCACGCACTACATCGAAGAGGCCGAAGACATGGCCGACCGCATTGGCGTGATCCGCCAGGGCGAGCTGATCGTGGTGGAAGACAAGGACGTGCTGATGCGCAAGCTGGGCAAAAAGCAGCTCACCCTCACCCTAAGGCAGCCCATGGAGCAGGTGCCTGTAGCGCTGGAGCGCTGGCCGCTGGAGCTGGGCAAAGGCGGCCAGGCGCTGACCTACACCTTCGACTCGCAGCAGGAGGACACCGGCATTGCCGAACTGCTGCGCGCGCTGGCCGCACAAAGCATTGACTTCAAAGACCTGCACTCCAGCGAGAGTTCGCTCGAAGACATCTTCGTCAGCCTGGTCCACGACACGAAAGCACACACCGCATGACCGGTTTGAACACCCATGGCGTGCGCGCCATTTACTTCTTTGAAATGAACCGTGCGTTTCGCACCTGGATGCAAAGCCTGATAGCGCCGGTGCTCTCCACCTCGCTCTATTTCATTGTCTTTGGCTCGGCCATCGGCTCGCGCATGGGCGACATTGGCGGCGTCAGCTACGGCGCCTACATCATCCCTGGCCTCTTGATGCTCTCGCTCCTGTCCGAGAGCATTTCCAACTCGGCCTTTGGCATCTACATGCCCAAATGGTCGGGCACCATCTACGAGCTACTGAGCGCACCGGTCAACTGGGTGGAAGTGCTGCTGGGCTACGTGGGCGCGGCAGCCACCAAGTCCCTGCTGGTGGGGACGCTCATTCTGTCCACAGCGCGGTTTTTCGTTCCCTACGAAGTGGCGCACCCGGTGTGGATGGTCGGTTTCCTGATTCTCACGGCCGTCACCTTCTGCCTCTTCGGCTTCATCATCGGTCTGTGGGCCGACAGCTTTCAGAAGCTGCAGATCATTCCGCTGCTGGTGATTACGCCGCTGACCTTTCTGGGCGGCGCGTTCTACAGCATCAACATGCTGCCGCCGCTGTGGCAGAAAGTGTCGCTGTTCAACCCGGTGGTCTACCTCATCAGCGGCCTGCGCTGGGCGTTTTACGGCCAGGCGGATGTCAACATTGGCGCAAGCGTGGGAATGACGCTCATGTTCATGGCCGCTTGTCTAGCGGTGGTGTGGTGGGTGTTCAAGACGGGGCGCCGCATCCGGCGTTGAGTGCACAGCGTTTGAAGCACCCGGTCACCTCAGTCTTCCATGGTTTGCGGAATAGCATCTCGCATCAGCGCCACGAAACGCAGCAGTCGAGACGGATAGAAGCTTGCGTAGGGGTACGTGAGGTACACAGGGAGCGGCTGTGCGCACCACGCGGGGGCCAAATGCAGAAGACGCCCTTGTGCAAGGTCCTTCGTCAGCATCCAGCGCGAACCAACGGCAACCCCCAATCCGTGTAACGCGGCACTCCGCAACGCATAGAGGCTGTCGGTGCTCATCACCGGACGCAGTGCGATACGCTGCGATGCGCCGCTGTGCTTGTGGGTCAAGGTGATCTCGCGCCGGTAGTAGGTCTTGAGCGACAGCCAAGGGAAGGCTTGCAGGCCATCGGCGTCCTGCGGTATTGCTTGCCCGGCCAACACCGACGGCGCGGCGACCACGATGCGCCGCACTTCGGCAAGCTTGATGGCGACCACTGACGGGTCGGTGGGCTCGCCGACCTGGATGGCGCAATCGACCCCCTCGACGATGAAGTCATGCACTTCATCGCGCAACACCCACTCGACCGAGACACGTGGACAGGCGCGCAAAAACTCGGCCAGCGGCCCGACGTAGTGCTCTTGTCCGAAAGCATGCGGTACCGCCACCCGCAACAAGCCCTCAGGCGTTTCCTGTGCGCCGCGCAAATCGGCTTCGAACGCGGCCCAGTTCGCCAGCAGCTCCTTGGCACGCTCGAAACAGCGTTCGCCTTCAAGTGTCAACCCCATGCCGTGGGTCGAGCGCTGCAGAAGTCTGACGCCAAGCGAACGCTCCAAAGTCTGGAGGCGCCTGCTGATGGTCGGCTGGGTGATCTGCATCTGCGCTGCTGCCGCTGACAGGCTGCCCGATTCCACGATGCGAACAAAAGTGGCCATCAGCTGCAGCCTATCACCAGAGTCGGCCGCGCGTTCAGCAGATACGACGGTCGGTGGGAATGCACTTTTTATCATGCACAAAGCGTATAACAAAAGTACGCTCCAAGGCACTACCCAAGCAGATCTTGTCCAAAGATACTCTGCTCACCCCCTACGAATCGCTCTACTGACCAGGGTAAACACGGTAATTTTATGCAATCAGAGAATATCCACTCCACCGCGACTTCACCCACACAGGCGTCGTCTTTGCCCGCCTCGCTGGTGTTCCTGTTGGCCAGTGGTGCCGGTCTGGCGGCGGCCACACTCTATTACGCCCAGCCCATGCTCGGAGAACTGGGTACTGACATCGGTGCCACTCCACGCAGCGTGGGTATGGTGCCGACCCTGACGCAACTGGGCTACGCACTTGGCATCCTGGTGCTGGCTCCACTGGGCGATCGCTATGACAGGCGGAGCATTATTGTCTTCAAGGCCGGCGCCCTGGTGCTGGCACTGCTCGCAGCGGCAACAGCGCCATCCATGGGGGTGCTGCTGGTGGCCAGCCTGGCGATTGGCGTGCTCGCCACCATGGCGCAGGACATCGTGCCGGCAGCCGCCACACTGGCACCCGAAGCGCACCGGGGCAAGGTGGTCGGCACCGTCATGACGGGCCTGCTGCTGGGCATCCTGCTTTCCCGCGTGGTCAGCGGTTACGTTGCCGCCCATTTCGGCTGGCGGGCGATGTTTGGTGTTGCCGCACTCAGCATTGCAGTGATCTGCATTGCCGCCTGGCGCCGCCTGCCGCGCTTTGCGCCCACCACCCAACTGCCTTATCGCGCCCTGCTCGGCACCCTGGTGCAACTCTGGCGCCGCCATGCCTCGTTGCGCCGCGCCACACTGGCGCAAGGCCTGCTGTCGGTCGGCTTCAGCGCCTTCTGGTCCACCCTCGCCGTGATGCTGCATGGCGCGCCCTTCCACCTTGGCAGCGCCGCTGCGGGTGCCTTTGGCCTCGCCGGTGCGGCGGGCGCGCTGGCAGCCCCGATCGCCGGGCGCGCGGCAGACCGGCACGGCCCCGAATGGGTGACGCGTATCGGCACAAGCATCGCCATGGTCTCGTTTGCTGCGATGGCATTGGCTCCCCTGATGCCACCGCATGTCCAACTGGTACTGCTGGCAGTCTGCGCCATTGGTTTTGACCTGGGCGTCCAAGCCACACTGATCGCGCACCAGACCATCGTCTACGGCATCGACCCTGCCGCCCGCAGCCGGCTCAACGCGGTGCTGTTCGTGGGCATGTTCCTGGGCATGGCGGCTGGCGCTGCACTGGGCAGTCAGTTGCTCGCCTCCTTCGGCTGGAACGGGGTCGTAGCACTGGCAACGGCCATGGCATTCGCAGCGCTGGTGACACGCATGTGGCGAGGCGGCATGCCGAGTCCCCAAGTGGCTTGATGCGCGGCCTGCTTGCTCACACCAATTTGCGAATCGGCTGGTGGCGCCAGATCTTGCGGTAGTAGGTGGCCTGCAGCAGCAACATGGCAATAAAGGCCACCGGGTAGCCCATCCACACACCGCGCAGCCCAAAATGCTGACTGAAAAACCACGCAGCGGGCAACTCGACCACGGCAATGCACGCAATGGCAATGCCGGTGGGCACCAGCACAGAGCCGCTGGCACGCATCATTCCCGACAGCGCCGAGGCCATGCCAAAAATCACCGTGCTCCACAGCATGATGTGCAGCAGTTCCTGCGCCACCTCGATTACGTCTGGGTCGGTGATGAAAAAGCCCATCAGCACGCGCGAAAACAGGTAGCCGAGCAGCACCAGCGCTCCCGTCAGCACCACATTCATCCACAGCGCCGTGCGCACGATAGCGCCCAGCGTGTGCAAGCGCCCGGCACCAATGGCCTGCGCGCCCAGGATGGACGTGGTGATGGCAATCGAGATGGCCGGGAACTGCACATAGGCCACCACCTGGTTCACCGCCCCATAGGCAGCAGTAGCCTGCGAGCCGTAACCGTTCACCAGGCCCAGCAGAGCAATTTCGGCGAGCGACACGACGATCATCTGCACGCCGGTGGGCACGCCCACCCGCAGCACTGCGCGCAGCAAGCCCCAGTCGATGCGCAAATGCGCCGCCAGCGCATGGCCCGGCGCAAGCGGGCTGTGCAGGCGCATCAGCCGCCAGCCCAACCAGGTGGTAGCCACGACAAACGACACCACCGTGGCCGCAGCGCCGCTGGCGACGCCCAACTGCGGCAAACCTGCCCAGCCGCGAATCAGCGCAGGCGTCAGCACCAGGCCGATCCCGGCCGATATGAGCAGGGTGTAGAGCGGTGTCACCGTGTCGCCCACACCGCGCAGCATGGCGGTGGCGAGCAGGAAGACGAACAGGCCGGGCATGGCGATCAAGATGATGCGGGCGTACTGCGTGGCGTCTTGCAGGATGTCGGCCGGGGTGCCCAGCGCGCGCAACATGGCGCCCGTGAAGCTCCCACCCAGCACCGCCACCACCAAGCCAAACACCACGCCCACCGTCAGCGTCGTGCCGGCCACTGCGCGCACCCGCTCGACCTTGCCCGCGCCCCAGGCCTGGCCGATCAACACCGAGGCGCCCGCACCCAAGCCAATCATGAAGGCGATGAAGAAAAACATCACCGGGAAAAAGCCCGAAACCGCCGCAAGGGCTTTGACGCCCAGCATCTGTCCCAGGTAGATGTTGTTGAGCGTGCCTGAGAGCGACTGCAAGATATTGCTGGCCAGCATGGGCGCAAGGAAAACGGCAAACACGCGCCACAGCGGGCGCGGTGCAGTTTGCGGCGCCGCTTGCGTAGCCGGCATGGCCAAAGCGGCCCGGTCAGGTGGGGTCATTCTCATTGCTCCAGGAAACAGCGGCCAGGCCTTGCAGATACTCAGAAACGTCAGACGGCCAGGCCGCCACCAGCGCCGCAAAGCGCGGCCGATCGCCTGCAAACAGCGCACGCGCAGCCTCCTCGAAACCTTCCAGTGAGCCCGCCATGGCGGTCATGAAACGGTAGGCCGCCTCGCGCGCCTCGCGCACGCTGTCGCGCCCGTGGTGAATGCGCCGCGCCTCTTCCACCAGACGGCGAAGCGCCACCGAGGCGCCGCCGGGCTGGCGGCCGAGCCAGTCCCAGTGGCGCGGCAAAAGCGTGACCTCGCGCGCCACCACGCCCAGCTTGGGGCGGCCGACGCTGCGCGGCGCCTCGGCAGCCGTCGGTTCCGGAGCCGGCTCGCGCAGATCAAGGTCTACCAAAGCGCCGCTGGTGTCGTCAAAAATCAGAAGAGGCGCACCACCTGTGTATTGCCGCAACTGGGCGAACACCTCTTGTCGGCCGCCTCTGGCGAGGCGTTCAAAGCCAGCAAAAGCGGTCAGGGTTCTCGAAGCAGCAGGATGGGAAGATGAGGTCATGAAGCAGGATTCTCGTTAACGTACAAATGGGCTTGCGCTATGCGTGTCGCCTGCGTATCAACAGTCGGCGCATTCCCGGGCTTTGTCCTGGCACAGGGCCGCCAGCGCAAGCGCCATCTCAGGCAAATGGGCGAGCGTGACCGGCCCCAGCGCTTGCGCGCACATGGCACGGACCGTGACTTCTGCCTCCTGCACCAGACGTTTTCCGACGGGCCGCAGACTTGCGCAGCGACTGCCGTCTCCGCTCAAACCGCTGTCTCGCTGCGCCAGGCCCACTTTCTCCAACTGCACCAGTTTCCGCGTCAGCGACGACAGCCTCATGCCAAGCGCCTGCGCAAGATCCACCATGGCGACGCGACCATCCGGCGTGCTCGCCAGCCGATGCAGCAGGCTGAAATCAGCGAAATCCAATCCATGAAAGTCGCCCAGCTTGTCCGCCATCGACAGCTCAAGGCGCGCACAGGCACGGCTGAGCAACAGACAGAACCCCAGTGCGTCAGGAGCCGGCATCGTCATGGCGCTACTCCGTTGTAGCCGCTATCACCATGGCAGGGAATTTCTTCCCGCCACAGTTCCAGCATGCCGTCGAGTTCGGCCCGGTAGTCGAACAGCGGATCATCCCGCTCCTTGATGCGGTCCACCACGGCAAAGCTGAAGCAGTCCGCCCCGTGCGCAATCCAATCCTGCTGCAAAGGCTTGTTGCGGTGGGAGCGCAGGTTCAGCTCGAAGCGCATGCGGTTCATCGCCCCGTCGAGGTTAAGGCTGCCACCCACATAGACCCGCCCATTGGACTGGTTGGTGAGAGTGAAGACGCCCGCGGGCAGGCGCGACTCCTTGTACTGGCGCACCAGCGCACGGCGCGCTGTCGAAGCGGTATGGCCTGCGTTGTCGCGCAGGGCCGTTGGCACGGGGGGTTGGGTAGGCAGTGAGGGCGTCATGCCTTAATTTTACCCGGACAATATTTAAACCGCAATATATCCGGGTAAAAATATACCCTTAAAACCGCTGCATCTTGCAACTCGTGGGTTGCTCGGCCTGCGCAGCAGGAATATCGCGCACCACCCGGAACCCATAGCCCGAACCTTCGACATCGAACGGCACGCCGGGTGTGCCCTGCTTATCCATCACGCCCACCACCAGCGGCTGCTGGAACTGGTGGTCGGCTGCGCGTATGCTGCCGCTGCGGCCCGCCAGGCTGACCTTCACGTTCTCGAGCCGCTTGGCCACGGCGACGGCATCCACGCTGCCCGCGCCCTCCATGGCCTTGGTCAGCGCCTCGATCATCAGTTGCATGCGCATGTGCACATAGTCGTCCTGGGGCTTGGGAAAGCGCTCACGGAAGGTTTTGTAGAACGCTGCGCTCTGCGCGTCCGGCACATTGGGCATCCAGTCGGCCACGGCCACCACTTTGCCGATACCCGCATCGCCAATGGCGGCTGGGGCGCCCAGTGCGTTGCCGTAGAAGGTGTAGAAGCTGCCTGCGTAGCCCACTTCGCGCGCCGCCTTGACCAGCAGGGTCAGGTCATTGCCCCAGTTGCCGGTAATGACGGCCTGCGCGCCGCTGTTCTTGATCTTGACCGCATAAGGGGCAAAGTCCTTCACGCGGCCCACGGGGTGCAGCTCGTCGCCCACGATTGCCACGTCCGGCCGCTGCAGCGCAAGTTGGCGGCGGGCCTCCCGCAGCACGGCCTGGCCAAAGCTGTAGTCCTGGCCGATCAGGTAGACGCTCTTGAGCGCCTTGTCGCCACGCAATACCTCCATCAGCGCCGCCATGCGCATGTCGGCATGGGCGTCGAAGCGGAAATGCCAGAAGCTGCACTTCTCGTTGGTCAGGATGGGGTCCACCGCCGCATAGTTCAGAAACAGCACGCGTTTGCCCGGCTCGCGCTCATTGTGCTTGTTGATGGCGTCGATCAACGCCGCCGCCGTAGCAGACGAATTGCCCTGCATCACCACACGCGCACCATCGTCGATGGCCGCACGCAGGGCCGACAGCGCCTCTTCGTTCTGGCCCTTGCTGTCGTAGCGGGTGATCTGCAGCGGCCGTGCGCCGCCGGCAGCGGCTGGCAGCGCCACGCCACCACGGGCATTCACCCGCTCGGTCGCCCACAGCAGGTTGCGAAACACCGCCTCACCCGTGTTGGCAAACGGCCCCGAGAGACTTTCTATCAGCGCCAGTTTGATGGGCACCGTGGCCGTGCTGGCGGTCCTCACCGGGGCATCCTGGGCGTGGGCCATGCCACCACCGAGGCCCAACAGAGACGCCAAGCCAAGGGCCAAAGCGCCCAATTTCAAGCGCGCGCTGCGAAATTTATTCATCCAGGAATCCTTCTTGAATTCGCCGAGACTGTGCGTATCTCCTTCGGTATGCGGCGAACACACCGGGAGCCGCGCAGTGTAAATGGAGTAAACCCTATGATTTTCGCCCCCACTTTGCGCCACGCCCGCTTCGTCTCCGCTCCGCGCGCCAGCGATGCTGCACTGCAACGTTTCTTGCTTGCCGCCGCCCAGGGCAGCCCTGCCGAAATGCCCGTTCAGGTCCAGCAGGACGACAAGGCCGTGACCGTACAACTCGACGTGCCGGGCCTCTCGCGCGAACAGCTCAGCATCACCATTGACGGCGCCCAGGTACACCTGCGCAGCGTGGAGGGCGCCCCGCGCCAGGTGCAGCGCAGTTGGGAACTGCCCACCGAAATCGATGCCCCTGCCAGCAGCGCCAAACTGGAAAACGGCGTCCTGACCCTGGTGCTGACCAAGCTGCAGCCCGAGAGCCGGGCCACCCAGCTCACCATCGGCTAAGCCGCTTCCTACTCAACCAAAAATGGGTGGCCCGAGCCACCCATTTTTATTCAACTTTGATAGCTGCTAGCACTTGTCCTGATTGCGCTGGAGGCCATTTTTACTTGATCTTCTCGACCTCTGGCGTCCGAGGTGTTTACCGGGGTCTTGGTCGCATTTTTGGCAGGATGCTTGTTTCAGGGGCGGGTGCCGGGAATTACGCCCGGAATTTTGGGCGCGACGCTGTTCGTGCTCATTGGCACGCTTGCCTGTGTTCAGAAGCGAATGGCTGTGCGATAGGTGGGGCCAACGTTGATTCCTGTTTGATCTAGCTGGTGGTGAACGACCCGCGCGACTTGGTTGCCAGTCCCGCCAGGCAAGAATTCCTGCCCTTTGAAAGGGCTTCTCGCGACAGGCAAGCGATGATCTTGAGTGAGTGCTCTCGCCCCAAAGCAGAAGTAGGCGGAGCTGGATCCGTTGCCGAGAAGCGGTCGTTTGCCCTGCGCCAGCGCTCAAGGTTTGCAGAGCGCCAGCGCTTCCTGCACGAGCATATCTGCTCGCGCCTTGCAGAAGTTCTCGTAGGAGTCGGTCAGGGTGCCCTTTGAAATCATGGCGCGTCCCAGGATGTCATCCTTGGCGCCGCCAGGGATGTCATCCTGGTACTCCGCAGGCGGCCGATTCTTGATCTTTCGGTTGTCCGTCTGCGACAAGAAGGCAAAGTTGGCTAGGCGAAACTGCTCGTCGCGCTTGGTAACACCGGATTTCTCCAAGTAGTTCTTCGGGAACACATGGTGAAACTCAGTGCGGTTGCACGTCAGCAGCACCGTATTCAGGTCGATGTTGGCGCCCGAGAGAAACGACCGCGGGGCCTTGCTGGCCAGCAGAAGCACGAAGGTCTTGGTGTTAACCGCCGTCAGCGAGAACACGTTGTCCAAGAAGAACGACAGATCGAGCCTTGGCTGCGTCAGGTTGAACTGGCTGGCGTCCTTTTTCTCGCGCAAGTAGATCGCGGCCTTGATGTCGGCGTCCAGGGCAGTGTCGACGCTGTTGGAGTACCGGCGCGAGAAGCAGCTGCTCCAGAACCAAGCCCGCAAAGTGTTGAGCTGTTCGGCGGTGGGGTGGAAGCCGTTTTCGTTCTCGGTGGCGAAAAACCGCACCAACGGGATCAGCATCGATTTGTACGGCAGCACCTTGAGCGAGACCACACCGCACTGCTTCTGCAGGAACTCTACCGCGCCCTTGATGCCGATCGTCAGCTTGGGGAACTGATCACGAACATCGCTTCCCTTCAGGGCGACGACCGAACGTGCAGTGCTTTCGTTGGAGATCACTGCAGCCGCGCACTTGAGCAGAAGATCCGGGTCGTTGCCGATGTCACCATAGCCCCCGTCGTCCAGCTCGGCCGCCAAGTCGTCGAACTTGCTTCGGAGGTCGAAGTCGCCGCTCCAGGTCCAGGCCGCGAGAAGTTGGTAGGTGTCCAGCGGCACACCGCCACGGTTCACCCGCTCGAACACGATGGCGATCTTCGAGTGATCATTGGTCTCGATGGTCTCGACCGGGATCTGGGCTTCCTTGAAGCGCGTCTGCAGGTCATCGATCAGCTTCGCCTCGGCGTCGCCGAGCTTGCGCACAAGCGCGCCGTACGCGGTGACGTCAAACAAGGCTTTGAGCGGGAAGTGGCGAGTCTCGTCCACCTCGTCGGGTTCGAGCGCGAGGAACTGCGAATCCTGGGCATCTTCCTTCGATTTCATATCGAAGTAGATGTCAACCCAGTCGACCTTCGGGTGCTCCGAAGGCTTCAGGTCGGTCTGGAAGACTCCGAAGATCGAGGTGAGCCGCTGCTGACCATCGAGCACGTAGTCGATGGGGTACTGGTCCTTGGGCTCGGGCAGGACATACGGTCCAAGGTCGCGGTCGGACTGCAGTTTCTCGCGCGTGCGCCAAAACAGCAGCGTGCCGATCGGGAAACGCTTGTAGATGCTGTCCATTAGGAACTGAACGCGGTCGGGCTCCCAAACGAACTCACGCTGGAAGGCGGGGATTCGCACTTCGCCTTCGGAGACTCGCTGGAGCAACTGACGGATGGGGATCGATGCAACGGTCATGTTCAGTCCATTTTTCTAAACTAGTTTTGATTATCAGGGTAGGCTGGCGGACCCTATATCTGAAAGCGGCCTCTCGCCAGCAGCCGTTACTGGCCGTGAACAGCCCAACGACGTTGCGGTGGAAACTGAAGATTGAAACCCAAGACGCAAACATTCCCGCAGCGCCATTCTCAACCTCATTCAATTCAAAATTGATAGCTGTTAGCGCTTTCCCATAAAGCGCTAGAGGCCATTTTCTCTCGATATTTTCATCCAGTGCGTGCTCTTCGCGGCACGAGGCCCGGCCAGGGTGCAGCGGTGAATAAGGCCGCGCACTTTGTTCCGGGATTGGGGTCTGAGCACGAGTTTCGCTGCGCTGCATCGTGATCCGACCCCAATGCCTGCGCCGCGTGCTCTGCTAGAGCCGTAGCCGGGGCCAAGCTGCGCTGCAGCGTCATCCGACAGTTGCACTGTGCGCCCAATGCCTGCGCCGCTCTCGCTGCCAACGCCGTGGCCAAGCGCAGCGATGGCCCGAAAGGCGGCTTCGCTCCCAACCCCCGCTGTCCCTGCGCTGCTCGCGCTAGCGCTCACTCATGCCGCAGCGCATCAATCGGGTCCATACGCGCCGCGCGCCGCGCTGGAAAATAACCAAACAGCACACCGATGGCGGCCGAGAAAACGAACGAGGCGACGTTCACCGCCGGGTTGAACAGGAAAGGAATCCCCATGGCCCCGGAGAGCACCACCGAGGCCAGCGCTGCCAGCACGATGCCGACCAGCCCCCCCAGCGCTGCCAGCACCACGGCCTCGATCAGGAACTGCAGCAGCACCTCACGCTCCAGCGCGCCAATGGCCAGGCGCAGGCCGATTTCACGGGTGCGCTCGGTGACGCTCACCAGCATGATGTTCATGATGCCGATGCCCCCCACCAACAGGCTCACGGCGGCCACCGCGCCCAGCAGCGTGGTCATGATGCGGGTGGTGCCCGAGAGCGTGTCGGCCAGCTGCTTGGTATCGAGCACATTGAAATTGTCCTCATCGCTGTCGGCCAGCTTGCGGCGCTCGCGCAGCAACTGCGTCAGGCTCGTTTTCACCCGCTCGGCATCACTGCCGTCGGCCATGGACACCAGCAGGGTGTTGACCTGGGTGTTGCCGGTGATGCGCCGTTGCAAGGTCTTGATAGGCATGAAGACCATGTCGTCCTGGTCGTTGCCGAAGGCGCCCTGGCCTTTGGAGGCGAGTACACCCACCACTTCGCAACTGATCTGCTTCACGCGCAATGACGCACCGAGTGCCGCACCGTTGCCAAAAAGCTCACGCTGCACGGTATTGCCGATCATGCAGACGGCGGCACCGGCGCGCAGTTCCGCTTCGGTAAACAAGCGGCCACTGGCCAGCGTCCAGTTGCCAATGGTGAGCCAGTCGTTGGTACTGCCGGTAATCGAGCTGGTCCAGTTGCGGCCGTTGGCCACCAATGTGCCGCTGGCGCGCGATTCGGGCGCCGCTGCCGCCACACCACCGATCTGGCTGGCAATGGCCTCGGCGTCGGTATCCTTGAATGCCGGTGCGCTCGCCCCGCCGCTGCCCGGGCCCATGCGCTGGCCGGGCCGCACCTGGAGCAGGTTGGTGCCCAGGCCCGAAATCTGGTTCTGCACCGCCAACGTGGCGCCATTGCCCACGGTGACCATGGTGATGACGGCGCTGACGCCGATCACGATGCCGAGCACCGTCAGGAAGGAGCGCATCAGGTTGCGCCGAATCGAACGCAGCGCCAGCAGCAGGGTGTTAAGCCACATGGGCGATCTCCGTGGGTGCGGGTGCAGCCGCCTGCAGCCCTACCGGCGCCGGATTGCGCTCGTCGCTCTCCACCACCCCATCGACAAAGCGCACGATGCGCCGCGCATAGGCCGCCATGTCGCTCTCGTGCGTCACCATGATCACGGTGATGCCCAAGTCGGCATTAAGGTGCCAGAGCAGCCCCATGATTTCCTTGCTGCGCGCGGTGTCCAAGTTGCCGGTGGGCTCGTCGGCCAGCAGCACGGCAGGCTCGGTGACGATGGCGCGGGCAATCGCCACGCGCTGCTGCTGCCCGCCCGAGAGTTCGCCCGGCGAGTGGTGCTCCCAGCCCTTGAGCCCCACGGCTTCGAGCGCACGCGCCGCCATCGCATGGCGCTTGGCTGCGGGCTCGCCGCGGTAGATCAGGGGCAGCTCGACGTTTTCCAGCGCCGAGGTACGTGCCAGCAAATTGAAGCCCTGGAAGACAAAGCCCAGATAGCGCCGGCGCAGCCGGGCGCGCTCGTCGCGGCTGAGCGATTGCACCTGCACGCCCTGAAACTCGTACGTGCCCGTGGTAGGGGTATCCAGGCATCCCAAGGTGTTCATGGCGGTGGACTTGCCCGAACCGCTCGGGCCCATGATGACCACGAAGTCGCCGCGCGCAATATCCAGATCCACCCCCTTGAGCGCCTGGAACGCGGTGCCCCCCGTGCCGTACACCTTGGTAATGCCGCGCAGGCGGATCAGCGGGGCCTCGGCTGGCATCACGCCCCGGCCCCGCTGCTGCGCTGATCGGTAATGACGGGCAGGCCAGGCTCCAGCCCCTCGCCGCTGACCTCTGTCACGCGACCGTCGCTGATGCCCGTGGTGACCGACAAGGCCTCCGGCTGGCCATCCTTGAGCAGCCAAATCTGGCGTGTGCCCGGGGTGTTGCCGTCGGGCCGCGCCGTCTTGGCACCGCTCCTGGGGGGGCGCGGCATCATCTTGGAGAGAATGCCGCCGCTCTGCGCACTGCCGCCCTTGGCGGGCGCACTCCCCACGGGCGAAAAGCGCAGCGCGGTGTTGGGCACCAGCAGCACATCCTTGCGCTCGGTGGCCACGATGGTGGCGACCGCCGTCATGCCGGGGCGCAGGGCGAGGTCGGAGTTGTCCACCTTCAGCGTCGTCACGTAGGTCACCACATTGTTGGTGGTGGTCGAGCCAAAGGCAACGCGTTCGATGGTGGCTGGAAAGCGCCGCGTCGGGTAGGCGCTGACGGTGAAACTGGCCTTTTGGCCGACCGCCACCGCGCCGACATCGGCCTCATCCACATTGGCATCAAGCTCAAGTTGCGCCAGGTTCTCGGCGACCGAGAACAAGGTCACAGCCTGCAAGGAAGCCGCCACGGCATTGCCCGGCTCGACCGATCGGCTGAGCACCACGCCGTCGATGGGCGAGCGGATCGACGCCTTGGACAGATTGGTTTCATCGGTCGACAGCGTGGCACGCGCCACCACCACATTGGCCCGGGCGCTGTCTTCTGCGGCCACGGCACGGTCCAGGGCAGCGCGCGCGCTATCGAGTTCAGTGGCCGACGGCACCTTGCCGCCCGAGAGCTTCGCGACTTCCTCGAAACGCACCAGGGCAGCCCGTGCCTCCTGGGTCGTGGCCACACTTTGCGCCTGCGCGGCCTGCGAAGCGGCCAGTGCGGCACGCGAGCGCGTCACCTGGTCGCTGAACTTGGAGGCATCGAGTTCCACCAGCACCTGCCCTGCCTTGACCCGGTCGTTCACATCCACCAGCACCCGCTTGATCGTGCCGGAGAGTTCACTGCCGATGTTCACCGAGCGGGTCGGCTGCAGCGTGCCGTTGGCCGACACCGTGAGGGTGATATTGCCCCTGGTGATCGGCGTCGTCACATAGGCGGGGGCGGATTTTTCCTGGTTTTGTACCTGCCAGTAATACACACCGCCAGCGGCCAGCAGCAGGGCAGCGAGCCCTATCCACAAGGAAGAGCGCTGCCACCAGCGCGGCGGGTGGTCGTCGCCCAGCAAGGACTGCAGATCGGTGGGCGGGGTGTTGGCGGCCGGTGCCGCTGGCGGATGGGTAGTCTTCATGGGCGCGTGTTCTTGGTGGGGATCTCAACGGTGGCATTGCCATCGCCGTCGGGTGCCCAGCCGCCGCCCAGCGCCTTGTAGAGGCGCACATGGTCGGTGGCGAGGCTGACCTGTGTACTGGCAACGCCGTCCTGGGCCGAAAGCAGGGTGCGCTGGGTATCGAGCACGGTGGGGAAATCGATCAGCCCGCTCTGGTAGCGCTGGTGCGCCAGAAGGTCGGCATTGGCGGCCGCACCGGCTGCAGCCTGCAGGTGCGCCAGGCGCTCGCGGTCGCCTTGCAGGGCGACCAGGGCGTCCTCCACGTCCTGCAGCGCCGTCAGCACGGTCGCTTCATAGCCCATGCGTGCCTGCTCCAGTGCAGCTTCCTGCACCCGAACCTGGGCACGCGCGGCGCCGCCGTCAAACAGCGGCACAGAAATGCTGGCCAGCAGTGCGTTGGCCACACTGGCGCCGCTTGTCAGCGCCCCCAGCGTCGCGGCACTCAGGCCCAGATTTCCGCTGATGCGCAGGCTGGGGTAGCGGGCCGCATCGGCCTGCGACACGCGGGCCAAAGCCGCACTGATGCGCGCCTCAGCCGCCCGCACGTCGGCGCGCTGGCGCAGGGTTTGTGCAGGAATCGCCAATACCAAGTCGGCTGGCGCCTGCGGGACGGCCCCGGCAGTTGCCAACGCCGTGTCCAGCGCTGCGGGCGGCTGGCCCGTCAGCACGGCAAGCGCATGGCGCGTCTGCGCCAGGCTGCTCTCAAGCGCCGGCACTTGCGCGGCCGTCTGTTCGGCGGCCGCACGGGCCTGTTCGGTATCGAGCGAGGTGATCAGCCCGGCCTGCAGGCGCCAGTTGCTGATCTGCAGGGTTTCCTGCTGGCTGGCGAGGTTGCTGCGTGCAATGGCCAGGCGCTCCTGCAGGCCGCGCAGTGCAATGTAGTTGGCCGCCACCTCCGCAGCCAGCGACACCTGGGCATCGCCAAGGCTGGCCTTTGCAACGGCCACGTCGGCCGCACTTGCCGCCACGGCGCTGCGCTGCGCACCAAACAGGTCGGGCTCCCAGCTCGCATCGAACCCTGCGGCAAAACGGTTGGCTGTAGCGCCTGCGGTGCGACTGCGCTGCGCCGAGCCAGACGCACCCACCGACGGCAGCAGGCCGGCAGCCTGCACATCGCTCACGGCCCGCGCCTGGCGCAGCGCTGCCTCGGTCTGGCGCAGGGTGGTGTTGCTGGCCAGCGCCTGCCCCACCAAGCTGCTGAGCACAGGGTCGTCAAAGCGCGCCCACCACTGCCCAAGCGACGTGGCAGCGTCGCCCATTGGCGCACCCGCCCACTTTGCAGGCGTCGCCCACGCGGGGGTGTCGGCGGTACTTCCTGTGGGGGCGGCGCACCCGGACAACAGCGCGGCGCTGGCGGCCACTGCCAGAGCCATGCGGCGCCTACCGTGAGTCGAACAGGAATCAAACATGGATTTTTGGAGGAAGGTACGCACCGCTTTGGTACTCCGCCATTGTCTGGGCATGCCTTGTCACAGCGGCAAAGTCCAGACAAAGTCTTTGTAAAGATGGCTGCTCAGGTGCCAGGCTGCGCGCGAACCAAGGAATCGAGTGGCCACCGAGGCTTCACATCAAACGCGTACTCGCGGTTTGGCGCTTCGCAACCCGCCTGCAAACGCATGGCGGCAGCCAGCGCGATCATGGCGCCGTTGTCGGTGCACAGATGCAGTTCCGGGTAGTGCACGCGCACACGGCGCGCGGCGCAGGCGGCATTGAGCTGCTCGCGCAGGTGGCGGTTGGCGCCCACGCCGCCAGCGACCACCAGGCGCTGCAAACCCGTTTGCGCCAGCGCCGCCAACGATTTCTTCACCAGCACCTCGACAATGGCCGCTTCGGTGCTGGCGGCCAGATCGGCCTTGCGCGCGGGCAGGTCGTCGCCCAGTTTTTTGGCCTGCGTCATCACGGCCGTCTTGAGGCCGGCAAACGAAAAATCCAGGTTGCCGCTGTGCAGCAGCGGGCGCGGCAGCTTGAACGCCACCGCACTGCCCTGCTCGGCCAGGAGCGAGAGCGCCGGTCCACCAGGGTAGCCCAGGCCCATGAGCTTGGCCGATTTGTCAAAGGCTTCGCCAGCGGCATCGTCAATGGTTTCACCCAGCAACGCGTACTGCCCCACGCCATCGACGCGCATCAGTTGCGTGTGGCCGCCAGAGACCAGCAAGGCGACAAACGGGAACTCGGGCGGGTCCGCGCTGAGAAAGGGCGAGAGCAAATGCCCTTCCAGGTGGTGCACGCCCAGCACTGGCACCTCCAGCGCCGAACCCAGCGCGCAGGCCACGCCGGCACCCACCAGCAAGGCGCCGGCCAGGCCCGGGCCGCGCGTGAAAGCCACCACGTCCACCTCGGGCAGGGTGCAGCCACTCTCGTGCAGCACCGCTTCGGTCAGCGGCAATACGCGGCGGATATGGTCGCGGCTGGCCAGTTCGGGCACCACGCCGCCGTAGGCCTGGTGCATCTCGATCTGGCTGTGCAGGGCGTGCGCCAGCAAGCGGGGCACGCGCGCGCCACCCTGCGTGCGCACCAGCGCGACACCGGTTTCGTCGCAGGACGACTCGATACCAAGGACAAGAAAGGAGTTCAGATGCATAGCAGTTCTGCCTGAGTGTAGGCGCTGGGAGCCTGCGCTCCAGAAGGCGTTGAAAGCAAGAATCGCCCGCGGCCCACGATGCTTCTGCCGGGCAGGCACCCTACAGCATGGGAGAATCGCAGGCATATGAATCCGCAGCAGTACGTACAAGAAAAAGCCGCGGCTTCGGGCAGCAGCTTCTATTACGCCTTCCTGTTCATGCCCGAGCAGCGGCGCCAGGCCATTACCGCTTTTTATGCGTTTTGCCGCGAAATAGACGATGTTGTCGACGAAGTCACCGACACCAACGTTGCTTACACCAAGCTCGCCTGGTGGCGCAGCGAGCTGACGCAAACCTTCGCCGGCAAGGCCACACACCCGGTCACCCAGGCGCTCATGCCGCACCTGCAAACGTTCGGCATCGAGGCAGCGCCGCTGCTGGCCGTGATCGAGGGCTGCGAGATGGACCTGAACCAGAACCGTTACCTCGACTACCCCGGCCTGCAGCGCTACTGCCACCTGGTGGCCGGCGTGGTCGGCGAGGTGGCTGCGCGCATCTTCGGGCAGACGCAAGCGGCCACCACCGACTATGCACACAAGCTGGGCCAGGCCCTGCAACTGACCAACATCCTGCGCGACGTGGGCGAGGACGCAATGCGCGGGCGCATCTATCTGCCGGTCAACGAGCTGCAGCAGTTCGATGTGAAAGCCAGTGAAATTCTGGAGCGCAAGACCTCCGAGCGTTTTGTCGCCCTGATGCGCTTCCAATCCGAACGCGCTCACCGCCTCTACGACGAAGCCCTTGCCCTGCTGCCTGCCGAAGACCGGCGCGCGCAAAAACCCGGCCTGATGATGGCCAGCATCTACCGCACGCTGCTGACTGAAATCGAACGCGACAACTTCCAGGTGCTGAACCAGCGCGTGGCGCTCACGCCGCTGCGCAAGTTCTGGCTCGCCTGGAAGATGCAGGCGCTCGGGCGGATGTAGCCGCGTGGCCGGTATGCGCATGCGGATCGCCGTGGTGGGCGGCGGCTGGGCTGGGCTGGCCGCCGCCGTGGCCGCCGCCGAGGCCGGGCACGACGTGACGCTGCTGGAGGCCGCGCGCAGCCTGGGTGGGCGGGCGCGCAGGGTCGCGCTGCCAGGCGCCGATGGCGCCCCGCTGCTCCTCGACAACGGCCAGCACATTCTGATTGGCGCCTACACCGATTGCCTGCGCTTGATGGACACCGTGGGCATTGACCCGCGCGATGCCTTCGTGCGCCTGCCGCTGGCGCTGCGTTTTGCCGACGGCAGCGGCCTGCGGTGGCCCGACATCGCGCCCCCCTGGGACGCCCTGCTGGGCATTGCGCGGGCCCGCGGCTGGAGCTGGCGCGAGCGCTTGGCGATGCTGGGGCGCGCCCAGACCTGGCAGCGGCGGCGCTTTGCCTGCGCGCCCGAAGTGTCTGTGGCCGCGCTGTGCGAGGGCCTGCCGCCCCGACTGTTGGGCGAATTCATCGAACCGCTGTGCGTCGCAGCACTGAACACGCCGGCAGAAGAAGCCAGCGGCCAGGTGTTCCTGCGCATCCTGCGCGACAGCCTGTTGGGCGGCCCCGGCGGTTCCAACCTGCTGCTGCCCCGCAAGGACCTGAGCGCGCTGCTGCCCGACGCGGCCGAGCGCTGGCTGCGCTCGCGCGGCGCCATCGTGCGCACCGGCGCGCGGGTACAGGCGCTCACGGCAACGGCGCGCGGCTGGAGCGTGGACGGCTCGCCTTTCGACGCGGTGCTGCTGGCCGCGCCCAGCACCGAGGCCGCGCGCCTGGTGGCCCAATGCGCCCAGGATGCACCGCTGGCCGATGCCGTGGCGCTGTGCGATTGGGCGGCGAGCGCGCAAGCGCTGCGCTTTGAATCCATTGCCACGGTGTACGCCCAGGCCGCAGCGCCCGCCAGCGGCAGCGTGCTGGCGCGGCCCATGCTGGCGCTGCGCTCAGCACCCGCGCAGTTCGTGTTCGACCGTGGGCAACTGGGCGGCCCGGCCGGCCTGCTGGCCTTCGTGGTCAGCGCGAGCCGCGCCGAACGCGCGCAAACCGAGGCACAGGTGCTGGAGCAGGCCGAGCGCGAGCTGAACCTGCCGGGCCTCCAGTGCGTGCAAACCGTGGTGGAGCGCCGCGCCACCTTTGCCTGTACGCCTGGCCTGGCACGCCCGGCCGCGTACATCGCGCCCGGCCTGTGGGCCTGCGGCGACTACGTTGACGGGCCGTATCCGGCCACGCTCGAAGGCGCGGTGCGCAGCGGGCAGGCGGCTGCAGCGCATCTACAGGGCGCTATCGAATAAATAGCTGCAAACGCTTACCATATAAGCGCTGTAGCCATATTTCATTCATATTTCCATGGCTGCATCTGCGCCTGCCTCTGGTGCAGCGCCCGACGCGTCCAGCACATCGGCCAGGCGCAGGCGATCCAACCGCGCGCCCTGCCACAGAGGTTCCACATGCGGGCCGCGCTCCAGCAGCAGACGCTGCACCAGAGGCGCCAGCGGCGTGGTGGCCGGGTCTGCGAGCAGCACCAGGCGCGGTTCATCGCGTCGGCGGTCTGCGTTTTCTTCAATGCGCGCAACCCAATCCAGCGCCAGCAGGGCTTCGAGCGCCGGCGCCAGTTGCAAGGCGTCCACCCGCATCTGCCGCGCCAGCGCCGTGGCCCGCAAGCCGCGCCCGTGGCCGATGCGCGCGCGGTGCAGGTGCTGCAGCAGCTCGATGGCCAGCTCGAAGCTCCAGCCCTGGTGCCCTGAGCGGCGCGCCACCCCGGCCATCAGGCTGGGCAGGTAGGCCGCCACCACCGCGCCCAGCAGCACGATGACCCAGGCGATGTAGATCCAGATCAGCAAAATCGGCAACGTGGCAAAGGTGCCGTACACCGCTGAGTAGGTGGGCATGCGCGCCAGGTACAGCGCCAGTCCTTTCTTGGCCAGCTCGATGCCCACCGAGACGAAAATGCCGCCGGCCCAGGCATGGCGCCAGCGCACCGGTGTGTTGGGTATCGAGTGGTAGAGACTCGCCATGCCGCCTGCCAGCACGATGAACTGCAGTGAATGGATGAGCAGCGACACGCCGTTGGGCAGCGTCTCAACCAGTCCACGCGAGGCCGAGATGGCATACGACGTGAGCGCCAAGCTAGCACCCAGCAGCAGCGGTACAAAGGTGAGCGCCGCCCAATAGATCAGCACCCGCTGGCCCAGTGGCCGCAGGCGGCGCACGCGCCAGATGTTGTTGAAGGTGCGGTCCACGGTGAGCATCAGCGCCAGTGCGGTGACGATCAGGGCACTGAAACCCACCAGACCGAGTTGGCTGGCCTTGGCGGCAAACTGGTTCAGGTAGTCCAGCACCGGGCGCGAGATCGAATTGGGCACCAGGCTCTGCAGCAGCCAGCGCTGCAGCACCTCCTGCACGCGGCTGAACATCGGAAAGGCGCTGAACACCGCCAGCGCCACGGTAAAAAACGGCACCAGCGCCAGGATGGTGGTGAAAGTCAGGCTGCTGGCGGTAAGCCCCAGCCGGTCTTCCCGGAAGCGCTCGCGCAGCGTCTGTGCCGTGACCTTCCAGGGAAAGTGCGAGAGATCGTGCAGCAGCGCCTGCGCTGTGTGCTCGGGCCGGCCATGAGGGAATTCCATGGCCGGTATGATGCCATCGCGATGCCCGTGCCCGACCGATCCAACCTTTCGCCCGCCCCCCCAC
>NZ_JBWKZM010000029.1:25678-58822 GCF_059424465.1 Simplicispira sp. GW247-4R2A | reverse complement strand
TGGCTCTACCGCACGATCACATGTCTCTACTGACCGGGTACTCAGGGCCGCGGCTCAAAGACGTTGAAAGGCATGGTTCTAAGGGCCTGAACGGCGCAGCAGCGCTTCAGGCGTGTGTCACCCAGTCCGTGTGTTCGCTGCCGCCCAGGTGCGGCAGCGTGTTGAAGGTCTGCAGCATCAGGCGCTTGGGCGAAATGCTCATTTCCGTCACTGCGCTGTTGCGGATGCGCATGTTCAGGGCAATCGTCACCTCGGGCGCCGTGCCGAGTACGGCCCCGACGGCGGTGGAAATCGGTCCGCCGCTGGAGACCAGGAGCACCTGCTGGCCGGCATGCCGGTGGCGAATGTCTTCAAGAACCGCATGCACGCCGGTGGAAAATTCGTCCCAGCTTGGCATGCCTGCTGGGCTCACCACACCCGCCATCCACTGTGCCAGGGCGTCGCACAGCAGGCGGAAATGGTGGCGGTAGCGCTCGGGTGTGTCGGGCCGCTCCAGAGGCTCGGTGTGCACGGCGCGAATCAGCGCCAGGCTGTCGTATTCGTTCAGGCCAGGCAGGCGCTGCGCGGCCGGGGCGCCCCCCAACCCCTCCACGATGCCCGCCAGGGTCTCGTCGTGCCGGCGCAGTGTGCCGCTGTACACGGCGTCAAAAGACTGCCCGCGCTCGCGCCAGAACTGCCCCAGGCGCAGCGCCTGGCGCTGGCCCAGCGGACTGAGACGGTCGTAGTCGTCGGCGCCAAACGAGGCCTGGCCGTGGCGCACCAAATGGAGTGTTCCCATGTGCCGAGTGGGCCAGAATCGGCCGCGCCCGTTTGTCGCGCGGGTGACCGGTGCGAGCGGCGCCCGCTACCGGGCAGCGGACGCGTGTTGCGCCAGCACACCAGCGAAGACCGCAGCGTCCACATTGGCGCCAGTGAGCGCCAGACCCACGCAGAGGCCTTGCAGTTGCGCGCGCTCCTGCAGGGCGCCCGCCAGCGCGGCAGCCCCGGCGCCCTCCGCCGTGTTGTGCGTATCGGTAAACAAGGCCTGCATGGCGTACGCCACCTCGGCGTCGCTGACTTGCACGATGTGGTCGATGTGCGGCGCGATGATGGTCAGCGCCTGCGCGTCGGCCACGCGGCAGGCCATGCCGTCGGCCAGGACCGTGGTGACGGGCGCCTCCACCACCCGGCCCGCGGCAACCGAATCGGCATACGTGGTGGCGTGGCTGCTGACCACGCCGACGATGCGAACCCGGTGGTTCAGCGCCAGCTTGGCGGCAATCGCCGAGCAGGCGCCCGATCCCTGGCCAATGGGGACGTAGACGACGTCGAGCTGCGGCACAGCGCGCAGCAGCTCCCACCAGTAGGTGCTGACACCGCGCAGCAAGTCGAAGTGAAAGCTGGGCACCATGTGTGCGCCGCGCTCTGCGGCCAGTTGCATGGCGTGCTCGCGCGCCTCCTGAAAATCGCTGCCGTGTTCGACCAGACTGACCCCCAGCGCACGCATGGCCGCGTTCTTCTCCACCGAATTGCCATGCGGTACGACGATGGTGCAGGCCACGCCATGCTTGCGCGCCGCCCAGCCCATGCTCTGGCCGTGGTTGCCGCGGGTGGCGCTGACGACCTCGCGCGGCAGTGCGCCGCGCTGCGCCAGTTGGTCGAAGTAGGTGAGCCCGCCGCGCACCTTGAAGGCACCCACGGGGGTGTGGTTCTCGTGCTTGACCCAGCAGTCGGTGCCCAGGCGCTCGCTCAGCAGCGCCCAGCGGTACTGGGGCGTGGCGGCAAAGTCGCGGTACACCACCTGGGCGGCGGCTTCAATGTCTTGGAGGGTGGGCAGGGTGTGGGACATGGTGAATCGATTCAAAGAGAGGAGAGGCTGACAGGGCCACGGGGTGTGGCGAGCTGCACGGTGAGTCGGGGCGCTTCGCCGGGCGCGATGGCAACGGATGCCGCCACGCCGATGGCGGCACAAGCCACCTGCAACGTGGCCGCCTGCGGGTGCTGCAGTGCCAGGGTTTGCAGCTGCACGCCACTGGCAGGAAGGCTGTCGCAGGGATGCACGGCGCCCCACTGGATGAGGGTGGGCAGGCAGCCGTCCATGAGCCGCAGGCCATCATCCCGCACCGTGATCTGCCATTGCAGCAAGCCGTCGGGCGTGGGCCTGCTGGCGGTGAGGATGGGGCCGCGTTCAATGTCCAGTGCCGACAGCGCGGCACAGCGTTCGGCCACATCGGGCACGCTGGCCACCCAGTGGATGAGCTGCGCGCTGTGCTGGCTCACCTGCTGCTGCAGGGCGGCATTATCCATATCAAACCAGCGGCTAGCGCTTGATAGGATTGCGGGAGTAGCTCCTGGATTGATAGCGATAATTTCCAGGTAGGTTCGTGGGTGCGTGGGGCTGGAGATGTTGAAAATGCGGTTGTGCGTACCCATCAGCGGGTGCTCGCCGCCCGCCGTGGGGGAGATTCCTAGCGTTCGCTCGCACCACGCCACGCCCGTGGCCAGGTCGGGCGTCAGGACGACCAGGTGGTCCACGCCAGGGAGCATGGATGGCGCGGTCACAACAGCACTTCGCCCGACACGCAGGTGACGGAGCTGCCGCCGACCCAGAGGGTGTCGCCGTCAAGTTCCACAAACACGCGTCCGGCGCGGCCCAGGCATGTGCCCTGGCTGGCCACGTACTGCGCGGGGGCCAGGCCGGCGCCGATGAGCCACTGCGCCAGCGCAGCGTTCAGGCTGCCGGTCACGGGGTCTTCGGCCAAGCCGTTGTTGCCGGGGAAAAAGGCGCGCACTTCAAAGGCGATGCCCTCAAGGTCGCTGCTGCCGATGACACCGATCTTGCCCCGCGGGCCAACTACGCCCACGTCGAGACCCGAGAGGATGGTGCTGTCGGGCTTGAGCGCCAGCACCTGCTCACTGCTTCCCAGCATCACGCCGCGCCAGTTCGGGCCGTTGTCGCACCAGGCGTGGTGCAGGATGTCGCTGCGCGCAACGCCCAGGCCTCGGGCAATGCGTTCCACATCGGCTTCGTCCAGCGGGCCGCTCTTGATGAGTGGCGGCGCGGCAAATGCGAGGCGGTTGCTGTCCTGGCGCAACGCGACCAGACCCACCCCGCATTCCTGCACCACCATGCCCGCGCGCTGGGGCGTGCCTCCGGCTTCCAGCCAGGCGTGGCAACTGCCCAGCGTGGGGTGGCCGGCGAAGGGCAGCTCGCGTCCGGGGCAGAAGATGCGTACGCGGTAGTCTGCGCCGGCGGCGCGGCCCTCGGGCGTGGGCGGCAGCACAAAGGTGGCTTCGGACAGGTTGGTCCAGTTCGTGAACTGCTGCATGGCCTCGGTGGAAAGGCCAGAGCCGTCCAGCACCACGGCCAGCGGGTTGCCGCGGCAGGCCTGGGCGGTGAAGACGTCAACTTGCTTGAAGGGGCGTGGGTGCATGGTGGGCGGGCCTTTGCGAGCGGGTAGTGGGCGGTACCCGGATGTTGAAAAGCTGGAGGTGTGTGTGCTGTGGCGGGCAACGCCGAGGCACACCGGCGCACGGCTGGGTGGGGTTGCGGGACCCGTGGCGCCAGGCGCTCAGGGGAAATGCGCGCGCCCCTCAATGGCGGTGAGGCAGTTGCCACCCACCCAGACCTGGCCCTCGCCATCTTGCTCGATATAGACCCGCCCGGCGCGGCCCCGGCATTCGCCTTGCGCTACCAGATAGGCGTGAGGCGCAAGGCCCTGGCCAATCAACCACTGCGCCAGACTGGCATTCAGACTGCCGGTCACCGGGTCTTCGCTGGTGCCGAGCGATGGGGAAAAGCCGCGTACGAAGGCATCGGGTTCGCCATGGGCATGTGCTTCGCCTGCCATGTAGACGATGCCAACGTCCTGGCCCAGGTCCTTGAGGCGCGCATGGTCGGGTGTCAGGCCGAGCACGGCCTCCTTGCTGTCCACCAGCAGTGCGAGCCAGCGCGGGCCGTTGTTGAGCAGGCGCGCTGCGCGAACTTGCTGAGGCCGCAATCCGAGCGCGCCCACCACCAACGCGGTCATGGCCGGGTTCGGCACGCTTTGCTGCATTGGCGGCGCGGCAAAGGCCAAGCGCCCCTGCTGCTGGCGAATGGGGACCAGGCCAACCGTGCATTCCTGCACGATGGTCCCTGGCGACCGTGGCTGGCCACCTGCGTGCAGCCAGGCGTAGCAACTGCCAAGGGTCGGATGGCCGGCAAACGGCAGCTCGCCACGAGGAGTGAAGATGCGCACCCGGTAGTCGGCGCCGGCCGCGCGGGCGCTTTCCGTGGGGGGGAGCAGGAAGGTCGTTTCCGACAGATTGGTCCAGGCGGCAAAGCGCCTGAGCGTGCGCTCGGGGAGATGCTCTGCGTCCAGCACCACGGCCAAGGGATTGCCATCACCATGGTGCTCGCTGAATACGTCGACTTGCAGGAAAGGCAGGTAGGTCATGAAGCGCGCCCCTTCGCTTGCGCGGTGAGTGCCTAAGGCGATGCTGAATAAGTCACCGCGATGACGCGCGCCGTGCATCGGGATGGGATGCAAGGCGCAAATCCTCGCCATAGCCGCAGCTATGGCGAGGATTTGCAACGCCGCAGACCGCCCGAGGTACGGATGCGCGGCGCGTGAGGGACTTGTTCAGCATTGCCCTAAAGTGTAGGGTGCATCCGCAGCGCACGCACCGCATCGGCCAGCGAGCCAATCGCAGTATCGATTTGTGCGCTG
Source organism: Simplicispira sp. GW247-4R2A (assembly GCF_059424465.1). Classification (NCBI taxonomy): domain Bacteria; kingdom Pseudomonadati; phylum Pseudomonadota; class Betaproteobacteria; order Burkholderiales; family Comamonadaceae; genus Simplicispira; species Simplicispira sp. GW247-4R2A. The sequence goes on along the minus strand of NZ_JBWKZM010000029.1, from coordinate 54,131 downwards.
CTCGCCGTTACGAACGACAGGCGCAGCGTGCGCGGATCGGCGTCCCCCGCGTAGAAGGCCGCGCCCGGAACGAAGGCCACCCCCCGCTCCACTGCGAGCGGCAACAAATCCACCGCGCTCATGCCCTCTGGCAACCGCAGCCACAGGAACATGCCGCCGGCCGGTTGGTTCCATTGCACACCCAGGCCGCTCATGGCACGCTCGAGTGCGCCGAGCATCGCATCGCGCTGCTGGCGGTACAGCGTGCGGATGGTTGGCACATGCCGGTCCAGGAACCCGCCCTGCATCACTTCGAATACCATGCGCTGGTTGAAGCCGGGTGTGTGCAGGTCGGCTGCCTGCTTGGCCTGCAGCAGCTTGGGGAACACCTCGGGCGGCGCCACCAGGTAGCCCAGGCGCAGTCCTGGCGCCAGCACCTTGGAAAAACTCCCCAGGTAAATGCAGCCCGCCGGGTTGCGCGCCGTCAGCGGCGCTGGTGGCGGCGACTCAAACCACAGGTCGCCGTAGGGGTTGTCTTCCAGCAGCGGCAAGCCAAGTTCAGCGGCCTTGGATACCAGTGCGGCGCGGCGTGCCTCGCTCATGGTGCGGCCGGTGGGGTTCTGGAAGTTGGGCAGCACATAGAGAAAACGCGCCTGGTCGGCTCCACTGCCCACGCTGGCGGCGAGCGCGGCAATGTCCACGCCTTCATCGTCGCTTGGTACGGATTGCACCATCGGCTCCATGGGAGCAAAGGCTTGCAGCGCGCCCAGGTAGGTGGGCGTTTCGACAAGCACGCGGCTGCCCGCGTCCAGCAGCACCTTGCCGACCAGGTCCAGGCCCTGCTGCGAGCCCGTGGTGATCAAGACCTGCGCCGGGTCCACGTCCCAGGGCAGTTGCGCGGCCACCGCCTCGCGCAGCGGCCCATAGCCCTCGCTGGCGGCGTACTGCAGCGCGGCAGCCCCGTCGTGCTGTAACACCGTGGCGCAGGCGCGGGCGAAGTCGTCCACCGGGAAGGTGCGCGGCGACGGCAGGCCACCGGCCAGGCTGATGATGCCGGGCTTTTCCGTGAGTTTGAGAATTTCGCGGATGACCGAGGGGTTCATCTTTTCGGTTCGGCTGGCGAGTTTCCAGGACATGGGCATTTCCTTGCGTTGGATCGAATGTGCGCTCGTTGGCGCCGTGGTTCAGCGGACGGGCGATATCGCCCTGCCACCCGGGTTGGGCGGCGTGGGCGGGCGGGAAAATTGTTTTCCAATGACGACCGTCAGCACGACGGCGGCGGCGAAGGCAAGCGTGACGCCATCAAGCGCCTCGCCCAGCAGCGGCACGGCTGCGAGGATGGAAAGAAAGGGTTGCAGCAACTGCGTCTGGCTGACGCGCAGGGCGCCGCCCAGCACCAGACCGCGGTACCAGGCGAAAAAACCGGCCCACATTGAGAACACGCCGACGTACAGCAAGCCGCCCCAGGCCGAGGCGGCAACGGCATGCTGGGGCCACAGCCACAGCGCGCCTGGCAGCGAAACAGGCAGCGCCAGCACGCAGACCCAGCAGATCACGCGCTCGGCGCCGAGCGCTGGCGTTACCTGGGCGCCGTAGATATAGCCGATGGAGGCGGCAAAAACGGCGCCGACCAGCAGCAGGTCGGCCCATTCGAAGCCGAAGCCAGACCCTCCTTGGTGGGCACGCAGCACCGAGAACGCCACCACCAGCGCGCTGCCGGCGACGGCGCAGACCCAGAAACCCAGGCGCGCGCGCTGGTGCAGCACCCACGCGGCCACGGCAGCGGTCACCAGCGGCAGCAGCGCCGTGATCACCGCGGCGTGGCTGGCGGTGACGACGCGCAGTGCGTAGCCCAGCAGCAGCGGGAAGCCAATGGCGTTGCCCAATACAGCCAGCCCGAGCGGCTTCCAATGGCGGCGCTGTGGCAGGGGCGAGCGTGTTGCCAGCAAGAAAATCACCGAAAGGCAGCCCGCGAGCGCGGCGCGAGCCAGCGTCACGAACCAGGGCGAGAGCTGTGGCGCGTCGTGTGTGCCGGTGGCCAGCCGCGTCATCGGCAGCGTAACGGCGAAGAAGGCGACGCCGAGAAGACCCAGACCCATGCCCAGGGTTTCGTCTTTGAGTTTCATGTGCGCAGCATCCAGATCGCCGTGAGCACCAACACCAAGGCCATGGCGCGGTTGAACCAGAGCAGGCGCGCACCCTGGGCCAGCCAGTGGCGCAGCAGGGCGCCTGTGCTGGCGTAGAGCAGGTTGCTGGAAAAGGCGAACACCAACATCACCGGCAAGATCACGGCCAGGCGCTGCAGGCTGTCGGCTCGCCCGGCCACCCAGCCGGCGACGATGGTCAGCGCCAGCAGCCAGGCTTTGATGTTGACGAACTGCAGCAGCACACCTTGCCAGAAGCCCACGCGCATGGGTGCGCTGTCGGCTTCGGCGAGCCGGGCGCTGCGCGAGAGCTTCCACGCCAGCCACAAGAGGTAGCCGATGCCGAATGCCTTGATCGCCAGGCGCAGCATGGGCACCGCCACCACGGCGGCGCCGACGCCGCCAGCGCAGAGCAGCAGCAGGGCCGTCCAGCCGACCGGCACCGCAAGGACAAAACGCATGGAGGCACGCAGGCCTCTGTTGGCCGCCAGTGCCGTCGAGAGCGTGGTGTTGGGCCCGGGCGTAAAGCTCAGGGCCGTGGCCAGGGCCAGCAAGGCAGTGAATTCGGCGAGCGACATGAAGGGGTGGGCCGTGGGAAGGAAAGCGTTCCAATGTACGGATTTCGCCATTACAGTTCCGATACAGTTCCCTGGACAAATGAATGATCTGTATTGGTGTTTTCATTGGCACACCTGGCATGCAAAGGCTTTCCCATGCTGACCCGAACCCCGCGCCGCTCCCTGACCGACCAACTTGCCCAGCGCTTTGCCGAACGCATCCGTGCGCGCCTGCTGGCACCGGGCTCGCGCATGCCCTCGGTGCGCGAATGCGCGCGCCAGCAGGGCGTGAGCCCGTGGACCGTGGTGGCGGCTTACGACCAACTGCTCGCCCAGGGCTTGATCGAGGCACGCAGGCAGCGCGGATTTTTTGTGCGGGATTTGATGCAAAAAGTGCCTCTAGAGCAGGTGGATATTGCGCAGACAGCTATCAAAAACAAAGTGCTGCGCAGCCCCAGCGGCGCTGTTCCTTTTGCCGGCTTGCCGCCTGGCTCGCGGATCCACGCCACGGCGTTGATCCGCGGCATGTTTCACCCGCCCTCGGGCCAGGCACAACCGGGTGCTGGGGTGTTTCCGGCCTCGTGGCTGGAAGACGCGCGTTTCATGCTGGCGGCGGTGCGCAAGGTGGCGGCCAGCCCGGCGCTGCATGCGGCCTCGTTCAGTTATGGCGAGCCCATGGGCGACGCCGGCTTGCGCCAGGTGCTTGCCCGGCGCCTGGCCGAGCTGAGTGTGCCGGCGCCTGTCGGCCAGATCATGACCACGATGGGCGCGACGCATGCGCTGGACATTGTGAGCCGCACGCTGCTTAAGGCGGGCGACCCGGTGATGGTGGAGGAGCCTGGCTGGTCGGTCGAATTCGCACGGCTCGACGCCCTGGGTATGCGCGTGCTGCCGGTTCCGCGCGGGCCTGACGGGCCGGACCTGGCGGTCATGGCCCGCTACTGCGAGGCGCACGCGCCCAAGCTGTTTGTCAGCGTCAGCGTGCTGCACAACCCGACGGGGTACAGCCTCTCGCCTGGTAGTGCCCACCAGGTGCTGCAACTGGCGCAGCAGCACGACTTCCATATCGTCGAAGACGACAGCTACTGCCACCTGGCCCCTGACCATGCGACGCGTTTGTGCGCGCTCGACGGTTTGCGCCGCACGGTGTACGTGGGAGGCTTTGCGAAAATTCTGGCGCCCAACTGGCGCATTGGTTTTTTGGCTGCGCCGCCCACGCTGACCGAGCGCCTGCTCGATACCAAGCTGCTGTCGGCGCTGACCACGCCCTCCATTCTGGAAAAGGCGCTCGCCCTGTGCATGGAGCAGGGCCAACTGCGGCGCCACGCCGAGCGTCTGCGCCGGCGCCTGGCGCAGGCCCGCGCCCGCAGCGTGCAGTTGGCGCAGGCGGCCGGTTTTGGCTTTGCGGCCGAGCCTGCGGGCCTGTTCGGCTGGGTGGAAACGGGTGTGGACACCGACGCGCTGGCACAGCGCATGCTCGATGAAGGCTATCTGCTTGCGCCCGGAGCGCTGTTCCATGCGAGCGGCCAGCCCAGTACGCTGATGCGGGTGAATTTCGCCGCCGTCCAGGACGCTGCATTCTGGCGGGTGTGTGAGCGCGTGCGCGGGCAGATGGCGTAGCGCTGCAGGCGCACCCTAGGGTGTGTCGGTCCGCACGCGGCGCAATTCCATTTCTAAATCAACCGATTACTTTGTCGGCTTCGCTGAGCCAGTACGCCGGTACTGTCTGTGCTTCACCTTCGCGTACTCGATTGATTGAGAAACCGAATAAGACACCGGCGCGGCCCAGGCCAGCGGCCGCCGCGCAAGGGCCGCCACGACATGCAAATGTCGTCTGCACTCCGGGCGCTGGCGGTGTCCCCCTCCCGCATCGCGCAGCGAGGCGAGAGAGGGGGAAGGAGCGCAGCGACACAGGGGGTGTATCCATTCACCCGCGCACGACTTCCAGCGAGGACAGTACGCGCAGCAGGGCGCGGTTGACTTCTTCTCGGTCCATCTCGTAGGTTTCGCACAGCTCCTGAATCGCCGCGCAATCGCCGCTCTCCAGCGCTAACGCCATGTCCAGCGGCGGTGCATAGGGGCCCGTGCGCAGCACTGCTGCGTCGTAGATGCGCTCGGAGAGCGGCACCCGGTGCAGCGCGTTGCCCAGGGGCTCGCCCAGCAAGTCGCCCAGGCCGAAAAACAGGCCGCAGAGGTAGACCTCCCGCCGCAGTTCGTTCTGGATGCCGGCTTCCAGCAAATGGTCGGTTAGCTGCGCCCGAATCACGGCGGCGGCGCGCACCGGCTCCAGATCGGGCTCGGTGCTGGCGTGCGGCAATTGGTCCGACAGCCAGCGCTTGAGCGAGCCGTAGCCCATCATCACAAAGCCCCGGCGCAGCGAATCGATGCCGGTGCGCAGGCCAAGCGCGGCCGAGTTGGTGTAGACCATGAAGCGGTAGGCCAGGATCGGGTCTTCACTCAGGATGTCCTCGAAGTGCTCCAGCGACTCATCAGCGTCTATGGCCTTCATCAGCCGGAAGATGACCGCGTGTGAGGGCTGGACCGGCTGGTGGCGCATTTGGTACAGCACGTCTTCCACGGGCCAGCCGGCAATGGCTAGAGCATTGTGTGTGTTCAGGCAGTGGGCCACTAGGGCGCGGCTGGGCAGGTTTTCGTACATCTGCCCATCAATCACCGGGCTGGCGGTGGGGACTGGCTCCCTGGGTTTGGGTGCCGGAGCGCGCGCGGTCTCTGCCTGCTGTGCCTGGAGGGCTGTAGCAGCGTCCTCCGGCGCAAGGCTGAGAAGGCTGTTCTCAAAGCAGGCGGCAATGCCCGGCTCTGGCAGCTGCGAGAGTTCGCCGCGCCACACCAGGCGCAGGCCGCGCTGGTGCGCGGCCTGGACGCGCGCGTGGATGGTCGAATCTTCTAACCAGGCCCCTGGCACAGCGATCCACGGGGTGCCGCGCGGGGCATGCTCCAGCATGTCGCAGAGCAGTTGGCGGTTTTGTGGCGCCAGCAGGATAGGCGGGCTGCTGGCGCTCCACAATTCGACCAGGGTCCGCAGCAGGTGGAGGGTATCGACAGGTGCCAGGGCATCGCTCTGCACGGAGAGCTCGATGCCAGCGAGTGTGCGCGCACGCCCCCACAGAGGCCGGTAGGCAAGAACCAGACTGCCGAGAACGGATTGGACCATGCGCTGTACGGCGTGTGCAGCACACGCCAGAAATCAGGAAATATAGTTGAACAGCGACAGCTTCTGCACCATGGAGTAGGACTTCAGTGCTGCATCGTAGCCGACCTGCTGGTTCTGGAAGTCGGACACGCCCTTGATCATATCGAGGTCTACGGCGCTTGAGCGATCGGCTTCGAGCTGAACGCTGCGCGTCTGCTGATTGCCGCTGATGCTGTCGGCACGGTTGAGTAGGTCCCCGGCGTAGCTGCGCACCGTTTGCAGCCTTGCCAAGCCGGTGTCAATATTCGCCAAGGCTTGGCCGACGGCCTGGGTTGCGGCACTGTTGGAGCCGGCAGTGCCGATATCGTGAATGGCGGAATCGATCGTGCTAAAGATGCCGTTGCTGGGGTTGAGGGTGAGCTGCATGGTGTCGCCCACTTGTGGTTGCCCAGTGAGGTTTAGGCTCAGGCCGGGGATGGCATTGACCGGAACCGACGCCGGCTGGCTGGGGTTGAAGTCGGCAGATGTGAAGGGATTGGTGCCGTTCAAGGGTGCGCCGACGGGGTTGCTGGTGACACTGTATTGCGCGGCCAGGGTGCCGGGCGCTGTGCCGGTGACATACGTCACGTTGATTTGGTATTGGAAGGCATTGCCGCTTGGGTCAAGTGCAATCTGCGTCGGGTTGGTACTGGTGACGGCACTGGAGCCCAAGCCGTGTGTAGCGGGAGTTGCCGTGTCCACGCTGGCGTTGAATACACCGTCGCGCTGCGGCTGGAACATGAAGGCAGCGTCGCCGTCGAGGACGCTGGGGATACCCACGGAGGAGCCGGTTGTTTGCCCCGCTAGCCCGTCGAATTGCCCCATGGCATTGAGGAACGGCGTAGCGGCGCTGCCCAGCGCACTGAGCAGCGGCACGCCGTTGGTGTCCTTGCGGTTGGCCACATCCAGCAACTGGGTACGCAAGCCTTGTAGCTGGTTGGCAACCGTGGTCCGGTCGCTGTCGGTGAAAGTGCCACTGCCGGCAGAGACGACGAGTTCGCGCATTTGCTGCATCAGGTCGACAGCGTCGCCCAGCGAACTCTCCGCTTGCGCAACGGCACTGCGCTGTGCATCCAACGCGCGCTGGTCAGTCTGGATACGCGAGATGCGCGTCATGGCGCGCTCGGCTTGTGCTGCTGCCACCGGATCGTCGCTGGCACGCTCTACGCGCTTGCCGGAAGTCAGGTTGTCCTGCAGGTTGGCAAGCGACGTCTGGCGCGTCATCAGGTTGCGCGTGGCGTTCTCGTACATGTTGGCCGTGGCCACGCGGTTCGTTGAATAGCTCATGGCGGATTCCTTGGCGATCAGCGGCCCATGCTGGTGATCAGGGTATCGAAGATGTTTTGCGCGACCTGGATCATCTTTGCCGACGCCTGGTAGGCCTGCTGGTACTGGATCAGTCGGGCTGCCTCCTCGTCCAGGTTGACGCCAGAGACAGCGGTGCGGTCGCTCTCCAGATTCGCGGCAAGGGAGCTCGAGAGCTCTTGTGCATATTGGGCGCTTTGGGTGCGAGTGCCGACCTGCGCCATCGCGCTGGCAAAGCCGTCGGAGAGCGTCGCACCGTCGAACATCTTGGCATCGCGCAAATTCATCAGGGCGGTTGCGTTACCGGTATTGCGCTGGTAGCCGTCGCCGTATTGTGGGTCCAGGGCGTTTCCCACCGTGACGGTATCGCCTGCCTTGGGTGCGCCGGCGAGCGTGATCGCCCAGCCGTCAATGGTGATGGCTTGCCCAGCCGTGTAGGCGTAAGGAGGGCCAGCTAGCGGCACCGGTGGCGTTGCCGAAACATCCATCAGCGGCGTGGCGTTGCCCGCCACGGTAAACGTGGCCGGCGGCCCGGAAGCAAAGGTGAGGGTGACGCCGCCGCCTGTAGTCGCGGGGAGTACCGGCGAGGGCGGCGGCACAAAGCCCGTGGTGGCCGGTTGGCCGGTAGCGTTCAAACTGGCGAGCTGCAAGGTCCCCGCATTGGCTGCGCCCATTTTGGCATTCACCGGGCTGGCCGCTGCCAGCTGGGTGGGCGAGAGCTGCTGCGCCTGCATCTTGGCAGCAGCGCCTTTCATCGGGTCTACCAGGAACTGATCACCCGCGTTGGGTGGCCCGCTGAGGGTGGACTGCAGGCCATGGGAGGAAAAGTAGCCTGCCAGGGTGGGTTGCCCCGGGCCGCCAAAGTTTTCGGGCTGACCGCCCGGCTGGGTGGTGATGGTGCCTGTCGTGGCGCTGCTGAATGACACCAGGTAGCTGTTTGCGCCCAGCTTGGTCGGATCGGAGAAGGTCACGCCCAGGCTGGCTGCCGAGGTGTTGGTGCTCGCGGCCGTGGGCTGCGCTGGAATTACGTCGGCGAACAGTGCTTTGCCCATGCTGCCATCAAGCGTCACACCGAGTTCATTCTGTGCGTTCAGGCTTAGCGAAATGGCCGTTGCCATGCGGTTGAGCAACTGGTAGCCCTCTTGCAGGTCGCTGTTCTGAAAGCTCAGCAAGCCGGCCACTTCGCCGCCGCCCAATGCTGTTCTGCTCAGCTCCTGCGTGGACGATGCCCCAGGTTGCTGGAACAGCAGGCTCTTTTGCCCGCTGGCAGCGCCAAAGTCCTTGGGGTCGCCGATGGACACCGAACCCGCTTTGTTGCCCAGGACCAGCGGCTGGCTGCCGGCTACAAACAGGCTCAGGGTGCCATCGTCGGCTGTTACCTGCGTCGTCTGGATGTACTTGTTGAGGTTGCGCACCAATTGGTCGCGCTGGTCCAGCAGGTCGTTAGGCGGCTGGCCGTTGCCCTTGGCGCGCGCAATCTGGTCGTTCACGCTGGCAATGTTCTGCGCCAGCTGGTTGATGGTGTTGACGTCACCCTTGAGCTGCTCATTGACAGCGCTGGCAATGTCGTCGAGTCGGCCAGACGCGGCCACCATGCGCTTGCCGGTTTCGTCCATGTTGGTGAGCGCGACATTGCGTGCGGTCATGTCGGTTGGGGAACTCACCACGTCCGACAAGGCATTCATCATGCTGTTGATGGCCGTACCCAGGCCAGAGGTTCCTCCGGAGAACACATCCTGCAATTGCAGGAGGCTTTGCGATCGTGCGGAATTGCCGGCATCCATCGCCGCTGCGGCGGTGGCCTGGCGGGTCAGCAAATCGCTCTGGTTGCGCAAAATGGTTTGCACGTCCACGCCCTTGCCGATGTAGCCGCCGCCAGTGAACTGCCCTGGCACCGTCTGCACCACCACCGACTGGCGCGAATAACCTGGCGTATTGACGTTGGCGATGTTGTTGCCAGTCGTCTGCAGGGCCACCTGATTGGCCAGCAGGGCGCGCGATCCGACGTTAAGCAGACTCATGGCGACGCCTTAGGCTTGCGATTGTTGGGCGCGTAGAGCGCTTTGGATCGCGCCGCCGAGCTTCTTCGCGTAGGCCGGATCGGTTGCGTAGCCAGCCTTTTGCAGTTCTGCCGCGTAGGCTGTTGCTGACCCGGTGTTGGCACGCGCCTTTTCGTAGCGCGGGTTGTTGTTGATCAGGCGGGCGTAGTCGCGAAAAGACTCTTCGTACGAGTTGTAGGCGCGGAATTTCGCCACCACCTTGTGTGCCACGCCGTTCTCGTACTCGGTGGTGCTCACTTGCGCCACCTTGCCGGTCCAGCCGCTTCCGGCTTTGATGCCGAACAGGTTGAACGAGGTTGAGCCATCGGCATTCTTGATCTCGCTCTTGCCCCAGCCCGTCTCGTGGCCGGCCTGGCCCAGCATGAAGCTTGCCGGGATGCCGCTGTCCAGGGCGACGCGTTCGGCAGCGTCCTGGTGGTATTGCACGAAGTCGTCGCGGCCTTTGGGCGCAGGGCCCGTGGGCGCTGCCGTGGTGCTGGAACTTTTTGCGGCCGGGCGGGCGAGACTCAGTGTCGAGGGCGAGACCAGGTTCACATCGCCGCCCATCAACTGCTGCGAGAGCTGGCGTGCAATGGCCTCGGACAGACCGCCGGGCTGCCCGGACATCTGCACGGAAAGCTGCTGATCGAGCAGATCGGTGCCCAAGTTGCCCTGGGGGCTGTCGAGCAGGCCCGACTTCATCGTCGCCTCGCGCATGCTCTTGATCATTTCGCGCATGAACAGCGATTCGAACTGCTTGGCGGTTTCCTTGGCGGCTGCGGGGCTGTTCAGACCGGCTTGGTACTTAAGGTTGTTGAGCGATCGGGCATCCACTGCCAGCGCGTTTGATGTGCTGGCAGCGGTGGTGGCTGAGAGCGAGAGCTCCATATCAGACCTCCTTGCACGGATGGGCGCAGGCCATCAGATGACTTCCAGCTCGGCGTTGAGCGCGCCGGCGGCCTTGATGGCTTGCAGGATCGCCAGCAGATCGCCAGGCGTGGCGCCCAGGGCATTGAGCGCACGCACCACATCGGCCAACTGCGGCGAAGGTGGCACCTGGATGATGGCGCCGGGTTCCTGGTTGATCTTGATGTTGCTTTGCTGTGCCACCACAGTCTGGCCCTTGGACAATGGATTGGGCTGGCTGATGACGGGAGTCGAGCTGATGGTGATGGACAGGTTGCCGTGTGCGATCGCGCAGGGCCCCAGCGTCACCGCCTGGTTGAGCACAACCGAACCGGTGCGCGCGTTGATGACGACTTTGGCTGCCGGCGCAATGGGGTCAAGCGGAAGTTCTTCGAGTTCGGCAATGAAGCCGACACGGGCTCCCGGGTCGGTGGGGGCGCTGACCTGCACTGTCCGGCTGTTGAGGGCGGTGGCATGACCAGCTCCGATGTGCTTGTTGATGGCATCGACGACGCCGCGCGCGGTCTGGAAATCCGACGCATTCAAGTCCAGGGTGATGAAATTGCCGTCGTTGAGCGGCGTGGGCACCGAGCGCTCGACCTGCGCACCCTGCGGGATGCGGCCCGCGCTCAAGTGGTTGATCTGCACCTTGCTGCCGCCGGAAGCGGCGCCTGCGCCACCGACCACGACGTTGCCCTGTGCCAACGCGTAAATCTCACCATCGGCCCCACGCAGCGGCGTCATCATCAAAAGGCCACCTTTGATCGACTTGGCGTTGCCCATCGAGGAGACCGTGGTATCGATGTGCTGGCCCGGCTGGGCAAAGGCGGGAAGTTCTGCCGTGACCACGACGGCTGCCACGTTCTTGAATTGCAACTGCGATGAGGCGCCTGCGGGCAGGCTGATGCCCATTTGCAACAGGTAGTTCTGCATGGCCTGCGTGGTGTAGGGCATTTGCGTCGTCTGGTCGCCTGTGCCGTCCAACCCCACGACCAGGCCGTAGCCGGTCAACTGGTTGCTGCGCACGCCCTGCACGGCAGCCACTTCCTTGACGCGCAGCGCGTGTGCAGGCAGTGCAGCAGCGAGTGCCAGCAGGCCTGCGCAAAGCGCTGCCCAAGGCATGCGAAGGGAGGGAAGGCGCACGAAGCTCATGGGCCCATTGTGTGGCGTGCTGCGGCGAGTGAAGCGGGAATAAGGGTTTGCTTCACCTGCCAATTGGCGGGGCTGGACTAAGGGTTGGCTGGCGCGCGGTAACAGGAAAAAACAAGCGAAATTGGCCACTAGCGCTTATCTGATAAGCGTTAGCAGCTATCAATTTAGATAAACAAAAATCTGCGATGCAGTGGCGCTGCCCATGCACCCGCACAGGCGCATGGCGGTGCCTTTGTGCTCAGAACGGCGTCACCGAATTGAAGAACCGACCCAGCCAGCCGGTGACCTGCGCCTCGCCCTGCGCGCCGCGTCCACGCGACTGGATGCGCACATTGGCGACCTGGGTGGAGTTGACCAGGCTGCCCGGCTGCAGCATACGTGGGTCCACGGTGCCCGAGAAGCGCAGCACGTCCACGTTCTCGTTGACGCCAATCTGCTTCTCGCCGGAAATGACGAGATGGCCGTTGGGCAGTACCTGCACGACGCTGGTGGTAATCGAGCCCGTAAAGGTATTGGCGCTTTCCGTGCCGCCCTTGCCCTCGAAGGTGTTGCTTGATTTCGCGCCCAACGTGGTTTTGCCAGTGAGGCTGCTGCTGACAAAGGGCAGGGCGGTGATGCCGGCATCCACCCCGGAGGTGCGGTCCACGGTGGATGTGGATTTCTGGCTGGCCGAGACGTTCTCAACGATCACCACCGTCACGTTGTCGCCTACCATGCGGGCGCGCCGGTCCTCGAATGCCGGACGGTAACTCGCGGTGTGGAACAGGCTGCCCGTGGCCGGGCCTTGCACCTGTGGCTGCGGTTCGATGAGCGGCGGCGTGGTCGGCAGGATGTCCACAGGTGGCGTGGGTGACATGCTGGCGCAGCCACCCAGCAGCAAGGCCAGCGCGGCCCCAGCCCAGCGCGTGCCCACTGCGGAAGAAGCGCAAAAATTCAAACGCATGGTGGCCTTCCTTGAGAGCTCAGAGCTGGGCCAGTTTGGCCAGCATCTGGTCAGAGGTTTGCACTGCCTTGGAATTCATCTCATAGGCGCGCTGGGTCTGAATCATGCTGACCAGCTCCTGGACCACGTTGACGTTGGAGGTCTCCAGGTAGCCTTGCACCACCGTACCCAGGCCGTTGGTGCCTGGTGTGCCCTGCGTGGGCTGGCCGGAAGCGGCCGTTTCGACGTACAGGTTTTCGCCGCGCGGCTCCAGGCCAGGTGCATTGATGAAGTTCGCCATGGCAATGCTGCCCAGCGGCTGTGGTGCCGTATTGCCTTGCAGAAGTGCCGACACCGTGCCGTCCGTACCGATGCTGATCGAGGTGGCGTTGGGCGGGATGGTGATGCCATTGGCAACCGGCAATCCGCTGGAGGTGACGAGCCTGCCCTGGGAATCGACCTGAAACGAGCCGTCGCGCGTGTACGCCGCCGTGCCATCGGGCATGGTCACCTGGAAGAATCCGTTGCCCTTGATGGCGACATCGAGATTGCTGTTGGACTGCTGCAGGCCGCCCTGCATGAAATTGCGGCTGGTGGCGACCGTGCGCACCCCGAGGCCCAGTTGCAGTCCAGTCGGCAACTGGTTTTGCTCCGTGGTTTGGCTGCCCACCTGGCGCAGGTTCTGGTAGATCAGGTCCTGGAACACGGCGCTGGCGCGCTTGTAGCCGGTGGTGGATGTATTGGCGAGGTTGTGCGAGATGACATCGAGCTGCGTCTGCTGCGCTTCCATGCCGGTCTTGGCGATCCAGAGAGAATTGATCATGGGGGCTCCTTGGCTGCCGGGCGCGCCGCGCTCAGCCGTTGAGGCTCAGCAACTGGCTGGCCGATTTGTCGTTGGTTTCTGCGGTGCTGAGCAAGCGCATCTGCTGCTCGAATTGGCGCGAGGCAGCAATCATTCCGACCATGCTCTCGACCGGATTCACGTTCGAGCCTTCGAGTGCGCCGGCCATCAGCCGGGCGTTGGCGTCCTGTGGCATGGGGTCACCTGAGCGGGCGCGAAACAGTCCGTCTTCGCTGCGCACCAGCGGGTCTTCGGTTGTCGGCGTGGCGAGCTTCAGTCGCCCGATGGCGGACGGTGGCTGACCGGCGACCTTGGCGGTGATGGTGCCGTCCGAACCCAGTGAGACTTCTGCACCGGGCGGTACGTCAATCGGCGCGCCGCCGTCCGAGAGCACCGGCAGGCCGGTGCCGGTCACCATCTGCCCGGTGGCGTTCACTTCGAAAGCGCCGCTGCGCGTATAAGCCTCTGTGCCGTCAAGCCCTTGCACCGCAAACCAGGCGCTGCCAGCCGCCATGGCATCCAGATTGCGGCCGGTGCGTTCCACAGATCCTGGGGTGTCGCGGTAGCCGGAGGTGGCTTCGAGCGCGAATACGCGCGTGCTGGCGCCATCGCCTTGCAGGGGCACCGAGCGAAAGGTGGAGAGCTCGGCGCGAAAGCCCGTGGTGGACGCATTGGCCAGGTTGTTGGCCAGCACCGACTGCCGCTGCGCAGCGGCGTTGGCGCCAGTCATGGCGGTGTAGATGACGCGGTCCATAGGGCCTCCGAGGGTTCAGGCGCTTGAATCAGCGCAGGTTTACCAGGGTCGACATGATTTGGTCCTGGGTTTTGATGGTTTGCGCGTTGGCCTGGTAGGCGCGCTGCGCGGTCATCATGTTCACCAGGTCGGCAGTCAGATCCACGTTGGAGTCTTCCAGCGCACCAGCGCGCAGATTGCCCAGGTTGCCCGTACCCGGCTTGCCAACGACGGGTGCGCCTGACGTGTTGGTTTCCACCCAGTTGTTTCCGCCCACGGGCGCCAGGCCTTGTGGGTTGCGGAAATTGGCCAGCGCAACCTGGGCCTCGGCACGCGTCACACCGTTGGAATAGCTGGCCATCACCATGCCGTCGTTGGAGATGTTGATGCCGGTGAGTTCGCCTGATGCGTAGCCGTCTTGTGTGAGGTCGGCGACGGAAAATTTGCTGCCGAATTGCGTGGTGCTGGATAGGTCGATCGTCACCGGCCACGGGGCGGGTGGGTTGTTCGGATTGGCACCCGAAGGATCGACGGTCACCGTCAGCGGCGACGTGCTGGCGGTGGGATCGTATGCGCCGTTGGCATCGAACGCGACGGTACCCACGGAAGTTGCCACGACTGGCGGTGTCGCGGTCGGGTCGTCCAGTTTGTCGTACACGTCCCAGGTGTTTGCCGTGGCCGTTTTCACGAAGTACAGATTGACCGGCACGGCAACGCCCTGGCTGTCGTAAACATTGACCGAGGTGCCATAGGTGGAGCGGGGCGTGGGCGGCACGGTGCTGGCGGCGTCTTTTGCACGAGCGTCCAGGTTGATCGCGGCTGTGATATTGGCCGTCTGTTTTGCCTGAATCGGCGCGCCTGTGGGGAAGCTCAGCGGTACTGGCTCGGAGGTACCGGCGCCAGTGGTGCTGTCCACCTTGAACCCCATCACCTTTGCCCCGCTATTGGTGACCAAGTCACCGCTCGTGTCGAGCTTGAAGTTGCCAGCCCGCGTATAGGCGGGTGAGCCATCGGGCTGCTGGAGCCTGAAGAAGCCGCCGCCGTTGATGGCGACGTCCAGGTTGTTGCCAGTGACGGTGATGTTGCCTTGCGAGAATTGCTGCGCAACGGCCGCCACTTCGACACCGATGCCGGCATTGCTGCCGCCGGCGGCACCAATCGACGAGGCCACGATATCGGCAAATTCGCTGCGCGAGCCTTTGAACCCTGTGGTGTTGGCGTTGGCGATGTTGTTGCCAATGACGTCCAGGTTCCTGCTGGCGGCGTTGAGTCCTGAGAGACCTTGTTGAAAGCTCATGGTGTGCTCCTGAGATAACGGGTGTGGTTTGGGGGCGTTAGAGGATGGCCTTGATGGCGCTGTAGCTGGTGGTGCCGCCGCGAGAGAGTTGCAGGGCGAGCGCGCCGTTGTCCAGACTCACGGAAGCCACTTGGTCTACCGAGAGCGCGACGGCGTCCACAGGGCTTTGTCCATTGGCGGCAACCACCTGGAAATGCAGCGGGCCGCTGGTACTGGCGTCGCTGGCATCCCATTCGAAGTTGTAGCGCCCCGCCTTGAGGGCCCCGATGTCCACGGTGCCCACCTGCTTGTTGTTGGCGTCGAGTACCTGCACCTGTACGGTGGCGGCAGAACCGGCAAGGTCAAAGGCTCCGCTGCCTTTCTGGGTCGTGCTGTCGACATTGAGCGTGTTGTCGGCCACCAGCACGTTGCGGCCGACCATGGCGCTGCCCTGCATCAATTGCTGCGTGGCAAACTGGCTGGCCAGCCCCTTCACCGTGTCGTTGAGCTGCTGAATGCCGGTGACCGTGTTGATCTGAGCAATCTGCGAGGTCATCTGCGCGTTGTCCATCGGATTCATCGGATCCTGGTTGTTGAGCTGTGCCACCAGCAGCTTGAGAAAGCGATCCTGCGAGGCTGCAGAGTCGCTTGTTGAATTGGCTTGGGTGACGCTCGTTCCGGTAGCACTGGCGCCGGATGTGGCCGTGCTGGCAGAGGTGGTGCTGCTGATCATGGAAGGCTCCGGTTTATTGGCCCATTTGCAGGGTCTTGAGCAATAAAGTCTTGGCCGTGTTCATGACCTCGACGTTGTTCTGGTAGGACCGCGAGGCGGAAATCATGTTGACCATTTCCTCTATCGGGTTGACGTTGGAATGCGTGACGTAGCCGTCGGCATCGGCGAGTGGATTGCTCGGGTCGTGCACCTTGCGGCCTGGGACGTCACTCTCCTGAATGGCACTGACCTTGACCCCGGCAGCACTGTCGTCGCCCATGGGGGTGGTTTGGAAAACCACCTGGCGTGCCTTGTAGGTCTTGCCGTCTGGACCGGCTACGGCATCAACGTTGGCCAGGTTGCTCGCCACCACGTTGAGGCGCTGCGCCTGTGCGCTGACGGCGCTGGACGAGATGTCAAAAATGGAGAACATCGACATGGTGAACCTCGTGGCGGCTTACTGGCCCTGAATGGCGCTGAGCATGGTCTTGGCCTGGGCGTTGATGAAGCGCAGCGTGGCCTCGTAGCGCACGGCGTTGTCCATGAACGTAGCGCGCTGATGGTCCATGTCTACACTGTTGTTGTCGAGCGAGGGCTGTGTTTGCACTGCGTAGCCCACAGTGCTGTGTTCGGAAAACCCCGACAGCGGAATATGTCCTGCGTCCGTCGTACCGTAGCTGCCCGCGCGGCTTTCCTGGCTGACGGGCATGGTGCTGCTGCCGCCCGTCGCAGCGGTAAGCGCTTCGGCAAACTTCATGTCGCGCGCCACATAGCCAGGGGTGTCGACGTTGGCAATATTGCTGGCGAGAAGACGCTGGCGCTCGGCACGCAGCAGAAGCGCATGGCCTTGGAAGTCGAGCTGGTTGGTCATCTTGTCAAGCATTGCGTGCCTCACACCTGGTTTGCATAAGCGTCCGGCACAAGGCCAGCGGCGTGGGTCGATTATGGGAACGCAGGTGAATTTCTAAAGTGGAAAGTGCGGCACTTTGGCTGTGCAGTTCGGCGCTTCGTTTTGGTTCCGCCTGCCTATAGTGCGAGGGGTGAAATGGCCTGCAAAAGGGCAGGCGTGCTTCGAAGGAGAACCGTATGCACAACCCGTTTTTGACCTTGCGGCTACGCCTGCCCTTTCTGCGTGGCGGGGTGGCCGCTCTGCTGGCCGCGCTGATGGTGCCGGCTGTGTGGGCGCAGGACGCCGCCGAACTCTCGAAAATTACCCAGAACTGGATTGACAACAGCCTGCAGGCCGGTGCCGCAGCCGAGCTGCCATTGCGCATGGAGGTCGAGGTGGGGGAGCTCGATCCCCGCCTTCGCCTGGCGCCGTGTGCTCGCATAGAGCCTTACTTGCCGGCTGGCTCCAGGCTCTGGGGTCGCTCTCGATTGGGGTTGCGCTGCGTGGAAGGCGCCACGCACTGGAACGTGTTCCTGCCCGTCACGGTGAAGGCCTTTGGCCCCGCCTGGGTACTGACCGGCAATGTGTCCTCGGGGGCCACACTGACGCAAGCGGATGCGGTGCAGGCAGAAGTGGACTGGGCTGCCGACCGAACCTCGGTTCTGGCCGATCCAGCGTTGTGGGTGGGGCAGGTGGCGACACGGCCCTTGCAGGCCGGCCAGGCGCTGCGCCAGGCAATGGTTCGCCTACCCAACCTGTTTCAGACGGGCGCCCAGGTGCGTGTGTTGGCGCAGGGGTCAGGCTATGTGGTTAGCACTGGCGGGCAAGCGCTGAGCGCCGGGAGCAGTGGGCAGACTGTCCGCGTCAGAATGGATAATGGCAAGGTGATAAGTGGAGTTGTGAATGATGATGGGACAATCGCGGTGAACCTTTAGTGCGATTCGTACACTTAGACCTAAAGTCTCACCCAAAGACGTCGAAAACATTCCTACCGGCCCCCGGTATTCAGGGAGCATGGAGAGGGCAATGAAAATAGGTCAAACACCGGAACTCACAAGTGCAGTAGCGCAGTCGAATGCCTCCAAGCAGGCCAAGACAGCCGCGTCCGCTGCACAGGAAGGCGCGAAGGTCGCTGCCTCCGGTGTGCCTGTCACGCTCTCGCGCAATGCACGCGAAATTGAGCAAAACAGCCGCACGTCCTCAGATTTTGATGCCAGTCGCGTCAAGGCGGTGCGCAGCGCCATTGAAAGCGGCACCTTCAAGGTGAACGCAGGCGCCATTGCCGACAAGATGCTTGCGAATGCCGAGGAAATCATCGGCCACTCGCGCGGCTAGTGGGCCGCCTGCCACTGTTGGCTCGTCAAGTTAAGAGATCTCACCGGCTATTTTCATGAGCAGCCCTAGCCAAGTCGATGCCTCACTCGCAGAAGTTGAAGCCTTGCTGGCCAAAGTGGGCGCGGCCTTAAAGGCTGCCAAGCCGGAAGAGCTGCAACGGTCAAGCGTGCTTTTGCGTGATGCAGCGCTGCGGTTTTCTCAGGTTTTGGAAATTCATCCAGCATCTACGTGGGCACCAGCCATCGTGGCGCGGGTGCGTACTGTGGCCGCTCGTTTGGCAAGTCAGCGCGATGCCTTGGCGAGGACTGCCGTCATGGTAGACCGCCAAGTGGCAACGGTTTTGCCAGAACAGGTGCCCGCATCCACCTACGGGCCTCGCACAACCGTTCAGGGGCCTGGGCTTGCGCGTCTTTATAGGTCGGCCAGTTGAACTAAACCGCTTCTATAAGGCGCTATTGGCGCCTTTTTCATGGTCAGTGGCTGCGCATCCTGGCGCGTAGGCGCGCGATGGATTGGCTGTGCAATTGGCATACGCGCGACTCCGTTACGCCCAGAACCGCCGCAATCTCCTTGAGATTCATGTCCTGCTCGTAGTACATGCCCATGATGTACTGCTCACGTTCCGGGAGCGCCTCTATGGCCGCCACCAGGGCGCTGCGTAGCCGCTGGTCGCGCAGCATGGCCATGGGATCTACCTGGGCATCGGCGGTTTCGTGGCGCTCCAAGAAACCTTCGCCGTCATCGCCGTCGCCCCGGGTCATGTCTTCCAGGTACACCAGCTGGGTTCCACGAACCTTTCCCAGCAGGCTTTGGTAGTCGGCCAGAGACATGTCAAGGTCGGCCGCAATTTCAGATTCAAGAGGGCTTCGGCCCAGTTTTTGCTCCAGCCGCTGGACCGCCTTTTCAATGTCCTTCTGGCTTTTGCGCGAACTGCGGGACATCCAGTCGGTCTCGCGCAGTTCGTCCAGCATGGCGCCGCGTATACGTTGTGTGGCAAAAGTTTCGAATTGCACACCTTGCGTGGCTTCGAACCGCATCAAGGCTTCGGACAAACCGATCATCCCGACCTGGATCAGGTCGTCAATTTCCACATTGGCAGGCAGCTTGGCGATCATGTGGTGCGCCAAGCGCCGTACCAGAGGTACGTGCTGGCGAATCAAGGCATCGCGATCGAGCTGTCCTTTTGCGGTGTAGGTCACGTCAGTGGCTCGTTGCAAAGTGCGCGGCGCAGAAGGTGTCACGGCTAGATGGTAGCGTAGCGTACATCCCCGCAGGGGCGAGGGTTTCGGCATTCTCCAGAAGTTCGAGGGTCAGGCGCTGCAAATCTGCAGGGCGGTCCGGATCCAGGGCGAGCGTGCGGGGAATGCGACCCAGGTGCGTGTCTGCACATTCGCACAATACGCGCAGCTGCTGGTGTGCAGCAGCGCGTTGTCGCTGGCCGTGCGCCAATCGCACCACCGTGCCCGCCAGACCAGCATGCAGCGCGAGCCATTTAAGGTCCACATATGTCTTCATGACCGCTTTGTCACCTTCTTCGAGCAGCAGCAAGGGTGATGCAAGGTTTTTGGCGGTGAGGCAAGACGCCAACACGGGTATGGGCGCATACAGAACCACCACCGCGTAGTGGCGCAGCAGCGGCTGCAAGCCGCGCAGTGGCGCTGTGCTGGTGCGTTCAAAAGGCGCCAGGGTGGGGAGCCCGCGCGCGGCGGGAAGTACCGCCAGCAATTGTTCGTTCCGGGTGGATTCGCCCTGAGGCGCTTCTATCCAGAGGTTGTGTTCGAGCAGATCGATCAGCCCTGGCGCGTCTGCGGATTCATTTGCCGTGCCATCGAGTACGACGGTGGAATACCCCTGCCCCTGCAGGTGGGTGCAAATGGTCCACAGCACCTCAAGCGAGCGGCCTCCTGGCGCAGCGGCCACTGAAATCAGCCGCAAGGCGTCTTGAGGCGTCCGGCCGTACAAGCTGGTACCTTGGTGCAGGCCGAATTCAAGCATCGACGAGACCTCGTTCCCGTGGCTGCTCGGGACTGTGCGAGAAGAAGAAATTGAGTTCACTGGCCTTGGGGTCGAAGGCTGAACGCGCTGGAGAGCGCATGGACGTTGCCACCAACGCGTGGGCGTCCGCTGTTTCCCAGTCTTCCGGAACCCGCTGGCCGTTGGTCACGCCGCGCAGCAGCAATTGGTGGCGGATCAGCGCATCCACCGCGGGCCCAAGTTTCACGGCTTCGTCCACCTTGGTCAGAATGGCTTGCTGAGTTCCGGAGGTCTTGAATGCCACCAGGGTGTCTTCCAGCGTGTCGCCATGGCTGCCGGCATTGAGCACCAGCAGGCGGTTGACTTCGGGCAGATCGAGTACGTCCAGCATGTCGCGGCGGCGTGGATCGCGCGGGGCGACGCCGGTGGTATCGATCAACACCATTTTTTTGCTGCTGAGCAGGCCGAGCAAATCTTGCAAAGCGGCTTGGTCGTGTGCCAGATGCGCGACGATACCCAGCATGCGGCCGTAGCTGCGCAACTGCTCATGCGCTCCGACCCGGTAGGTATCGAGCGTGATCAAGCCCACGCTGGCGGGGCCGTGGATGCGAGCGCACAGCGCAGCGAGCTTGGCGGTGGTGGTGGTTTTGCCCACGCCGGTTGACCCGACCAGGGCATACGTGCCGCCTTGCTCGTACAAAGGGAGCATCGCGGCATCCGTCTTGAGGTTGCGCTCCAGAACTTCCATCAGCCAGCGCACTGATTCGGCAGCATCGAGATCGTCCGGCAGGCGCTCGAGGATGGTGCGGGCGAGCGCGGGGGAGTAGCCGCCGCGGATCAGCTTGAGCATGAGGTTCGACTGAATCGGGTTTTGCCTGGCCTGACCCAACCAGGACAGGGTGTTGAAGCGGTCTTCAATCAGGTCCTTCATGGCCTGCAATTCATGCATCAGGTTTTTCTGGCCTGCAAGTGACGTGGCGGGTGCGGCCGCCGCAGGCTCACGGCGCACGCGCGATGCCGCAGCATTTGGTGCAGATTTCAGGGGGTTGTGGCGCTGCACGGGTGCAGAGGCCGGCCGTGGAGCAGGCGTTGGTTCACTAGGCTGGGCCTGCCGGCCTGCATCGGAAAGATCGGATTCGCCCAGGGCGTCGTGGCGGCGGCGCAGCATGCGCTCGCGCACATAGTCCTGGAACGACAGGGTGCTCATCGCCAGTTGCTCCGTGTCCTGGTGAACGGGGTTGCGTGCGGGGCGTTCCTCCATGGTTGCGGCTTCCAGCCGACCCGCGCTGCGTGGTGGCGTGGCCACCTGTGTGGGCTCATCCAGAGCGCTGAGAGATTCTTCCGCAGTGGCCACCACTTCCACCCCATTCGGGGTGGGGCGGTTGGAGAGAATCAGCGTGCCATCGCCAAAAGCCATGCGGGCCTTGGCGAGCGCCTCGCGGGCCGTGGGCGCGTGGAAGCGTTTGATGTTCATGCCGTTGCTCCTTTGAGGATGGGGCCAATTCGAATAGTGTGTGTTTCAGGGATTTCGCTGTGCGCCAGCACTTGTAGGCGCGGCGCCACGCGGCGTACCAAGCGCGAGATCGCGCCGCGAATCGCGTCCGGCACCAGCAGGCAGGCGGGGAGGCCCATTTCCTCCTGGCGCAGCGCGACTTCGGCTGCTTTGTGCGTCAGGATGTCGGCCACGCCGGGGTCCAGCGCCGGACCATTGGCGTTGCCCAATGCCTGCACGAGCAGGCGCTCGAGACCGGGTTCGATGGCGATGACGTTGAGCTCACGTGTTGGGCCGTAGATTTGCTGCACGATGGCCGGTGACAGGGCCACACGCACGCGCTTGGCCAGTTCGACGGGGTCGGTCGTGGCGCCGGCATGCTCGGCCAGTGTCTCGACGATGGTGCGGATATCCCGAATGTGCACGGACTCTTCCAGCAGCAGCTGCAGCACTTTCTGGAACGTCGCGATCGACACCATTTTGGGAACCACTTCTTCGATGAGCTTGGGGGCCAGCTTGGCGACATGCTCGACCAGTTGCTGGGTTTCGGTGCGGCTCAAAAGCTTGGCTGCCTGCACTTGCATCAAGTGTGACAAATGGGTTGCCATGACGGTTTCCGAATCAACGACGGTAAAACCGGCCATTTGCGCCGCTTCCTTCTGCTGGTTGTCGATCCAGTGCGCCGGTAGCCCAAAGGCGGGGTCGGTGGTCGGCGTACCGATGAGCGGTGTTGAAATGCCACCCGGGTTGATGGCCAGGTGCATGCCGGGAAAGGCCTCGCCTTCGCCCACCACCACGCCGCGCAGGGTGATGCGGTACGCGCTGGGCTTGAGTTCGAGGTTGTCACGGACGTGCACAGGTGGTGGCAGAAAACCCACCTCCTGTGCGAACTTGCGTCGCACGCCCTTGATGCGGGTGAGCAGATCGCCCTGACGCGTCTTGTCCACCAGGGCAATCAGGCGGTAGCCGAGTTCAAGGCCCAGTAAATCGATGGGCTGCAGGTCGTCCCAGGTCGCTTCACCGTCTCCCGTTGGTGCGGCCGGGGCTTCAACGGGTGGCGGCACCTTGGCGCGTTCCAACAGAACCCAGGAGAGATAGCCCAATGCGGCGCCAATCGTCAGGAACACTGCGTGAGGCATACCGGGAATCAGCCCGAGCAGAATCAGAATGCTTGCGGTAATGCCCAATACCTTGGGTGACATGAACAGCTGGTGCACGATCTGATGGCCCATGTCGGAGTCTTTGCCGACGCGTGAGATCACCATGGCGGCTGCGACCGAGATCAACAGGCCTGGAATCTGTGCCACCAGCGCATCGCCGACCGCCATCAGGATGTAGGTGTCCGCCGCCTTGCCGGCGGACAGGCCATGCTGCAGCATTCCGATGGAAAAGCCCCCCACGATGTTGATCAAGAGGATGAGGATGCCGGCCATGGCATCGCCGCGCACGAACTTGGAGGCGCCGTCCATGGAGCCGAAGAAGTTGGCTTCTTCTGCCACCTCGGCGCGCCGGCGCTTGGCTTCCGTCTCGTCGATCAGACCGGCATTCAGATCGGCATCGACCGCCATCTGTTTGCCGGGCATGGCGTCGAGCGTGAAGCGCGCCGATACTTCAGCAATGCGTTCGGCACCCTTGGTGATCACGATGAAGTTGATGACCACCAGGATGGCGAAAACAATCAGGCCCACGGCGAAATTCCCGCCAATCAGGAAATGGCCAAAGGCTTCAATCACCGCGCCGGCCGCGCCGGGGCCGGTATGGCCTTCGAGCAGCACTACGCGCGTGGAGGCGACGTTGAGCGACAGGCGCATCAATGTGGTTAGCAGCAGTACCGAGGGAAAAGCGGCAAAGTCCAGTGGCCGCAGCATGTAGGCGGCGACCATCATCACCATCAGGGCGACCGCGATGTTGAGGGTGAAAAAAGTGTCCAGCAGCCATGGTGGAATCGGCAGCACCATCAGGGCCAGGATGGCAACCACCAAAAGCGGCGCAGATAGCCCCGTTGCGCCAGCGAGGCGGCTGCCCGCCCATTGCCGGGCTGACTGGATGGTGGTGGTCATGCAGGCGCACCTTGTCGTGTTTTAAGGCCCAGAGGATCGAGCTCTGGATCGATGTAGGGCTCAGGCACCTCGCCGGGCATTTGGCCTTCGCCGCGCAATGCCGCCTTCAGGCGGTACACATAGGCCAGCACCTGGGCCACGGCCGTGTAGAGCGCAGCGGGAATCGGCTGGTCCAGATCGGCATTGGCGTAGAGCGCACGCGCCAGCATGGGCGACTGCAGCACAGGTACCTCGTTGGCTTTGGCAAGATCGCGGATGCGCATGGCGACCAGGTCGGTGCCCTTGGCAATGACCTGTGGTGCGCTCATGCTGTCGTCGTACTTGAGTGCCACGGCATAGTGGGTAGGGTTCATCACCACAAAATCGGCCTTGGGAACGGCAGATACGCTGGCGCGGTCGGCGATCTCGCGCTGGCGCTGGCGCATGCGGCCCTTGATCTCGGGGTTGCCGTCGGACTCCTTGTGTTCCTGCTTGACTTCCTGGTGCGACATCTTGAGCCGCTGGCGGAAGAAAACACTCTGCAACGGCACATCGATCAGTGCCGCCAAGAAAACCACCAGGAGCAGCAAACTTGTACCCGCGATCAACCAGTCGGCTATATGGGAGAGCGCCGAGGGCGAGGGCTGAAGCACCAGCATCGCCATTTCGTCAATGCTGTGGCCGAGGTAGTTCCAACCCACCGCGGCCAGGATGCCGGTCATCAGCACCATCTTGGCCACGTTGGCCATCTGCTGCTTGGAAAAAAGATTCGCCGCGCCCTTGAGTGGGTTCAGTCGACTGAAATCGGGCGCTATCGGCTTGATGCTCCAAACCCATCCACCGGCGCCGATGGCGCTGAGCAATGCTGCGCTTCCGGTGAGCGCGGCAAAGACCATGCTGGCGATGAGCCCCGTCCCGGTCATGGACTGCAGGCGCGCGATCATGGATCCGGGTGACTTCATGGTGGCCGCGTCAAAGGCCAATTGGCGCACCATGTCCAGGCGCAAATGGTCAATCAGGCGCGGGGTAAACATCAGCAGCGCCATCGCGCCTGCGCCCAGAATGGCCAGGTGCGAGAGATCGCGCGAACGTGCTGCTTGCCCGTCGGTGCGGGCTTTTTGCAGCTTGCGCTCGGTGGCGGGGAGATTGCGGTCCTGGCTCGATTCCATGATGGCATGACGGGTGGTGTCAGGCCATTGTCGTGAGCAGCGCCGAAATCTAAAGCACGATAAGCGGGCGGGACCCGCCCTTTATTCAGAACGCAAGTGGGGGGCTAAAACCCTAGACTGGCCAGAAGATCATCCACTTGAGACTGGTCGGTGACGACGTCGGACGTCGCTTCGGGGTTGACGACCGGGCCTGAGAGATGGGGTGTCTTGGCTTCCACCGTGGGAACGACCACATGGGGAGGTGCTGTCTGGATGACGAGTTGAACCAGTTGCGCCTCGATGGTGGCGGCCAGCGCCACCACGCGCGCAATCACCTGCCCGGTGAGGTCGTGGAAATCCTGCGCCATCATGATTTCTGTGAGGTGCTCATCCGCTGCCTGGGCGATCTGCGAGACGTCTTCCAGAAAATTCATGATGGCGCCGGTGGCCACCGCCGCGACTGGGTCACGCACCAGCACCTCACGCATGCGCTTTGCCTCGGTGGCCAGGTGGTCGTGCTGCACCTTGGCCTGCTCCACCCGCGTCAAGACCTTTTCCGCAGCTTCACCTGTCAGCCGGGCAATGTACGAGAGGCGGCTTTGTGCATCCGGCAGCTCGCCCACGGTGCTGCGCAACTGGTCGGCATAACCAAGCTCATTGAGGGAGTCATGCAACTGACGCGTCAGCAGACCGATTTTTTGGTGCAGGTCGGGCTCGGTGGACGCGAGGGTATCGGAGGCGGTGCTCATTTCCATGGCGGTCTATAGCCCGGCTTTCTTGATGATCAAGGTGACTTTCTCTTCGAGTGTGGCCTTGGTGAAGGGCTTGACGATGTAGCCTGCCGCACCGCCTTGGGCCGCCGCGACGATGTCTTCCTTGCGCGCCTCCGCAGTGACCATCAGCACCGGCAGGTGCTTGAGTTTTTCGTCCGCCTTGATCTCCCCGAGCAACTGGAACCCATTCATGTTGGGCATGTTGATATCGGTAACCACGAAGTCGAATTTGGAATTGCGCAGCTTGTGCAAGGCGGCGACGCCGTCTTCCGCCTCGTCGGCGTCGGTGAAACCGCTCTCCTTGAGGAGGTTGCGAACGATGCGCCGCATCGTGGAAAAGTCGTCAACGATCAGGAAGCGAAGGGCATTGGCCACGTGGGACCCTTTCGGTCGAAAAATGCAAAAAACTCTGCCTTAAGGGCGCAAAGCGGGGGCAGACGCCGTGGGAGCTTGTGGGCTCGCTGTGCTGGCTGCTGTGACTTTGGCCACCGGGGTATCTGTTTGTAATTCTGCCGATTGTGCCGCAGGCGACGTGTGTGCACCGCCCAGCAGGCGTTCTTCGGCCTCGCGCGTCAGTACCGTGATGCTGATGCGCCGGTTGGCAGCGGCGCGCGGGTGCTCGGGATCGAGCGGGTCGCTTGCCGCGAGCCCCACTACCCGTGCCAGTTTGTCGTCTGGCATGCCTGCCGCCACCAGTTCCCGGCGAGAGGCATTGGCGCGGTCCGCAGACAATTCCCAATTGCTGTAGCCACGCTCTCCGTTGCCATAAGGGGTTGCGTCGGTATGGCCGGCAAGGCTCACCCGATTCTCGACACCGCCGAGCGCTGCGCCGATTTCGCGCAGGATGTCGCGCATGTAGGGCTTGACCAGTGCGCTGCCACTGTCAAACATCGGGCGGTTCTGGTCATCGACGATTTGGATCTGCAAGCCATCGGGCGTCACGTCGATGTGGATTTGCGAGCGGAACTCGTTGAGGCGCGGGTTTCCCGCAATGATGCTGTCCATCCGGTCCCGCAGCGTTTTGATGCGCTGTATATCGCGCTCCGCTTGCTGAGCGCGCATTTCTTCAGCCGTGATGTTTTTGTTGGTGCTTTTTTTTGCATCGCTACGCCGCACTTGGCCATATACCTTGCTCAGATCGTTGCCGCCGCCTGGAATGATGCTGGAGCTGTTGCCCGCGCCAGTGCCGCCACTCATGGCAACCTTCAAGGGCGCATGGAAATAGCTGGCAATGCCTTCGAGTTCACCCTTGGCGGTCGAACCCAGCAGCCACATCAGCAAGAAAAATGCCATCATGGCGGTCACGAAATCGGCGTAGGCGATCTTCCAGGCGCCGCCATGCACCGCGTGGTGCGCCTTCTTCGCGCGCTTGACGATGATGGGTTGGAGCTTTTTTTCCGCCATGGCCAGCGCTTACTTCCTGCCCTTCACATGGGCTTCAAGCTCCAGGAACGTAGGCCGCGCGGTCGCGAACAGCACCTTGCGACCAAACTCAATGGCTGTGGCTGGGTTGTATCCCTGCATGCTTGCAAGCAGCGTGGCTTTGATGCACTGCAGTTCCTTGGCAGCCTCGTCCACCTGCTGCTCCATCAGGCCGGCCAGTGGTTCGACGGCGCCATAGGCCAGCAAAATACCCAGAAAAGTACCCACCAAGGCAGATGCAATCATGCCGCCCAGCACGGAAGGCGGCTGGCCCACCGAACCCATGGTGTTCACCACACCGAGCACGGCGGCCACGATACCGAAGGCCGGCAACGCGCCCGCGAGGCGTGCAAGGGCGGCCGCTGGTGCACGCGCCTCTTCGTGGTGCGTGTCGATTTCGCTGTCCATCAGCGATTCGATTTCGTGCGAATTGAGATTGCCCGAAACCATCATGCGCAGATAGTCGGTCAGGAATTCGATGACATGGTGATCCGCGCCCACGACGGGGTATTTCTTGAAAATCTCGGATTCCTGCGGCGCCTCGACGTCCTTCTCGATGGCCATCAGCCCGTCCTTGCGGGCTTTTTGCAGGATCTCGTAGAGCATGGCCATCAGCTCCATGTAACGCGCCTTGGTGTATTTCGATCCCTTGAACAACCCGGGCATGCTGGAGACGGTGGCCTTGAGCAGTTTGGGCTGATTGGTGACGATGAACGAACCAAACGCGGCCCCACCAATCGTGATCATTTCAAAGGGCAAGGCTTCGAGCAGCACATGGATGTTGCCGCCGTGCGCGACGAAGACGCCGAACACACAGCCGAAGGTGATGATGTAACCGACGATAACGATCATGGTGGGGCGATTCTGGCAGAGCTCCCGTGCTTTGTTTCACGGAACTGCGCTGCCTAGCCCAGCCAGATCGGGCCGCTGTGCGGTGGTAGAGGCACTGATATTGGCAGTGGCAGGGTGGCGCAGAGTCTGAAAATTTTCAATATTTTTAGGCTCTACCGCATATGGGTAAATGATTTATAGCTATTTAAATAATAGCATTTCTATCCCGACTTCGCACGCACCTAGCCTGCAAATCCCAAAACGAACAAAAAGTTACGTCGCCCCTAAAGTTTGTTGCATAGGGGTCCGATAACACATTCAACAGGGAATTCAAGCCCTGTACCTCACAGCAGCGGCAAGCAAGGCTTGGGCTGTCACGGGTTGGGCTGCCGGCATGCGCTGGCATTTTGATCGCGGTAGCAATGCCGCACGTTCGGATTTACACAAGGAGCTAGCACCATGGCATCCATTATCAATACCAATGTCCAGTCGCTCAATGCGCAGCGCAATCTGAGCACTTCGCAAAACTCGCTGGCCACGTCCATGCAGCGCTTGTCTTCGGGCCTGCGCATCAACAGTGCCAAGGATGACGCCGCGGGCTTGGCCATCTCTGAGCGCATGACTTCCCAGATCCGTGGCTTGACCGTTGCAGCGCGCAACGCCAACGATGGCGTGTCGCTGGCGCAGACGGCGGAAGGCGCGATGGCCAGCGTTGGCGACAACCTGCAGCGCATGCGCGAACTGGCGGTGCAATCGGCCAACGCCACCAACAGCAGCTCCGACCGTGCTGCCCT
>NZ_JBWKZM010000029.1:0-25578 GCF_059424465.1 Simplicispira sp. GW247-4R2A | reverse complement strand
ATTCAGAACCGCTTCAGCTCGACCATCAACAACCTGTCGGCCACCAACGAGAACCTGACCGCTTCGCGCAGCCGCATCATGGACGCCGACTTTGCCGCGGAAACGGCCAACCTGAGCCGCTCGCAGATTCTGCAGCAGGCCGGCACCGCCATGGTGGCTCAGGCCAACCAGTTGCCGCAATCGGTGCTCAAACTCCTGCAGTAACCAACATTGGGCCGTTTCCCGGAACGTGGCCCAGCCAATTGTCGCAAACTGTGTGCAAGCTCCCGCAGGGTTAGCAGGCTGCAGCGACATATTCAAGTTTTGTACGCCTTCGCCGATAAGCCTGTTGGGACTGCGTGCATTCTGGCTCGCACCGGCATGCCGTGGTGCTTTGTCGGATAGTAGCCTGCATGACCGTAATAGGAGATTGACATGGGCATTTCATCCCCTGGTATAGGTAGCGGCCTCGATGTCCAGAGCATCGTCTCCCAACTGGTGGCGCTGGACAAGCAGCCTCTGCAGCAACTGCAGGTCAAGGCCTCGGGGCTGAATTCACAAATATCCGCCTATGGCCAGCTCCAATCGCAAATTGCCAACCTGCAGACCCAGGCAGCCAATTTGGCTAGTGCGGCGAGCTGGGAGACCATGGCGGTTTCGTCCAGTAATTCGTCGGCCATCGTGGGCACCGCTACCTCTGCGGCGGCGCCCACTTCGTTCAGCATGGAAGTGAGTCAGTTGGCGCGTGCCCAATCGGCAGGCTCTGGCGTGTTTGCTACGGGATCTTCCGTGGGTACGGGAGTGCTCAAGATCCAGCTGGGCACCTGGGACAAGGGTGAATTCACTTCGGCATCCGATGGGACGGCCGTATTTTCCCCTGGTGCCTCATCTGAGGTATCGATAAACATCACTGCGGCCGATGACACGCTGGCCAAGGTGGCCGCCAAGATTAATGCGGCCAATGCTGGTGTCAATGCCACAGTGCTGCACGATGCCTCGGGTGACCGGCTTTTGATGCGCTCAAGTACGACGGGCGCAGCGTCTGGCTTTCGTATTCAGGCGGTCGATGACGATGGCAACAACATCGATGGTGCCGGGTTGTCGCGCTTGGCTTTTGATCCGGAAAATGCGACGGCGGGCTTGGCGCTGACCCAAACGGCGCAAGATACGCTTGCCACCATCAATGGTGTGAGCGTGGCGTCAGCCAACACCACGTTTTCTAATGCCATTGACGGGCTTACGTTGACAGCGACCCAGGTGACAACTGCCCCTGTGAACGTGACGGTATCGCGCGACACAACGAGCGCGCGTGCGAATATCACCGCATTCATTTCATCCTACAATGCCCTCAACAATGCGCTGTCTACCATGACGGGGTACAACGCTTCAACCAAAACAGCCGGCACTTTGCAGGGCGACTCAACAGCCGTGGGCCTGCAGACGGCGTTGCGGCAACTGGTTGGCAGCTTAGGGCCGGGCGGTGGGGCTTTTAGTCGGCTCTCTGATATTGGGGTGCAGTTCCAGACGGATGGCACGCTAAAAGCCGACGACACTAAGTTGAATGCAGCCATGACCAATCCGGATGCTCTCAAGACCTTTTTTGCGGCTGACAATACGGGTACGGCGTCTGATGGCTTGGCGACGCGCATCAATGATTTCGCCTCCGGTTTGCTAGACCCTAGCGGCATATTTACCACGAAGACCAAATCGCTCCAGGATGCAGTGAAGCGCAATTCTGACGAGCAGACTACCGTGAACACCCGCGCTGACCAGCACCAAACCCAATTGCTCGCACAGTACAGCCGGCTCGATAGCAACTTGAGTCAGTTAACTGCGCTCAACACTTACATCACCCAGCAGGTGGCGATGTGGAATAAGCAATCGACCAACTGAATTGATGCCTTTCTCCGTTGTATGCGCTGGGATGGCGCAGGATATGCGCATGCAATCGATGGCACCAAAGGGTGCAAAAATAAGTATCTCTCTTTCCCCTGAATTTGCTTGAGTTTCCGATGCGATTGTCGATATGAATAACAAGAAGCAAATCAAGGAGTCGTCGATGTACACCCCCGTTCATTCCCGGGCCACTAGCGCTTACCGGCAAGTTGGTGTTCAGTCTGGAATCGAAGGCGCCTCCCCGCACGTGCTGATCAAGATGCTGTTTGACGGCTTGGTTCAGTCGCTGAATGCGGCGCGCGGCGCGATGGCGCGTGGCGACATCCCCGAAAAGGGCCGCCAGATTGGAATGGCCGTGCGAATTTTGGACGAAGGCCTCAAGGGCGGGCTGGACCCGGCGCGTGGTGGCGAATTGGCTGCCAATCTGGGGGCTTTGTACGACTATTGCGTGGCCCGCCTGACGCAGGCGAATATGCGCGGCGACGTGACCGCTGTGGAAGAGGTCTTGAAGTTGATCACTCCCGTGGCCGACGGCTGGAACCAAATTGCTGCCGCACCTGCAGGGAGGGCCTGAGCGATGTCTGCCGTGCTGATCGACTACTACAAGGCCATTGAAGACAGCAGTCGCAAGATGCTGGAAGCCGCGCAGGCCAGCGACTGGGAGGGTGTGGTGCGGTACGAAGGCGCTTGCGCCGTGCTAATCGAAGAGCTGCGTTACAAGGCGCAGGAGCATGACTTGATGCCTGAGTACCGCAAGGAAAAAACGGTGATCATGCAGCGCATCCTGCGCAACGACGCACAGATCCGCACCCTCGCCGAGCCGTGGCTGGCGCAATTCGAACACCTGTTCGAGGGCCAGCCGCAGGTCATGCATTGAAGAGAAAAATAGTGCTCGAATCAGGCTTCAGCGCTTATCTGGTAAGCGCTGGTAGCTATGAAATTGGATAACGTCTGCGCCAATGCCTGCGCCTGACGTGGGCAGCGCAGGATGCCGATAAATATTGAGCAAAAAATGCCTCTAGCGCTTATGTATAAAGCGCTGATAGCTCCTATAAAAGGAGCATCTTGTCTATTGGAGCACCGCCTGGCTCTGGCGGGCCTTACACCTGCATGTTCATGATGTCGGTATAGGCCTGCACCATGCGGTTGCGCACGTTCAAGGTGGCCTGAAAGCCGATTTGCGCTTTCTGAATGGCCACCATGGTTTCCTCCAGGCTTACCGCCGGGTTTTCCAGTTGAACCTGGGTCTGCAGATCGGTGGAATGGTTTTGTGCGGCGCTTACCGATTGCAGCGCACCCTTGAGTGCGCCGGCAAAACCGACTTCGCTGCCGCTGTTCTGCGCAGCTGCTGGGCGGCGCGCTTGGCCCGCGCCGGTGAGCGGGGCGAGTGAGCTGGTGATGCGCATGTCCATAGCGAAGTCCGGTGAGAGAAGTCCATGAGGGCGAGAGAAGGGATGGCGCAATCCTAGTGCCGTCCCCAATACCTGTGTGCAGGAAAAGATGGCGAAAGCAGCGCCTTATCGGGTGAACGCCGCAGGGCTGCTGCCCAATAATCGGCCCACGCAGCGCCCCACCTTGGCGTGCGAACCTGGAAACACCGATGTCCGCAGTTCTTCCTGTCGATTCTGCAAAGCAGCCGTCAAGCCCCGTCTGGCTGCAGCGCCTGTCCGCGATGGACAGGGCCCAGCGTATGCGCCTGGCGGTTGGGGCGGTGCTGCTCGTGGGCGTTCTGATTGCTGCTGTGCTGTATGGGCGCCAAGCCGACTACCGTGTGCTGTTCGCCAACCTGAGCGATAAGGATGGCGGCGCTATCGTCGCGCAGCTCACGCAGATGAACGTACCGTACAAGTATTCCGAGGGGGGCGGCGCGATCATGATTCCGAGCGATCGCGTGCACGACGTGCGTCTGCGCCTGGCCACGCAGGGTTTGCCCAAGGGCTCGATCACGGGCTTTGAGTTGATGGATAACAGCCGCTTTGGCATGACGCAGTTCCAGGAGCGGCTCAATTTCCAGCGCGGGCTTGAAGGCGAGTTGACGCGCTCCATCCAGTCGCTCTCTTCTGTGCAGAGCGCTCGCGTGCATCTGGCGCTGCCCAACCAGAACGGGTTTTTCCGTGAGCAGCAAAAACCATCCGCCTCGGTCTTGATCAGCCTCTACCCCGGCCGTGTGCTGGACCGGGCGCAGCTGGCCGGTATCGTGCACCTCGTGGCTTCCAGCGTGCCCGAACTGGCGCCGTCCGCCGTGAGCGTGCTCGACGATACGGGCAAACTGCTTTCCAGCACACCGGACGGGGCGCAGAGCGGCGAATTTGACGCCCAGCAGTTGCAGTACGTGCAGCAGATTGAGCAGCAGTACACGCGCCGCGTCATGGAGATGCTCGAGCCCATCGTGGGCCGCAACAACGTCAAGGCGCAGGTGACGGCCGACGTCGATTTCAGCCAGACCGAATCGACTGCCGAGCAGTTTCGGCCGAACCAGGCGCCTGACGCGAGTGCCATTCGCAGCCAGCAGGTCATGGAGACCAGCGGCAATACCAGTACCACGGCAACCGGTGCGGCAGGCGCCGTGGCCAACCAGCCGCCGGGCCCGTCCGCTGCGCCCATCAACGGCGCCAACCCTGCGCCCACGGCCGCAGGCCAGCAGCAAGCGAACGAGTCGGGCACGCGCAAGCGTGAGTCCACCACCAACTACGAGGTGGACAAGACGGTCAAGGTGACGCGCGCTGGACGCGGCACCGTCAAGCGCCTGAGCGCTGCGGTGGTCGTCAATTACCAAAGCAGCCAGGAAAGGGGCAAGACGGTGACCAAGGCGCTGTCCGCCGAGCAACTCGAGCGCATGACCGCACTGGTTCGGGAATCCATTGGATTCAACAAGGAACGTGGCGACTCCGTGAACCTGATGAACGCGCCTTTCCAGGTAGAGACGCAAGCGGTAGAGCAGACCCCCCTGTGGAAGCAGCCTGAAACATTGGACCTGGCCCGTAGCTTTGCCTGGCCCGTGGGACTGTTCTTGTTTGGTGCTCTGGTGCTGCTGGGCCTGGTGCGGCCCGCGTTCAAGAATTTGGCTTCCGGGGCACCTGCCCGCAGCAAGGCTGCGGGCGGCACGCTTGACGCCCTGGAGGCGGAAGCGCCGCAGCGTCCGGCGCTGCCCCCACCCTCCAGAACAGCAACTCCTGCGCCCCCCACCGAGGAGCAACTGCGCCTTGAAGATGCCCGCGTGCTGACACGTGAGAATCCGATGGCCGTCGCCCATATCATCAAGAGTTGGGTCAATGGCGACGCAGCCTGACCGCAAGCCCGCTACGATGCACCTACCATGGACGAACAAGGCCTGAACGACGCTGCTATCTTCCTCATGTCGCTGGGGGAGGAAGAGGCGGCGGAAGTGTTTAAGCACTTGTCGCCCAAAGAGGTGCAAAAGCTGGGCGAAACCATAGCGCGCATGCGCAATGTTTCGCGTGAGCGACTGGACGAGGTCATCAACAAGTTTTCCGGTGCGGCTGCGGCCCAGAGCCTGTTGGTGTCCGACACAAGCAACTATGTCCGTGCGGTGCTCAAGCGTGCCCTTGGGGACGACAAGGCCTCTCTGCTGATCGACCGGATTTTGCAAGGGGGGGATGTCTCGGGCATTGAGAGCCTCAAGTGGATGGACCCTTTGTCGGTCGCGGAACTGCTGCGCAATGAGCACCCGCAGATCATCGCTGCCATTCTGGTGCATCTGGACTACGACCACGCCGCAGGCGTGCTGATGCAGTTCGGCGACCGCCAGCGCAGCGAGGTACTGCTGCGCGTGGCCACGCTCGAAGGTATCCAGCCCACGGCACTCAAGGACCTTAACGAGGTGCTGTTCAAGGTGCTCGCTGGGGGCGACAAGGTGCGCAAAAGCTCGCTTGGTGGTGTCAAGGCGGCAGCCGAAATCATTAACTTGCTGGGCAGCAACACCGAAGGGGTGGTGCTGGAGAACATCCGCGCCCACGACCCTGACCTGGCACAGAAGATCATGGACAAGATGTTCGTGTTCGACGATGTCATGAAGCTTGACGACAAGTCGATTCAGACGGTCCTCAAGGAGGTGGCGTCCGAGACTTTGGTGGTCGCACTCAAGGGCGCAGCGCCCGAACTGCGCGAGAAGTTCCTCTCCAACATGTCCTCACGTGCGGCCGAGGCACTGCGCGAAGACCTCGAAACACGTGGACCGATGCGCCTGTCCGAAGTGGAAGCGCAGCAAAAGGAGATCCTCAAGACGGTGCGCCGTCTGTCCGATGAAGGACAGATCGTGCTGGGAGGCGCAGGTGACGAAGCCTTCATCTAAGAGCAGCGCGTATGCGCGCTTTATCCCACGCGAGGAGGTGGGGGATGTCATGCAGTGGCGGTTCAGCGCTGTCGGCGCTGATGCTGCCCCGGAGGAGCAGAGCGAGGTGCCCGAACTGCCCCCAGCCGTTGATGAAGCAGCGCAAGCGGCAGCCGAGCAGCACATTCGGGATGAAGCTTTTGCCCTGGGACACGCCCAGGGAGTCGAGCAAGCGGCGTTGGAATGGCAGCACCGGCTCGACGACTATGTCGCTGGCCAGGGCGTTATTGCCGCGCAGCAACTTGCCAGTTTGGCGGCTGCATTTGAACAGGGACTGGCAGCCGCGCAGCAAAACGTGGCGCAGGGGGTGCTTGAACTTGCCTGCGAGATTGCCCGGCATGTGGTGCGACGGGAACTGCAGAGCGACCGCGCGGCCTTGCAGCCCGTTATCGCCGAAGCCTTGGGAAGCCTGGTGGCTGATGGGCGGCCCATTGCTGTGCGCCTGCATCCCATCGACGCGCAGGCATTGGGGTCGGCATTGAAAACAGAGTTTTCGGCTGCTGCCATTCAATGGATTGCCGATGCCAGCGTGGCGCCCGGTGGCTGTCTCGTGGAGCAGGCAGGCGCTGTAATTGACGGACAACTTGAAAGACGCTGGCAGCGTGCGCTCGCACCTTTGGGGATTGATATGCCTTGGCGCGAGGAGGCAGACC
The DNA here is from genome assembly GCF_059424465.1 of Simplicispira sp. GW247-4R2A. Lineage (NCBI taxonomy): Bacteria > Pseudomonadati > Pseudomonadota > Betaproteobacteria > Burkholderiales > Comamonadaceae > Simplicispira > Simplicispira sp. GW247-4R2A. The sequence goes on along the minus strand of NZ_JBWKZM010000029.1, from coordinate 18,699 downwards.
ATGCAGCCGACTGAAGTCAGCTCGGCCTGGAGCGCCTTTCTGGATCAGGCGCGCCGGCGCACCGCCGATGCACCGGCGCTGGAGACTCGCGGTACCTTGACGCGCCTGGCCGGCCTGGTGCTGGAGGCCAGCGGCATTCGCGTGCCGGTGGGTTCGCAGTGTTTTGTGGAAAACGGGGAGGAGCGCACGCTGGCAGAGGTGGTGGGTTTTTCCGGCGAACGCGCCTTTTTAATGCCAGCGGGTGATACCCAGGGCTTGTCGAGCGGCGCCCGTGTGGTGCCGGCGGCGCCCTACGTGGCGCCGCTGCGTTTGTTCGAGGTGGCACGGCCGGTGCAGAGAATCGGCGTGCTGCGCCTGCCCATGGGCGATGGACTGCTTGGCCGCGTGGTCGATGCCCAAGGCTTGCCGCTCGACCACGGTGGCCCGCTGCAGCAGGTTTCGGCCGACCCTATGGACCGGCGCCTGATCAATGCCATGGACCGTGACCCGGTGCGCGATCCGCTGGACACAGGCGTGCGCGCCATCAACGCCTTGCTCACGGTCGGCCGAGGCCAGCGCCTGGGGCTGTTTGCCGGCTCGGGCGTGGGCAAGAGCGTGCTGCTGGGCATGATGGCGCGCTACACCGCCGCCGATGTCATTGTGGTGGGCCTGATTGGTGAGCGTGGGCGCGAAGTGAAGGAATTTGTCGAAGACATTCTGGGCGCACAAGATCGCGGGCGCGCCGTGGTTGTAGCCGCACCGGCCGATGCGCCCCCGCTGCTGCGCATGCAGGGTGCAGCGTACGCGACAGCGGTTGCCGAGCACTTCAGAGACAAAGGCAAGCATGTGCTGCTGCTGATGGATTCACTCACCCGCTATGCGATGGCGCAGCGCGAAATTGCCTTGGCGATTGGTGAGCCACCGGCCACCAAAGGCTACCCACCATCGTGTTTTGCCAAGCTACCGCAATTGGTTGAACGAAGCGGCAACGGTTTGCATGGCGTGGGGTCCATCACGGCCTTCTATACCGTGCTTTCCGAGGGGGATGACCAGCAGGACCCCATAGCCGACGCGGCGCGCGCCATTCTGGATGGGCACATCGTTCTCTCGCGCGCCTTGGCCGAGACGGGGCATTTTCCGGCCATCGACATCGAGCAATCCGCGTCTCGCGTTATGCACAATGTGATCGGCCAACAGCATTTTGAGCTGGCGCGCCGGTTTCGTGCCGTGTACTCGCGCTACCAGAAAAGCCGTGACTTGGTGCAGGTTGGCGCGTATATGAGCGGCTCCGACCCTGGGCTTGATGAAGCCATTCGGCTGCAACCTGCCATGGAGGCGTTCTTGCAGCAAAACATGTTTGAAGCGGCGCCGCTGGAGCAGAGCGTTGCAGCAATGGCCGATGTTTTTGAGTGACCGGCACCATGAACGTAAAAAAAAGCACGTTGCAGATTGCTGTCGAAATGACCGCAAGGCAGCGTGATGGTGCTCGCCATGCCTTGCAGGACGCGCGCGCCAGTGCTGCTGCCGCTGAAGAGCAAATGGAGCAGTTGCAGGTATATGCCAGGGAAACTGAGTCCCGCTGGGGGATGCGTTCCGGTGCGCATGTGATGCCGGAAGTACTGTTTCACCATCGGCATTTCATGGGGCGGCTGGAGCATGCGATGGAGATGCAGACCAAAGTGCTTGAAGACCATGCGCGTCGCGTTGCCGATGGCGAGAGCACTTTGCTGGCAGCGGAATTGCGCTTGGCTACGCTTAAGAAGTTGGTAGCTAAGCGGCAGCGCGAATGGGCGCTGGCAGAACAACGGCACGAACAGAAGCAGACCGATGAGCGTGCCCAGTTGGCATTGCAGCTGCGCCTGAACGTGCACCAAGCCTAAAGATATCGGAGACCATCATCATGGACAGCATTCGCCTTGGCCCTTCTAAGTCTGCTGACGGAGCGCATGCCGTGCGGCAAAAACCGGGTGCCGAAACCGAACAGACTTCTGGTGCTTTTTCTGCGCTGCTTTCCGGTTTGGGAGCGCAATCAAGCGTGAACCTGGACGCCCCGGCTTCTCCCGAGGAGCCCAAAGAAGGTACTGGATCGCTAAATTCAGCTCTGGACGCAGGGGCTGCGCCGACCGATGGCGCAACGAAGGTATTGGGGGGCCCTGCGGCGGCTGAGCAAACCGAGAATGTGCAAGTCGCCGGCACGGGCTCGGTCAAACCCGTAACGCACCAGGGTATTGCCGGCGGTGGCATCAAGGCCATCGCAGTGGGTTCGAGCAGCACGAATCCCGTCACTGCGACAGCCCGTGCCGCCACCAAGCGAGGCGCTGATAAGGGGGCTGTTGACGCTGACACTGCCGAGGTTATTTCACAACTGGGTGCACAAGGCCGCCAGGGTGGTGACGTTGCATCTGTCGCCGCACAAGATGTGCCGCTTGGAACGACTGGCGATGGAGCGTTGCTGCCAGAAATTCCTGCAGCTTCCAACGGTGCTGTGGTGGGTGGTCGCCCCGCGTTGAAAGGCAAGAGCCAGGCGGCGCTACCAGAGCAGGGAGCGTCGGTATCGGCTCAAGATGCCGCCATGCCCCTCACCCTTGCGCTTCCGTCTGGAGGACTGGGCGCTGGTGGGGGAGTGGTGGCGCAGACCAGTCGCATGGACGCTTCGGTCGCGTCAACCAAGATCGGCGCAGCAAATGTATCAAGACACCGCCCTTCGCTTGCGTCCCCTGCCACCAGTGCTAGTGCTAGTGCTGCACTGTCCGGCCCATTGCGGACATTTCCGCAAGCGGCTGGTTTGACGCAAACTGGAGCGCAAGGGGCGGGTGCTGGGCTTCTGGGAACTCACATGGACCCTCGTGCGTTGTCAGAGAGCGGCCAGTTGCAAGCGACTTCACAAAAAGCGGCTGAAAAAGGCGCTGGCTCGGTTAGCGATGTCGCTGGCCTTGTTGCAGCGACGCCGCTGCCGATAGATGCAGGAGCATCCACATCCGATTTCTACCGGGATCGTACGGAGTTACCTGGAAGCGAACATTCGGGTTTTGGCGCCACTACGGTGGGCCAAGCGTGGGCAGAGTCTGGGGGGTCTGTCTTGACCGACCTTGGGCATGGAATTGCAGACGGAATGGCGGCATCGCCTGAGGACGCTGTTGCAGAGCAGGTCACGTATTGGTTGAGTGAGAGTCTCAAGAACGCAGAGTTGACGGTGGAGCATGCGGGCCAGCCGGTCGATGTGCGTGTGTCGCTAGCAGGTAATGAGGCGCATGTGGCATTTCATAGCGATCAGGCTCAGACACGTGAACTGCTCACGGACAAAATGGAGCAGTTGCGCGAGCTGTTGCGCGGGGAGGGGCTGGTGTTGTCGGGTGCTACCGTGGATGCAGGCGCATCTGGGCAAACAGGGGATCAGGGAGGAAGGAGCGCGCCGTTTGGCGCCCCTACAACGAACGTGCTGGCCGTCGTAGACAAGCCGGCGCAAGCGGTGCGCCGGACGTTGACAAGCAGCTCGGTCGATCTGTATGTCTGAGAAGGGGTGAGCGAACCCCTCTCCCTCGCCTTGACCGGAAGGGGCTCTGTGGTCCTTTCCGCCATGCTGTATTCATTCACATCGCCTGATGTATTGGGCCCCTGCAACTGAGGGATTTTTGATGCGCCATTGGTTGGCTGCGCACCCGTCGCAAACTCAAATACCCTGACTCGGGGGACTGTGGCCCGTTTCCGGGCCTTATCTCGGTATCATGGCTTGGCTGGCCGCCAATAATGGCTTCTATGTAGTCGCCTGCCTTCGCAAGAAAAATCTTTGCAGGCTGTGCTTGCTCGATGACCTGCACTTTGTCAGCGCGCTTGCTCCTGATTTGCATTGAACTCGAGAGGGCTTTGACGCCCATTTGCCGTTCCAAGGAATATTTGAAAGTGTCAACTGCCGTCGAAACAGAGAAGAAGCCTGCAAAGAAGCGGCTTAGCAAAAAGCTGCTCATCATCGTGGCGGTCGTGGTGGTGTTGCTGCTGTTTGCCGGGGCTGGAGTGGCCTATGTGGTGTCGCAGCGCCATGCGGTGGATGAAAACGGGGATGACGTTGAGGCGGTGGCCAAGGAGCCTGCATCTGCACCAACATTTCTTCCCATAGACACCATGGTAGTAAATTTGGCGGATCCGGGGGGGGAGCGGTTCGCGCAGGTCGGTATCACGCTGGAGCTTGCTGATGCCAAGACAGCAGAACTTATCAAGCAGTTCATGCCCAGCATACGCAGTAGTGTGCTGCTGCTGATTTCCCAGAAAACCTCAGACGAGCTTTTGAGTCGCGAGGGGAAAGACAAGCTAGCGCATGACATCCTGCGCGAAGTCTCGCGTCCACTCGGGTTTTCTGTGCCGGATGCTCCTGTCGGGGTGACCGCTGCGAAGCCTACTGCTGGGCACCGCGCCGAGAATAAGAGCAAAGACAAGGGCAAAGCGGGGGGGCAGGAGAATCCGGTCCACCGGGTCCTGTTCTCTGGCTTCATCATTCAATAGGAGCAGGGGGTATCCGATGAGCGAATCGTTCCTGTCTCAGGAAGAAGTCGACGCCCTGCTCGAAGGCGTAACCGGGGAGAGCCAAAAAACCGAACAGGAAATTTTCGAGGCTGGTGAGGTTCGGAACTACGATATTTCGAGCCAGGAGCGGATCGTGCGCGGGCGCATGCCGACGATGGAAATCGTCAACGAGCGCTTCGCACGCAATTTTCGGATTGGCTTGTTCAATTTCATCCGCCGCAGTCCAGAAATTTCCGTTGGTATGGTGGCCGTGCAGCGCTACAGTGCGTTTCTGCGCGAATTGGCGGTGCCGACCAACTTCAACATCGTGGCGATTCGCCCCTTGCGTGGAAGTGGGCTGATTGTCTGCGAGCCGTCGTTGGTGTTCGGCATCATTGATACGCTGTTTGGGGGTGTTGGAAAGTTCCAGACGCGTATCGAAGGCCGTGATTTTTCGCCTACTGAGCAGCGCATCATCAACCGGTTGGTGGATGTCATCTGCTCGGAATACAAAAAGGCATGGCAGGGCATCTATCCTCTGGAACTGGAGTACCAACGGTCAGAAATGCAGCCTCAGTTTGCCAATATTGCAACCCCTAGCGAGATTGTGGTGTCGACGGCCTTCCAGCTTGAAATTGGTGATCTCTCTGGGGCGATTCATATTTGCATGCCCTATGCCACGCTGGAGCCGATTCGCGATGTACTGTATTCGTCCACGCAGGGCGATTCCATCGAGGTGGACCGCCGCTGGGTGCGCGTGCTCACGCGTGAGATTCAGGCGGCCGAAGTGACGCTTGTGGCCGAACTGGCGCGTGCCGATGCAACCGTGGAGCAGTTGCTCGCGATGAAGCCGGGCGATTTCATTGAACTTGATCGTGAGCCCCGCATTCGTGCCTCGATAGGTGGTGTTCCGGTATTTGAGTGCCAGTACGGTACACACAATTCCAAGTACGCCATCCGTATTGAGCAGTGTTTACGCAGCGCCGACCAAAATTGGATGGGGGACAAAAATGTCAACTGAAAACGACAAGACAGGCGATGGCTCTGCCGGAGCGGGTGAAGACGCAGGCGATCCGTTTGCCGGCTGGGCCGAGGCACTGGAAGAGCAGAAGTCTTCGGCTTCGAGCCCAGACCCAGAGCAGGGCGGGCCGCTGAGTGGTGAGGCCACCAGGCCATTTTCTGCCTCCAACGATGCGCCGGCGAACGACATCAACATGGTGCTCGACATTCCCGTGCAGCTGTCGGTGGAACTTGGTCGCACCAAGGTGCCTATTAAATATATTTTGCAGCTTGCTCAGGGCTCGGTCGTGGAGCTTGATGCCTTGGCTGGTGAACCCATGGATGTGCTGGTCAACGGATACCTGATTGCGCAGGGGGAAGTCGTCGTGGTGAACGACAAGTTCGGTATCCGCCTCACCGATGTGGTGACGCCTTCCGAGCGCCTGCGCCGGGTCAGCCGAGGCCAGGGATGACGCAAACCCTGTTACTCGTGATTGTGTTTGTGTTGGGCATTGCCTCGCTTCCCTGGCTGGTGCGTCGGGTGCGGCAGCGCCAAGGTCGCCTCGCTGGGTCTTCTGTCCCGCCTCCACGTGTGCTCTCTGCCATAGCAGTTGGACCACATCAGCGTGTTGTTACTGTGGAAATGGGCGGTGATGGGGACCGCACGACCTTAATTCTGGGCGTAACGCCGCAGAGCATCTGTTGTCTGTACACGCAGGTTTCGCGCGCCGATCCCGGTGCTGGGATTGGTTCATTTTCAAACGCCATGGCGAATGCGTCAGCGGTCGGACCTTTGCATTCGCGAGAACCAGCGCCCACCGATGAGAAGGACGTGGGACGTGGTTAAAACAAGAGCGGTGTTAAGGGCGCGTCCAGCCGCCGCGCCGCTCGTCCTGCTGGGCAGTTTATTGGGGCACGGCGTTGTCTTTGCACAGACAAACGCTTCCTTGCCTCTGTTGATTGGTTCTGGGCCATCGGGGGCCAGCTATTCGGTTCCGATTCAGACGCTGCTGTTCTTTACCGCGTTGTCGTTTTTGCCGGCCATCTTGTTGATGATGACGGGCTTCACGCGCATTGTGATCGTACTGTCCCTATTGCGCCAGGCTATCGGGACGCAGTCTGCGCCACCCAACCAAGTGATCATAGGGCTGTCGCTGTTTCTCACCATGTTTGTCATGGGACCGACGCTTGATCGCGTCTATGAGGATGCCTACATTCCCTACACCACCAATGCCATAGGGTTCGAGGAGGCCGCAGCTAAGGCAGAGGCCCCCATGCGCCAATTCATGCTCAAACAAACTCGCCAGTCCGACTTTGCCTTGTTTGCGCATCTGGCGCGGCTTGACGCATCCGTTACGGCAGAGACGGCTCCGCTGCGTGTTCTGGTGCCTGCGTTTGTCACGAGCGAGCTCAAGTCGGCGTTCCAGATCGGATTCATGATTTTCATTCCCTTCCTGGTGATTGACATGGTGGTCTCCAGCATCTTGATGTCTCTCGGAATGATGATGCTGTCCCCTGTGCTGGTGGCGCTTCCCTTCAAGTTGATGTTGTTCGTGTTGGCAGATGGATGGAACCTTCTGATCGGCTCGCTCGCGGCGAGCTTTGTCACCTGACACAACCTTCGAGGAGCGCTCTATGACACGCACTTGGAGTGTTTCGGTTTTCTTTCTCTGGAAGATAGGGAGGTAGGCGTATGACCCCGCAATTTGTGTTGACCGTTGGCCACGATGCTTTGATGTTGTTATTGATGATTGCCATGCCGGTGCTCGGTGTGGTCATGGCGGTGGGTCTCCTTGTGAGTATTTTTCAGGCGGTCACCCAGATTCATGAGGCGACACTTGCCTTCGTCCCCAAATTGGTCGCAGCAGTGGCTGTGTTTGTCTTTGCTGGCCCATGGATGGTGAGCACCTTGGTGGATTTCATCCGACGCACTATTGAATCTATTCCATCGGTCGTTGGCTGAGCGACCCAACGGCCATGATCACGTTTTCTGAAGCCCAGATCGTGGCCTGGATGTCGCCAATTCTTTGGCCGTTTCTGCGTGTGCTGGCCTTATTTTCTGTTTCTCCGGTGTTTTCGATGCGCGTCATCCCCGTACGCGTGCGCATTGGTCTTGCTTTTTTTGTGGCACTTTGTGCCCAGGCGATGCTGCAAGACCAACCCCAGGTTCCGTTCAATGGTTCTGATGCGCTTGGTGTCGTGGCGCAGCAAGTGTTGATTGGACTTGCCATCGGGTTCGCCGTGCGCTTGGTATTTGCCTCAGTTGAGCTTGCCGGTGAAGTGATTGGGCTCCAGATGGGGCTTAACTTCGCATCTTTCTTCGATCCGGCGAGCAACACCCAGGTGAGTGCGGTGGCGCGATTCTTTGGCAATATGGCGACGCTGTTCTTCGTCGTGATCAATGGCCATCTGATGGTGCTGATGGCGGTAGTCAAGAGCTTCGACCGGTTTCCCGTAGGAAGTCATTTTTTGGTGGCCATCGGACAAATGCGACTCTACGAACTAGGGACTTCGTTGTTCTCGAGCGCCTTGTGGATTGCGTTGCCAATGGTTGCGCTTCTGCTTTTTGTGAATCTGACGCTGGGTATCATTTCTCGCGTTGCGCCCCAAATGAACATCTACGCTGTGGGCTTCCCCGTGACACTCACCGTAGGCCTTCTAGGTATCACGGCAACTTTGCCGCTGCTTGAGCAGCCGATGCTGACACTCATGCAGCAGGCCATGGACTTGTTCATTGTCCAGCGCTGAAGCGGATTGGATAAGAACTGCTGCGCAGGCAAGCCGTATCGTTAAACCAAACCATTGCGGATGGCATACACGGTCAACTCTGCGTTGTTGGAGAGTTTGAGTTTTTCAAGCACTCGCGCCCGGTACACGCTGACAGTCTTGGGGCTGAGCATCAGTTCTTCGGCAATTTCGGACAGGCGCCTTCCAGACGCGATCTTCAACAATGTCTGTAGTTCGCGTTCCGACAATGCAGCATGCCCTGCCACTTGGGCGGGCTCGGAAATGCTTTCAGCGAGCATTTGCGCCACCTCAGAAGTCAGGTATTTACGTCCCTGCGCGATCAAATGTACGGCATCAATCAAAACAAGAGGGTCGGCGGCCTTGCTTGCATAGCCTTGCGCTCCCGCGCGCAGGCACCGTACGGCATACTGGTCCGCCGGGTTCATAGAGACCACTAGAACCTTGATGCGTGGATGGGTTTCGCGCAGCGAACTCAGCACCTCCAAGCCGCTGCGACCAGGCATGTTCAGGTCGAGCAATAGGACATCACAGGGTGTGGATCGCAGCACTTCCCGTAGTTCAGAATAGCTCCCGGCTTCGCCGCTTATTTTGATATCCACCGCTTCTTCTAAAGTATCACGAATTCCGCGGCGGACCAAGGCATGGTCATCACAAAGCACAACGTGGATCATAGGCAGTGTCTTGGTTAAGAGGCACGGAAAGGATGACAGATGTTCCACGGCCAGGGCGACTGCTAATGTCGAGCCATCCACCTGCGGTTTTGGCTCTCTCGCTGAGGCCGATAAGGCCAAAGCTTTGTTGCTTGTTGCGCGCTTCTGTGTCCATGCCCTGTCCGTTGTCGCTCACTTCCAATGTGAGTACGTTTTCGGCATCGGAGAGGTCAATGTCGACAGCAGCGGCAGCAGCATGCTTTGAAATATTGGTAAGCGCTTCCTGTGCAGTACGGTAGGCAACGAGCTGCAAGTGCGCAGCCAGTTCAGCATTGCGCAGGCTGGATGACAAATTCACGGGGATGCCCGTGCGGTGTTCGAAATCCCGTGCCAACCATTCGAGAGCTGCTGCCAGGCCCTGGTCGAGGACAGGTGGGCGGAGATTTTTCATGATGCGCTGACTCGCGCCAAGTGCATGCTGCAGCATCTCCGTGGCCGCATGTGCATGGCTGGTCACGCTGCCATCTTGTGCGTGGCGCTCAATCCAGGCGAGGTCAAAGCGTATCGCGGTTAGGGCTCCGCCAATATCGTCGTGAATCTCACGGGCGATGGCGGCGCGCTCTTCTTCAATGGAATCTTGAAGATGTTCTGTGAGCTGGGCCAAGTTCTTCTGTGACTGGGCCAATTCTTGAGCGGCCAGCTCACGTTGTGTTCGTGCATGGTGCACTTCACATGCGCGGGAAATTACATGCGGAAGTCGAAAGAGTTGATCCTTCAACACATAGTCCGCGATTCCTAATCGGATTGCATCGACCGCAGCGGCTTCACCAATGGCGCCCGACAGCAGAATGAAGGGGGGAGACAGTGGTTTGTCTGCCACAAATCGCCATGCATCGAGCGCAGTGAAGCCGGCAAGCTGGTAGTCGGCAAGGATGGCATCAAACGACATGTTTGCCATAGCGGTCAAAAAATCAGCCAAGATGTCCACATGGTGCATCTCGACAGACATGCCACTTTCGCGCAGAGCCAGGACGGTGAGGCGATGGTCTGCCAGCGAGTCTTCAAGATGAAGGATGCGTAGCGGCAACGTGTGTTCGACAGACGCCATAAGCAAGCTATCATAGGATACAAATTGGAACAAACAAGCGTGGTTGCCCGGTTGGGGAAGCGCGTCTTCTCGCCTCCAATATAGATGTTGTTGGCAATCACCAACTTGATGCGAGTGTGATGGCGTGTCAATGGATTTAGACGTCATGTCGTTCACGATGGAGGATGACCTTGTGCCACCAGTTTCAGAGTCGACCAAGGGTCCGGAGGTGCATTTGCCGGTGATGGTTGCTGCTGACTTGCAGGATTCCTTGCTTGTCGTCATGCATGACCTGCATCGCCTTGAAGGGCTACTCAGCCATGCCGCTGACAATTTGTTGGAGCGTTTTGGCGAGGCCAATGAATCTCTCAGTGGATCACTGGTCCAGAACTCTCCGGAACTCCAGATCGTGCAAAACGCCTTGCGCAGTGCGGTGGTAGAACTGCAATTTCAAGACATGGCGTCGCAACTCATCTGGCACACCACGAAGGTTTTGCAGGCCTGTGCTTTTCAGTTGGCTGCAGAAGCCATGGGGACTGAAGAAGGTGAAGAAGCTGCTTCATTTGCCGATATGGCGCCTGATCGCCCCAATCCGGTTACGCAAAGCGAAATGGATGCTGGCTCGGTTGACCTGTTCTAAGCCACACAATCGCTACAGTTTTATTTAATCCCGTTCGTTGGAGCACTTACATGCAATCGATTCTTGCCGTTGATGACTCACCGTCCATGCGGAAGATGGTGGCCTTTACTCTCTCCGGTGCTGGCTACCATGTGGTTGAGGCGGTTGACGGGCAGGATGCTTACGAGAAAGCACAAACCCATGACATTGATTTGGTATTGGCTGATCAAAATATGCCACGCCTTGATGGCATAGGCTTGACCCGAAAACTTCGCGAACACCCAAAATTCAAGACCGTGCCTATTTTGATTCTCACAACTGAATCAAGTGATCAAATGAAACAGGCAGGACGGTCAGCAGGAGCCACCGGTTGGCTGGTCAAGCCATTCGATCCCAATCGCCTGATAGAAGTGATCCGAAAGGTGATGCCGTGAAGAAAAACCAACGTACGTTTCGATCATCAGGAGCGATCCATGGCTGAACTGCATCAAGAAGGCGGCGGTGCAGATTTCGATCTGACCCAGTTTTATCAAATTTTTTTTGAAGAAGCGGGTGAAAACCTGGATCAGATGGAGCAGATCCTGCTTGATCTTTCGCTCGAGAACGCGGATGACGAGGAGCTCAACGGTATTTTCCGCTGCGCCCATTCGATCAAAGGAGGGGCTGCCACCTTCGGGTTTGCCGATGTAGCGGAGCTTACGCATCACATGGAGTCGCTTCTGGATAAGTTGCGGCGCCATGAATTGACCCCTGTGCCCCAAATGGTTGACGTTTTACTGGAGTCTGCAGATGCATCACGCAGCCTTCTTTCGCGGCACCAAACAGGAGAGCAGGGCGAGGCGCCATCGACAGCAGATTTGGTGCGGCGAATTGCCGAGTTGGCGTCTGGAGGTATTCCCGATGTACCAACGAGATTGCCGTCACAGATGCCAGACGTGCGCACCTCTGTTGCGGCCCCTCAATTGGTAGCACAGGCATCCGCACAACCTTCATCGGAAGGGGCTTCCGGAGAACGGCAACTTCTGATTCGAATAGGGCCGTTAGAAGAAGCCAGCAGCGCCGATGTTATCAAGGAGCTTTTTCGGGATATTCCAGGACTGGGCTCCATTGCGGATGGTGTTGCAGAAGATCCATCCATACGGTCCTTCCAGGTCACAACCAGTGCCAGTGACGGAGATCTGCTTGATCTTTTCGCATTTCACGTCGCCAAGGAGCAGGTCGTCATAACCACGCTCGCGCCCGATCTTGCGCTCTCAACGTCACCTTCCGGCGAGATACCGTATGGCTTTTTTCCCGATGCTCCAGGCTCCCCAGGCACAGCCCCGCTGCCCATCACGGTGCAGGCGGCGGTAACTGATGGCGGTACTCTCGCCGTAAACAAGGCTGTGTCTTCCAAGGTTTCTGAGGCCAAAGCCGGCACCCAGGCGCATGTGGAGTCCAGCACCATTCGTGTCGCAGTCAATAAAGTCGATCAATTAATCAACTTGGTGGGAGAGTTGGTGATTACGCAGGCGATGCTGGCGCAAAACAGTCGCGACCTGGATGCTGCGGTGTACCAGCAGCTCCTCGCAGGCTTGGCCGATCTCGACAGGAACACGCGCGACCTGCAGGAATCGGTAATGTCCATCCGGATGATTCCGATGTCCATTGTGTTCAGCAGGTTCCCGCGCATGCTGCGTGACCTCGCCAACAAGCTGGGCAAGAAGGTGGATCTCGTTACGTTTGGTGAGGCCACAGAGCTCGACAAGGGCCTCGTGGAGAAAATTACCGATCCGTTGACGCACTTGGTGCGCAACAGCGGGGATCACGGAATTGAGATGCCCGCGGATCGTCTGGCAAAAGGTAAGCCAGAGCACGGCACCATTACTCTTTCTGCGTCGCACCAAGGCGGGTCCATCGTCATTGAGGTGAAGGACGATGGCCGGGGCCTGTCTCGCGAAAAAATCCTGCGAAAGGCGCGAGAGCGAGGTATGGATGTGTCGGATCAATTGACCGATGCCGAGGTCTGGCAGCTTATTTTTGCCCCAGGATTTTCGACGGCAGAGGTGGTCACCGATGTGTCGGGCCGTGGCGTGGGGCTCGATGTGGTGAAACGAAACATCGCAGCGCTTAACGGCAGTGTGGAAGTGGATTCGTCCGAAGGGTACGGGATGCGGGTATCCGTACGACTGCCCTTGACATTGGCCATTATGGACGGTATGTCCGTCGGTGTTGGTAATGAGGTCTATATTCTTCCATTGTCGTCGGTAGTTGAATCCTTTCAGGTCAATACCGAAGAAGTTAGCACCGTGGCACAAGGCTCTCGACTTGTAAAAGTGCGTGAAGAATATATGCCAGTGATTGCTATGGAGAAAATATTTCAAATCCCAAGAAATGGATCTGGAAAATCTAGTGATATTATGGTTGTCGTGGAGTCTGATGGGAGTCGAATCGCCCTGTTAGTGGACGAGCTTCTTGGGCAACATCAAGTGGTAGTAAAAAATCTTGAGTCCAACTATCGGAAAGTTCCTAATGTATCTGGTGCGACCATATTGGGGGATGGAAAAGTAGCTTTGATTCTAGATACCAGTAGCATGGTGCGCCGTGCCCGCCATTGAATACATAAACCATCCCGGCAGCTTTGAAAGGGAGAAATTGCAATGAATGTAAATGAAAAAAATAATGCTGCTGTGTCCTCTGGATCTCGCGAATATCTCACTTTTCGTCTTGAAAATGAAGAGTATGGAATAGATATTCTCAAGGTTCAAGAGATACGGGGGTATGAGTCGCCAACTAGAATTGCCCACTCCCCGGAGTTTATTAAGGGGGTGGTTAATCTACGCGGCACTATAGTGCCCATAGTCGATATGCGGATTAGATTTAATTGTAAGCTTGTAAAATATGATGATTTTACGGTTGTGATTATTCTTAATCTGCGTAATAGAATTGTTGGTATTGTGGTGGATTCTGTTAGTGATGTGATGGAGATTGCTCCTGATAATATTCAATCTGCGCCAGATATAGAGAGTGCGATTGATAGCGCCTGTATTTTTGGTTTGGGATCTGTAAATGACAGAATGTTAATTCTTCTTGATATAGAAAAATTAATGTCAAATGTAGATATGGGATTGGTGGCGGCGGTGGATTGATTGGTTGATTAATGAGCCCTAGCATAAAAATTTTCCTGATAACCAAAGCAGCTTAGATTTTATTGGTGGAGTAATGAAAATCTGCAGGAAGACGGCCAAATGAAGTCGCTCGTGGGTGAAACTTCTTCTGCGACAGGCCCGTTGAAGCAAGGGCGTGAATTTGTCTGGACAGATGCAGATTTTACCAGGGTACAAGCCCTCATTTATCAGCGGGCAGGGATTAGTCTCCATGATGGCAAACATGCCATGGTTTATAGCCGCCTTTCCCGGCGTCTTCGGGAAACCGGACATAACAGCTTCCACGATTACTTGGGTTGGCTTGAGCAACACGATGGCGCGGAGTGGCAGGAATTTATCAATGCACTAACTACCAACCTCACTGCCTTTTTTCGTGAACAGCATCATTTTGATATTTTTGCTGAGCATCTTCGCTCTGGGCCGCCCGGCGCAGCGTGGCGAGTATGGTGCAATGCGGCTTCTACGGGGGAGGAGCCGTATTCTATTGCAATCACAGCATTGGAGACCATAGGGAGTAGCGCAACGTTTCGACTTGTGGCTAGCGATATAGATTCGCGAGTTTTGGCGACTGCTGCGCAAGGAGTATATCGACTGGAAAATCTCAAAGGCTTGACGCCTGAACGGATGCATAAATTTTTTCTCCGGGGAAAAGGAGAAAATTCAGGGTTGGTGCGCGTCAAATCAGAACTTTCGCGAGCTATTGATTTCATAAGTGTAAATCTAATTCGGGATGACTGGCCATTTCGTGATCCGTTTGATGTGGTGTTCTGTCGCAATGTCATGATTTATTTTGACGCTCCCACACAGCGCCGCGTCCTGGAACGGATTCACCGCGTTCTCAAGCCTGGTGGCATGCTTTTTGTGGGGCATGCCGAGAATTTCAGCGAATCACGTGATCTTTTTTCCTTGCGAGGGAAAACCGTGTATGAGCGTCGATAAGCAACCTGCATATCAAGCAATATTCCGATTCGCATGATCTCCCAAAAACCTATTTCCATTGCTGCGGTGAACTCCCTTCCAGCGGCAGCCGCACCATCTGAGCGACGCCGTGCCCCACGCATTGCTCCCTTGGCACCGGAAATTTATGGGAACAATCACGTCGCTGCACCTGATTCTTCGTTGGATGAACTTAAATCTAGACTCAAAAGACCTGGGCTAGCTTCGTTCTTTTATTTTGATAATCATTTTCAATATAACGCCGTCAAGGTGCTTCCAGGCGAATATTTCGTGGCGAATGAGAATCTTGTGATCATGACGGTTCTTGGATCTTGCATTGCTGCATGTATCTGGGATAGTCGAATGCGCGTGGGAGGAATGAACCATTTTATGTTGCCTGATGGTGATTCACTGGATGTGTCAGGGCGCTATGGCTCTTACGCGATGGAGCTTTTAATTAATGAAATGCTTAAGTTAGGAGCGCGGCGAGAAACGATGCAGGCTAAAATATTTGGCGGTGCGCAGGTGATGCATAGTTTCACGACCATGAATGTTGGCGAGAGAAATACGGCCTTTGTTGTTAACTATCTACAGACTGAGCGAATTCCTGTGGTATCAGAAGATGTGTTGGATATTTATCCTCGCAAGGTTTGTTTTTTTCCGGTTACAGGAAAAGCCATGGTCAAGCGACTCGCGCATGCTCATCCGGAGGATTTGGTTGCGCAAGAGAAGGGCGGAAATGCGCAGACTGTTGCGCGGGTGACGTCGGGCGGCTCAGTAGATCTTTTCTGACGGAGCAGTCCGAAAATGGGTAAGAAAATTCGCGTCGTAGTAGTAGACGATTCAGCCTTGGTGCGCAGTTTGCTGTCGGAGATCATTAACCGCCAGCCCGATATGGAATGCGTGGCGACAGCCAACGATCCCCTGATCGCACGGGAACTAATTCGGGAGCATGACCCCGATGTCATCACGCTGGATGTCGAAATGCCCCGCATGGACGGCATCGATTTCCTGGGGCGGCTAATGCGCTTGCGCCCGACGCCTGTGGTGATGATTTCCACGCTCACAGAGCGTGGTGCTGAGGTCACAATGAAGGCGTTAGAGTTGGGCGCCGTGGATTTTGTCGCTAAACCGCGTATAGGCGTGGCCAATGGTCTAAGCGATCTATCTCAACAAATCGTTGACAAGATTCGCGTGGCAGCGGTAGCCAGGGTGAGACGCCTTTCGCAACAAACCCCTTCTGTTAGCGACACTGCACGTTCGGGAAGTGTGGAGGCACCAACGGCGCTTCTCGGGCGATTGTCTACCGAAAAAATTGTATTCATTGGTGCATCCACGGGCGGCACCGAGGCCATCAAGGAAATATTGGTGCATATGCCTCCTGATTCGCCAGCAATCGTTATCACGCAGCACATGCCTGCAGGTTTCACGACGAGTTTTGCGGCACGCCTCAATAGCCTTTGCCAAATTCGGGTGAAAGAGGCTACAAACGGAGAGCGGTTATTGCCGGGCCATGCCTATGTAGCCCCTGGGGGTACGCAGTTTCATGTTGGACGCAGCGGCGCGAATTACATTGCCGTGGTGGACGATGGTGTGCCGGTCAATCGCCATAAACCTTCGGTTGAGGTGCTGTTCAAATCTGGTGCGGCCTTTGTGGGCCGCAACGCACTGGCGATTATGTTGACCGGAATGGGAGCAGATGGTGCAGTAGCCATGCGTGAAATGAAGGATGCGGGGAGTTATAACTTTGTGCAGGACGAGGCAAGTTGTGTCGTATTCGGCATGCCACGGGAGGCTATTGCACATGGCGCCGCTGATGAGGTGCTACCTCTTCAGGCAATTGCGCCTGCACTGGTCGCGCGCCTGCGTAGCGGTGCGGATCGTGTGCTCCACCGCATTTGAGGCAGGCTGCTGGCGTCACGCCGACAACGCTTCCCAGCGTTCCAATGCAGCCATCAAAGCGGTCTCAATTTCTGCCTCTCTTATTTGAAGTGCAATGGCCCGTGCGCTATCGGTCTGGTAGAGAGCGCCATCTGCAAGTGCCGCCTGTAGGCCCCGCTGCTCTGTTTCTAGTGCAGCGATTTGTTGAGGCAAACCATCCAATTCGCGTTGATCTTTGTAACTCAACTTCTTTTTTGATAGCGGTTTCTCGTCGCTGGTTGAGCGATAGGGCGCCATTTCTTTTGGATTTTTGTCGGCTTGCTCTTTCATGATCTTGGTGCGTGGCGTGGCCAGTTCACGTGCGCGGGCCGATTGCAAGAGCCAGTCGCGCACCCCGCCTTCATACCCGCGCCACACTCCGTCACCTTCAAATGCGATGGTGCTCGTCACGACGTTGTCGAGAAAGCTGCGGTCATGACTCACCAGAAAAACAGTGCCGTCGTAGTTTTGTAGCAACTCCTCAAGCAGGTCGAGTGTCTCGATATCCAGATCATTGGTCGGCTCATCGAGCACAAGAACATTGGCGGGGCGTGCGAAAAGGCGCGCCAGAAACAGCCGGTTGCGCTCCCCGCCCGACAGTGAGCGCACTGGAGAGCGCGCCCGCGCGGGCGCAAAAAGGAAATCACCCAGATAGCTCTTTACATGTTTGCGCTCCCGTCCTATTTCAATCCACTCACTTCCGGGGCTGATGAAATCCTCCAGAGTCGCATCGAGGTCGACTCCCTCGCGCATCTGATCGAAATAAGCCACCTGTATCTTGGAGCCCTGCCGCACTGACCCGCTGTCAGGCGCTATCTCTCCCAAAATGAGCTTTAGGAGCGTGGTCTTCCCTGCTCCGTTCGGACCAATTAGTCCAACTTTGTCACCACGCAGAATCGTCGCGCTGAAGCCGGACACTATCTGCGTCTCACCGTAGCTCTTGCAGACATTCGCCAATTCTGCAACCAGCTTGCCGCTTTGAGCTCCCGAGGAAATATCAAGCTTGACCGCATCCATCGCATCACGACGTGTCGCACGGTCTTTGCGCAGCATCTCAAGGCGGGAAATCCGACTTTGACTTCGAGTCCGACGGGCTTCCACGCCCTTGCGAATCCAAATTTCCTCCTGTGCCAGCAGCCGTTCGGCCTTTGCTTCGATGATGCGTTCCTGGGTCATCTGCTCCTGTTTTTGCTCCAAATACCGAGCAAAATTTCCAGGATAGGACAACAGCCGCCCCCGATCAAGCTCAACAATGCGTGTTGCTACGCGATCCAGGAATGTGCGGTCGTGCGTGATAGTGACGATGCTGCCTTTGAAGTCGCGCAGCAACTCTTCAAGCCATTCGATGGAGTCAAGATCAAGGTGGTTAGTTGGCTCATCCAGCAGAAGGATGTCAGGCCGAGTTACCAGAGCCTGGGCTAGCGCCACGCGTTTCTTCTTCCCGCCTGAGAGATCGCCGACACGTGCTGAGCCATCCAAGTGCAGGCGTTCCAGGGTCTCCGCAACGCGCTGCTCCCAGGTCCAGCCTTCTTGGGCTTCGATTTGTGTTTGCAGCGCATCAAGGTCGTCGTCTTGTGCCCCAGAAAAATAGCGTTCGCGTAGTGCGATTACAGGCGACAGCCCCTCTGAAACACACGAGAACACCGTGCCATTCGCCTCAAGCACGGGCTCCTGCGCAACAAACGCCAGTCGCACTCCCCGCTGCACTTGCCGTGTGCCATCGTCGGGTGGGCGAGTGCCTTCAAGGATTCTTAGAAGCGAAGACTTCCCTGCTCCGTTGCGTCCGATAAGTCCTACGCGTTCGCTAGGCTCTAAGGAAAAATCTGCGTGGTCTAGCAGGGCGACATGCCCGAAAGCGAGCTGTGCATTGGATAGAGTGATGAGTGCCATGTGCCCCGATTATCGGCAACGGCATAGGTTGGGTTGTTCAAGGAGTTCTGTAAGCAAGGAGATTAAAATTTTTTAACTGGGCCTTGCCTTCGAGTCAAAACCCGTACTACAATGCAAGGCTGCGCTGCTGACGGCAAGTAAGCCCCGAGAGGGGTTTGCTGGATGCGGTGGTGCGGCGGGTGAAGTTGGTGGATGTTGAGTGAGGTGAGAAGAAAAAATTCTTCGAAC
>NZ_JBWKZM010000028.1:0-59660 GCF_059424465.1 Simplicispira sp. GW247-4R2A | reverse complement strand
GGGCGCCGGCTGGCTACCATCGCAGGCTATTGCCCCGCTTTGCCGCGTTGCCTGCCCATGCCAATTGCCCGCCCCTACCACTTCTTCCCCGTATTTACACGCGGCCGCATGCGTTGGGGGCTGCTGCTGACCCTGGGGCTGCTGGCAGCATTGCTGGCGGGCGGCGGCTGGTGGTGGCAACAGCGCGCCGGCAAGGCCCAGGGTGTTGAGGCGACCAAGCCGGGCGGACGTGGCGGGCGCTTCGCGGGGCCGGCCGTACAGCCCGTATCGGTGGGTGAGGTGCGGCGCGAGAACCTGCGGGTGCGCGTCAGCGCCATTGGCAGCATGAGCGCGCGCGCCACGGCGGTGGTGAGGGCAAAGGTGTCGGGCGAACTCACCGAACTGCACTTCAAGGAAGGCGACGAGGTCAAGGCCGGTACGCTGCTGGCCCGCATCGACCCGCGCAGCTACCAGGCTGCGCTCGGCCAGGTGCAGGGCGCGCTCACCCGGGACGAGGCCTTGCTGGCCAACGCGCGCATGGACCTGGCGCGCTACCGCGAGCTGCAGCAGCAAAACTCCATTGCCAGCCAGCAGGTGGACACGCAGGCCGCCCTGGTGCGCCAGCTCGAAGGCACGGTGGCCGCAGACCGTGCGGCGCGCGATGCGGCGCAGCTGCAGCTCTCGTACACCCGCATCACGGCGCCCATTTCGGGACGCCTCGGCCTGCGCCAGGCCGACCGGGGCAACGTGGTGGCCCCGGGGGACGCGAACGGCATCGTCACCATCACGCAGGTGCGGCCCATCGACGCCGTGTTCTCGGTGCCCGAAGGCCTGCTGCCGCAAATCACACCGCGCCTGGCGAGCAAGACCCCGCTGCCCGTCGAGCTGTGGGACCGCGAGATGCGCCAGCGCCTGGGGTCGGGCGTGGTCAGTGCGCTGGACAACGCCATCGACACCGCCACGGGCAGCATCCGCATCAAGGCGGCCTTTCCCAACGAGAACGGCGCGCTGTTTCCCAACCAGTTCGTCAATGTCAAGCTTGAACTCGACACCTTGAAAGATACGCTCACGGTCCCCGCCACGGCCTTGCAAAATGGCCATGTGTACCTGGTCAAGGACGATGGCACCGTGGCCTGGACAGCGGTGCGCGCCGGCCCGCAGGACGGCGATCGACTGAGCGTGCAGGCGGATCTTCCCGTGGGGGCGAAGGTGGTGACCGATGGGCTGGACCGCCTGCGCGATGGCGCCAAGGTCAATGTCATCGCGCCCGCCGCACCGGGCGCGGCGCCGGTGGTGAAGGCGCGGCGGTTTGACCCCTCGACGCTGCCGCCCGAGGTGCGCGCCAAGCTGGCCACGATGTCGCCTGAAGAGCGCCGCGCGTTCCTCTCCGCGCGCCGGGCCAAGGCTGCGGCCAGCCGTCCGGTCGAAGCGGCCACTGCTGCGGCCTCGGCCCCGGCGTCCGCCTCGGTCCCAGCGTCGGCCGGTCGGCCGTGATCGCCTCGGCCGGTCTCTTGCGGCGGGTCCTTTTCGCATGAATATCTCGCGCCTTTTCATCCTGCGGCCGGTGGCGACGTCGCTGCTGATGCTCGCCTTGCTGCTCAGCGGCCTGCTGGCGCTGCGCCTGCTGCCGGTGTCGGCCCTGCCCGAGGTGGATTACCCCACCATCCAGGTCACCACGCTCTACCCAGGCGCCAGCCCCGATGTGATGACCGCCACGGTCACCGCGCCGCTGGAGCGCCAGTTTGGCCAGATGCAGGGGCTGACGCAGATGTCGTCCACCAGCTCGGGCGGCGCCTCGGTGATCACGCTGCGCTTTTCGCTGGGCGTGGCCATGGACGTGGCCGAGCAGGAGGTGCAGGCGGCCATCAATGCCGGCAGCAACCTGCTGCCGAACGATTTGCCGATGCCGCCGCTCTACAGCAAGGTCAACCCGGCGGATGCGCCCATCATGACGCTGGCGATCACGTCACCCTCGCTGCCGGTGATCCGCGTCAACGACCTGGTCGAAAACCGCCTGGCACCGCGACTTTCCCAGGTGTCCGGTGTGGGCCTGGTGGCGGTGGCGGGCGGACGCCGGCCGGCCGTGCGCATCCAGGTCAACCCGGCCACGCTGGCGGGCCTGGGTTTGGGCCTGGACGACGTGCGCGCGGCAATAGCCGCGGCCAACGTGCGCCAGGCCAAGGGCAGCTTTGACGGGCCGGATCGAGCGTCGAGCATCGACGCCAACGACCAGCTGCAATCGGCCACCGAGTACCGCAACCTGGTGCTGGCGTTTCGCAATGGGTCCCCCATTCGCCTCAGCGACATTGCCGAAACCGTGGACGACGCCGAGAACACGCGCCTGGCCGCCTGGGCGGGCACACCGGCGACGGGCAGCCGCGCCGGCGTCATCCTCAACATCCAGCGCCAGCCCGGTGCCAACGTTATCGACACCGTGGACCGCATCCAGGCGCTGCTGCCGCAACTGCGCAGCAGCTTGCCGGCCTCGCTTGACGTGCAGGTACTCAGCGACCGCACCGTCACCATCCGCGCCTCGGTGCGCGACATGCAGTACGAGCTGCTGCTGGCCATTGCGCTGGTGGTGGCGGTCATTTTTGTGTTCTTGCGCAGTGGCACCGCCACGCTGATCCCGGCCGTGGCGGTGCCACTCTCGCTGATTGGCACCTTGGGCGTGATGTATTTGGCTGGGTTTTCCATCAACAACCTGACTTTGATGGCGCTGACGATTTCGACCGGATTCGTCGTGGACGATGCCATCGTGATGATCGAGAACATTGCCCGTCATCTAGAGCATCCCGAGGCAGTGCCGCTCACCCCGCTTCAAGCCGCTCTCGAAGGCTCGCGCCAGATCGGTTTCACCATCATCTCGCTGACGATTTCGCTCATCGCGGTGCTGATTCCGCTCTTGTTCATGGGCGACGTGGTGGGGCGCCTGTTCCATGAATTCGCCATCACCATGGCGGTGTCCATCGTGATCTCTGCTGGCGTGTCGCTGACGCTCACGCCCATGCTCTGCGCGCGGCTGCTGCGCGCGCCCGAGCCGGAGAAGCACGGCCGGCTGTTCCACGCCACGGGGCGCTTCTTTGACCGCACCGTTGCCGCCTATGGCCGCATGCTCGAAGTGGTGCTGGATCACAGCGTGCTGACCTGGGTGGTGTTCCTGGCCACGTTGGCACTCACGGTACTGCTCTATTTCTGGGTGCCCAAGGGCTTTTTCCCAACGCAGGACACGGGGCTTTTGCAGGCCACCACCGAGGCCGACCAATCCATCTCGTTTGCCGCCATGGCCGAGCGCCAGCAGGCCGTGGCCGAGCGCTTGCTGCAAGACCCGGCGGTGCAAAGCGTCTCCTCGTTCATCGGTGTGGATGGGCAGAACACCACGCTCAACAGCGGCCGCATGCTGATCGACCTGCGCCCACACAGCACGCGCGATGCGGCTCCCGTGGTGCAGCAGCGGTTGCTGGCGGCCGCGCAGGGCCTGCCCGGCATCCGGCTGTTCGTGCAGCCAGTGCAGGATTTGACGATTGAAGACCGCGTGGCGCGCACCCAGTACCAATTGTTGCTCTCGTCTCCCGACGCCGCGGCGCTAGAGACGGCGACCCAGGCGATGCAGGAGCGCCTGCACGCGCTGCCGGGGCTCTCGGACGTGGCCAGCGACTTGCAGGACCAGGGCTTGCAGGCCTACGTTGCCATCGACCGCGCGCAGGCCGGCCGACTGGGTGTCACCGTGGCGGCGATCGATACCGCGCTCTACAACGCCTTTGGCCAGCGCCTGATATCCACCATCTTCACCCAGTCCAACCAGTACCGCGTGGTGCTGGAAGTGGCACCGCGCTTCGCCATCGGCCCGGAGGCACTGGCCGGCATCTACGTGCCGACAACGGGGGTGGTGGGCGGCGCGCCGGTGCCGCTCTCATCCGTGGCGCATATCGAAGAGCGGCACACACCGCTGGCCGTCAACCATGTGGGCCAGTTGCCGGCTGCGACGCTGTCGTTCAACGCTGCGCCTGGGGTGGCGCTGGGCGATGCGGTCGCCCAGGTGCAAAAGGCGCTGGAGCAGGCACGCGCCGACGGCGCTGTCGGCGCCGCAGTCGACGCGAGCTTTCAAGGGGCGGCGCTGGCTTTCCAGGCGTCGCTGTCGAACACGCTGCTGCTGATCCTGGCGGCGGTGGTCACCATGTACATCGTGCTCGGCGTGCTCTACGAGAGCATGGTGCACCCGGTGACGATTCTCTCGACCCTGCCTTCGGCCACGGTGGGGGCGCTGCTGGCGCTCAAGCTGGCAGGGGCCGAGCTCGACATCGTGGCCGTGATCGGCATCGTGCTGCTCATCGGCATCGTCAAGAAGAACGCCATCATGATGATCGACTTCGCGCTCGACGCCCAGCGCGAGCGGGGCCTTACGCCCCGCGCCTCCATCACCGAGGCCTGCCTGCTGCGCTTTCGGCCCATCCTGATGACGACGCTGGCGGCGCTGTTTGGTGCGCTGCCGATGATGCTGGGCAGCGGCGTGGGCAGCGAGCTGCGCTTTCCGCTGGGGGTCACGGTGGTGGGCGGGCTGATCCTGAGCCAGTTGCTGACGCTGTTCACCACGCCGGTGATTTATCTGACGTTTGAGCATGCCGCCGAACGCTGGCGCGCGCGCCGGGCGCGCAAGGAATCGGGCCATGCACCTGCCTGATTTTCTAGGCGAAATCGGCCGCCAGCGCACGTCTTGCTTGCGTGAGGCAGTCGAAAAACATAGCAACTTGAAATTGGGGTCAGATTCCAATTCTTTGCCTGATTGGAGGGCGGAGGCCGGGGTGTGCGCCCGGCGGCGCAGTAACTTTCTTTCGCGTCGCCGAAAGAAAGTCACCAAAGAAAGGGCGACCCTGCTGTCCGTGACCCCCACGCTGCGCGCGGGGGCAACCTGCGATGC
Source organism: Simplicispira sp. GW247-4R2A (assembly GCF_059424465.1). NCBI lineage: Bacteria > Pseudomonadati > Pseudomonadota > Betaproteobacteria > Burkholderiales > Comamonadaceae > Simplicispira > Simplicispira sp. GW247-4R2A. The sequence continues at coordinate 54,763 of NZ_JBWKZM010000028.1, read as the reverse complement.
TCGTTCACGGGGCGCGCTGCGGAACTCGCTGCGCGCTTTCGCGCTTCGCTCAAACAGCCGCAGCGAGTCAGTCAACGAAGGCGTGTGTCCTTCGGCACACGCCCGCCCCGCGCCCTGCGCTTCTCGGCACGGCCAGAAGGGACCCCGGCAATACGGGCCATCGCTGCGCTCCGCCCCGCTGGGGCAGGCGCTGCGCGCCGCGAAAACAAGGCCGAGCGCAGCGATGGCCCGTGTCGTGCCCAACCCCCTTCTGGATGCGCCTGTGGCGGAGTGCTTGCGGGGTGACATGCGCGTCGGAGCGCGCATGCTTCGTCAACTGACTCGCCGCATTTGTCCGAACGAAGCGCTGCAGGCGCGCAGTGAGTTATGCGGCGCACCCCGCAAGTGCTTCGACGCAGGTTGCCCCGTAGCGCAGCGAAGGGGACGCAGACAGCAGGGTCGCCTTCTCTTTGGTGACTTTCTCTTGGCGACCAAGAGAAAGTTACTGCGCCGCCGGGCGCATACCCCGGCTCCCGCCCTCAAATTAGGCAAAGAATTGGAATCTGACCCCAATTCCACCCTACGCCGCCGGGCGCACACCCCGACCTCCGTCCTCAGCAAAAACAAAAAGTCAAAAAATATAGCTGTCAGCGCAATACCCATAAGCGCTAGCGGCCAAAGACACTATAAATCTTGCAGGAGAAGCCAGCCATGAGCCTCTCCACCCCCTTCATCCACCGCCCGGTGGGCACGCTGCTGCTGACGCTGGCGCTGGTGCTCGCGGGGGGTGTCGCCTACTTTTTGCTGCCCGTGGCGCCGCTGCCGCAGGTGGATTACCCCACCATTTCCGTGTCTGCGAGCCTGCCTGGCGCCAGCCCCGACACCATGGCCGCCACCGTGGCCACGCCGCTTGAGCGTGCGCTGGGCGCGATTGCCGGCGTGACCGAGATGACATCGCGCTCGTCCCAGGGCAGTACCCGCGTCACGCTGCAGTTTGACCTGGGCCGCACGGTCGATGGCGCGGCGCGCGACGTGCAGGCGGCCATTAACGCCTCGCGCAGGCTGCTGCCCAGCGGCATGCCCAGCAACCCGAGTTACCGCAAGGTCAACCCGGCGGATTCGCCCATCCTGATCCTGGCGCTGACATCCGCCACGCTGACACGCGGGCAGATGTACGACGCCGCCTCCACCGTGCTGGCGCAAAAGCTCTCGCAGGTCGAGGGCGTGGGCCAGGCCACGGTGAGCGGCGGCGCGCTGCCGGCCGTGCGCGTCGAGCTCGATCCGACACGCCTGTCCGCCAACGGTATTTCGCTGGAGCAGGTGCGCAGCGCCATCACCAGCAGCAACGGCCGGCGGCCCTTGGGCGTGGTGGAGCGTGAAGACCATTACTGGCAAATTGGTGCCAACGACCAGGCCAGCGTGGCCGCTGACTACGCCCCGCTGGTGCTGCGCTGGAACGCCAACGGCAGCGCCGTGCTGCTGCGCGACGTGGCCGACGTGGTCAACGGCGTGCAGGACGTGCGCAATTACGGCGTGGCCAATGGCAAGCCGGCCATCCTGCTGCAGGTGTACAAGCAGCCGGGGGCGAACATCCTGGACGCGGTGGACCGCGTGCGGGCCTTGTTGCCGCAGCTCGAAGCCTCCATCCCGGCGGCCATCAATGTGCAGATCGTCTCCGACCGCACGCCCACGCTGCGCGCCTCGGTGCGCGAAGTGCAGCGTGCGCTGTTGCTTGCCGTGGCGCTGGTGGTGATGGTGGTGTTCCTGTTTCTGCGCAGTTTTCGCGCCGCACTGGTGCCCAGCGTGGCCGTGCCGGCGTCGCTCATGGGCGCGTTTGGCGTCATGTACCTGGCAGGCTATACGCTGGACAACCTCTCGCTCATGGCACTCACCATTGCCACGGGTTTCGTGGTGGACGACGCCATTGCCGTGCTGGAGAACATCGCCCGCCACATGGAGGGCGGCAAGAGCGCGCTGCAGGCGGCGCTTGCGGGTTCGCGCGAGATGGCCTTCACCGTGCTCTCGATGAGCATTTCGCTGGTGGCGGTGTTCGTGCCCATCATGTTCATGGGCGACGTGGTGGGCCGGTTCTTCCGCGAGTTTGCCGTCGTCATGTCGGCCGCCATTTTGATTTCGATGCTGGTCTCGCTCACCACCACGCCCACCTTGTGCGCTTTGCTGCTGCGCCCGCGGCCCGTGCGCGCTCCTTCGCGCATGGGCCAGGTCATGGACCGGTTTGGGGCGCGCAGCCAGCGCCTGTACCGCCGCAGCCTCGCGTGGTGCCTGCGCCACCCGGCGCTGGTGCTCGGCGCGCTGGTGGGGGTGATTGGGCTCAACGTATTTCTGTACGCCACGATTGAGAAGGGCTTCCTGCCCGAGCAGGACACGGGCCGCATCATGGGGTTTATCCGCGCCGACCAGGCCAGTTCCTACCAGGCGATGGAGCGGCGCATCAAGCGGTTTCTCGCCATTGTGGAGGCCGATCCGGCGGTGGAAAACGTCACAGGCTTCACCGGGGGCGGCCAGAGCAACGCGGGCGCCATGTTCATGACGCTCAAGCGGGGGCAGTCGTCCGACGCGGTGATCGCCCGCCTGCGCAACCAGCTCAAGGACGAGCCCGGCGCGCGCCTGTTCATGGTGCCCCAGCGCGATATCCGCATTGGTGGGCGCCAGAGCAGCGGCTCGTACGACTACACGCTGCAGGCCGACGACGTGGCCGATCTGCGCACCTGGGAGCCACGCATCCGCGAGGCCCTGGCCGCGCTGCCGCAGCTCGAAGACGTCAACAGCGACGTGCAGGACCACGGCGAGCAGACCACGCTGGATATCGACCGCGATGCCCTCGCGCGCCTGGGCCTCACGGTGGCGCAGGTGGACGCGACGCTCAACGACGCCTTCGGCCAGCGCCAGGTCGGCGTCATCTACAACCCGCTCAACCAGTACCGCGTGGTGATGGAGGCGGCGCCGCGTTTCCTGCAAGATCCCAAGGCCCTGGACGGCTTCTTTTTCATCTCGAAAACCGGCCAGCAGGTGCCACTGTCGGCCTTTGCCAAACTGCGCAGCACCATTACGCCGCTGGCCGTGAGCCACGAGGGCGGCACGCCCGCCAGCACCATCAGCTTTGGCCTGGCGCAAAACATGTCGCTGTCGGACGCCACCGACGCCATCGAGCAGGCCGTGGCCAGCCTGGGCGTTCCGGTGTCGGTGCGCGGCAGCTTTGGCGGCAACGCGGGGGCGTTCCAGAAGGCGCTGGCAAGCCAGCCGCTGCTGATTCTTGCGGCCCTGGTGACCATTTACCTGGTACTGGGGGTGTTGTACGAGAGCCTGGTGCACCCGCTCACCATCCTTTCGACCCTGCCGTCGGCCGGGGTCGGCGCGCTGCTGGCGCTGATGCTGTTTCACACCGAGTTTTCCCTCATCGCGCTGATTGGGGTGTTCCTCTTGATCGGCATCGTCAAGAAAAACGCCATCCTGATGATCGACTTCGCCCTGGCGCACCAGCGCGGTGGCCATGCCAGCGCTGCCCAGTCCATCTACCGCGCCGCCTCGCTGCGTCTGCGCCCCATTTTGATGACCACCATGGCCGCCATATTCGGTGCGCTGCCACTGGCGCTCGGCCGGGGCGACGGCGCCGAGCTGCGCCAGCCGCTGGGCATCGCCGTGGTCGGCGGCCTGCTGGTGAGCCAGTTGCTCACGCTGTACACCACGCCTGTGGTGTACATGGTGCTTGAGCGCCTGCGCCAGCGGGTGCAGCGCACGCCGCCCCGCCCTGCAGCCGTACCCCGCCTGGAGACCGTTTGATGTTGGCTTTGCCTCGCCTGTTCCTGTTTGTGCCGTCGCGAATCCCACTGGCTCAGATCGCCCTGGTCTGCCTGCTTGTTGGCTGCGCCGCACCCCCCAGACAGGCATTGCCCGCCGCGCCGGTGCCCGCCGCGTGGAAAGAGGGCGCTGCGGCCCAGGCCGGTTTCTGGCACCTGGCGCAGCCGGGGGAGGGCGTGCAGGCCCAGTGGTGGACGCGCTATGGCGACCCGGTGCTCAACACCCTGCAAGACCAGGCGCAGCGCGGCAACCCGGGCCTGGCGCAAAGTGCTGCGCGTCTGCGCGGCGCGCAGGCCGCCGTGGCCGGTGCGCGTGCGCCGCTGTTGCCGCAACTGGGCCTGGCCGCCAGCAGCCAGCGCGCGCAGGCGACGCCAGGCAGCAGCCCCGCCAACAGCCAGTCGCTGGGCCTGAACGCCAGTTGGGAAGTGGACCTGTGGGGGCGCGTGGCAGGCAGCGTCGATGCCGCCCAGGCCAGTGCCCAGGCCAGCAGCGCCGATCTGGCAGCGGCCCGCTTGTCGCTGCAGGCGCTGGTGGCGCAAAGCTATTTCGCCCTGCGCGCTGCCGAAGCGCAGGAGCAATTGCTGGCCTCCACGCTCGCCGCCTACGACGAAAGCCGCACGCTTACCCGCAACCGTGTGCAGGCCGGGGTGGCCCCGCCGTCCGACGCTGACCAAGCCGAGTCTCAGTACCAGAGCACACGCGCCCAGTGGCTGGACGCGCAGGCCACCCGCGCCCAATGGGGGCACGCCCTGGCCGCGCTGGTGGGCGAGGCGCCCGCCAACTTTGCGCTGGCGCCGTCGGCGCAGCTCCCCCACCCGCCGGCCGTGCCGCTGGCGCTGCCCGCCGAGCTGCTGCAGCGCCGCCCCGATATCGCTGCCGCCCAGTTCAACGTGGCCGCCGCCAATGCCCAGCTCGGCGTGGCGCACAGCGCCTTTTTCCCGGCGCTCACGCTCTCGGCCAGTGCGGGCTACCGTGCCAGCAGCCTGGCATCGCTCATTTCGGCCCCCAACTTGGTGTGGTCGCTGGGGCCGCAAATGGCGCTGGCGTTGTTCGACGGTGGTGCGCGCACGGCGGCGGTGGAGGGCGCCATGGCCAATGTGGACCTGGCGGCAGCCACGTACCGGGGGGCGGTCATTGCCGCGCTGCAAGAGGTGGAAGATGCGCTCAGTACCGGCGCCTCCCTGCAACAGCAGGCACAGGCGCAGCAGCTTGCCATAGCGGCCGCCCAGCGAGCGTTCGCGGTGGCGCAAAACCAGTACCGCGCGGGCACCGTCGGCTACCTGAACGTGCTGTCGGCCCAGGCCACGCTGCTCGCGGGCCAGCGCAGCCTGATCGAGCTGCAGCGCCAGCAACTGGTGGCGGTCAACACCTTGTTGAAAAACCTGGGGGGCGGCTGGCCCGAGCAGGCTTTAACCGATTGAGAACCGTTCCTGCAGGGCCTCGCCAAAGGCTGGGGTGGCGCTCAACGTCAGCGTGAGCGTGCAGCGCCCGCCGCCCAGGGCCGGTGGGCGGTGCTGCAGGCTGGCTGTCTCGATGTCGAAGCGCGCGCTCAGGTCGCCCGCACCCTCCTGCTGGCATTGCAGGTCGAAGTCCCAGTCGGCCGCGGCGTCCCCTTCAACGGGCGCTCCCCATTCGGCGCATGCCCAGGTGAGCACGGCCTGCACCTCGCGCAGCGCCGCGTCCAGGCGCTCGGGCAGCACGCAGGCCATGGCGTCCCAGCTAGCGCTGCCGTGGCCGTCTTCGCTGTAGTCAAAATCGAGGTAGTTCAACACCATGGGGGCATTGTCCCCTCCGCCCGCCATGACCCGCATCGAACCCGCTCTCGTCCTTGAACAGATAGAGGTGCACTGGCCGCACGGTACGCCGTTTCCTGCGCTCGACTGGCGCGTGCCCGCTGGCGCCGCCCTGGTGCAGGGTGGGCCGGGCAGCGGCAAGACCACCGTCTTGCGCCTGCTGGCGGGGGCCTTGCCGGAAGCGCGGGGGCGCATTCTGCTGCACGGCGCCCCCGTGCAGCCTGCCCAGGTGTTCTGGTCCGAGCGCGAAGCCGAGGGCTGCGAAAAGCTGCTGGTGCGCGACTGGTGGCGTGCGCTGGCGGGGCGCTACCCGGCTTGGGACGCTGCGGCACTGGCGCGGCATGTGGATGGCTTTGCACTGGCGCCGCACCAGGACAAAGCCTTCTTCATGCTCTCGACCGGCACGCGCCGCAAGGCCTGGCTGGCGGCCGCGCTGGCCAGTGGCGCGCCGCTGACGCTGATCGACGAGCCGCTGGCCGGGCTGGATCTTGCTTCGGCACGCTACCTGGCAGCCGCCATTGCCGAAGCGGCGCAGCAGCCGAATCGCGTGATCGTGGTGGCGCACGATGCTCCTCTGGCGGATGTGCCCTGGGCGGCCCAGCTGGCGCTGCCGGATGCGGCATAGAGTGCTTCAGAAATAATAGCTGCTCGCGCTTGCTGCTATTGCGCTAGAGGCCAAAAATTCTTGAAATTCTGGCTACATCGCCCGGAACTGCGCCGCATACAAGCGGCTGACGGCAAACGCTTCTGGCCGGCCATGCAGCTGCAGGGTGAGCTTGCCGCTCTCGCTGCGCACCGCGCTGGCGATGGCGCTGGCGCGCACCAGCGTGCCACGGTGGATCTGCCAGAACTGCTGGGTGTCGAGCTGGGCCAGCAGTTCGCGCAGCGGCGTGCGGATCAGGTGCTCGCGCGTGGCGGTGAGCACGCGCACGTATTTGTCGGCCGCCTCGAACACCAGCACCTCATCGACCGGCACCATCTCGATGCGGCTGCCGTGTCCGGCCTGGATGAAGCGCAGCAGGCCGCCTGCGGGGGCGGCGCCCGTCGCAGGGCTGGGCCCGGCCCCCAGCAGGCTGCGCAACTGGGCGAGCGTGGTCTCTGGCAGCGGCACGGCGCTGCTGCGTGCGGCCAGCAGTTGCTGCACGCGCGCCACGGTTTTCTGCAAGCGCCCGGCCTGCAGGGGTTTGAGCAAATAGTCCACCGCCTGTGCCTCGAAAGCCTGTACGGCGTACTGGTCGTAGGCGGTGAGGAAGACCAGTGCCGGGAAGGGGTTGCCGTCCGGCCAGGCGTCCACCAGTTCAACGGCGGCGTCCAGCCCACTCTGGCCCGGCATGCGGATGTCGAAGAACAGCACTTCAGGCTGCAGCGCCAGCGCTTCGCGCACGGCAGACAGGCCGTCGCCCACGCTGGCCAGAATCTGTAGTTCGGGCCAGGCCTGGGCCAGCGCGTGCTGCAGGTCGGCGGCCAGCAGGGGTTCGTCCTCGGCAATCAGGGCGCGGGGTGCAGGGAGGCTCATGGGGTGGGTGAGTTCAAAGGAAAAGTGACTCTAGCGCTTGTTCCGCTTGCGCCACAAGCTATCAATTCGAGAGTTCCGTGCTCGCCGTACAAGGTGCTGAGCCGCTCGCGCACCTGCACCAGCCCAAAGTGGCTGCCGGGGCGGTCCGTGGCGTGCTCGGGCGACGCACGAAGGCCGACGCCGGTATCCGCCACTTCGAGCCGCAGCAGCGTGCCCGCAGGGCCGGGCAGGGTGCTGGCGCGCAGAGCGATGTGGCCACCGCCGACCTGCGGCTCCAGCCCGTGGCGAATGGCGTTCTCCACCAGTGGCTGCAGCAGCAGCGGCGGCACCGGCACATCCCGCAGCGCGTCGGGCAACTCCAGCGTGAAGGCCAGGCGCGGCCCCATGCGCACGGCCATGATTTCCAGGTAGTCGGCCAGGCGCGCAAACTCATCGGCGAGCGGGTGCAGCGCGGAGCGGGCACCGCCCAGGGTGGCGCGCAGGTAGGCGATCAGGTGGTCCAGCATGGCCTGGGCGCGCGGCGGGTCGGTGGCGATCAGCACGCGCAGGTTGGCCAGGGTGTTGAACACCATGTGAGGCTCCAACTGGGCTTCCAGGAGTTTGAGCCGTGTTTCGGTGGCCTGGGCACGGACTTCGCTCATCTGTGCGCGCAGCGTGGCGCGGTGTCCCCGGCTGTAGAAGAAATACGTGCCCACAAGCCCGGCCACCAGCGTGATGGCCACCGAAATACGCAGTTGCGCCCGACCACCCGTATCCCACGATGAAAACCCAAACCACGCGTCGGCCAGCGCCGTGCCGCCCAGGTAGCCCAGCACCATGCCGCACGCAGGCAGCGCAATGCCTGGCACACCGGCGGGCCAGCCCGTCGCGGCACTGGAGGGGAACAGATGGCGCCCGAAATCGATGCAGGCCCAGGTCAGGCTGCCGATGGCCAGCGAATAGACCAGGGGGAATTCGTAGGGCCGCTCGGGCTGGACGGCATATTGAAGGGCCGCGATGGCCAGGCAGAAGGCCAGGGTCTGCAGCAGATGCCGCAGCTTGTCGATCCAGTCGATCCTTTGGGCTTGGGCCGCTTGGGTCGCGGTGTCAGTGTCCATCGCGCTGGCGCTGCAACCGCTCGCGCTCCTTTTGCACCATGCGCTCGCGCAGGCTGCTGCCCGTGCCCAGCACAAACACCGAGATACCGTGCAGCGCCAGCCCCAAACCCCAGCCCAGCAGCGGGAAGACCGACCAGGGCCGGCTGCCGAATCCATGGCGCGACAGGGCGAAGAGCCCCAGATTCACCAGGGTGAACACCAGCGCGTGCAGGTACCAACCGAGCTTGGCGCCGGCACGCCTGCGGGCCAGCTGTTCGATCGTGTCGGGGGAGAGGGGTGTGGGCATGGGGAATTTTAGGCAAGGGCGGGTGCTCGGTCTTGGCGCACCGGGTGCAAAGTCCGCCTTCATTGCGCGCGCTGTTGCAAGGGCTGCAGGTGCGCGGCAAAGAAGGCCACGATGCGTGCATCCACCTGGGGCAATACGCTGCGGTCGAAATCGGGCGGGTCGCCCAGCAGTTCGCGCTCCACGCCATTGAGCAGGCGCAATGGGGGCATCGGCGAGAGCATGGCGCCATGGCCCGCGTTCGGCAGGTGGGCGATGTGCGTGCAGCGATCCTGGCAGGCGGCCAGCACGGCGCTGCTGTGAAAGCGCGGCACCTGGTTGGTGTCTTTCCCGGCGGTGACCAGGCCCAAGGGAATGCGTGGGGTGGCCAGGCTGTCCATGTCGAAGTCGGCGGCAAAGGGCACGCTGGCCACGGCCGCCTGCACGCGCGGGTCGTGGTAGGCGTACAGAGTGTCGTCGCCAAAGCGGTAGCGGATCACGGCCAGCGCCACGGCCTTCTTCAGCCCGTCCAGCAGGTCGCCGTGCAAGCGCGTAATGAAGCCCACGCAGGAAGAGAAGTCCTCTGCGATGTGGGCTTCGCAATGCTGCGCAAAGCGCGCGGGGGACCAGCGGCCCCCGGCGAACACCAGGGCCGTATGGCCGCCGGCCGAGCCGCCGAAAATGCCCACCTTGTCCAGGGCCAGAAGGGGCGCCAGCCGGGCATCCCGTGCCACGGTATCCACCGCGCGGGAGACCTCGGCGGGGCGCCGTTTCCAGCTCTCTGGGCCGGGGCTGGACGGGTCTTTGTAGTTGTCGCCCGCATGTTCGGGCAGCGCCACCACGAATCCGGCCGTGACCAGCGCGCGGGCCAGATCGGTGTGCACCCAGGGGCTGCCGCCGGAGCCATGCGAGATGACAACCAGCCGGCCATTGCCTTGCACGGGGGTGCCTTGCCAGGCCAGTTGCAGCGAGAAGGGGCCGCGCTGAACGGGTTCGTCTGCTTCGCTGGCTGGGTAGAACACGGTGACCGGGCCGTCACCTTGGGCGCCGGGCAGTTCCATCAAACCCACGCCCGCGTGGCCTGCCATGGTGGCAAAGGCCAGGCAAGATGCCATCAGTAGCTGCTTCATGACGGTGTCTCTCAGGAGCGGCGGTCTTGCGCAAAAATGCGATTGCGCTCGGCCTGCACCAGGCGCTCGTGCAGATCGCTGCCGCTGGCCAACAGAAACACGGACACACCATGCACCAGCAGGCCCAGACCCCAGCCGAGCGCCGGGAACACCGCCCAGTGGCGGCCGCTGCTCGCCGACAGCGTGACCAGCAGCAGATTGACCAGGAGGTACACCGAGGCGTGCGCGTACCAGCCCATTTTGGCCCGGGCGCGGCGCTGCGCCAAGCGTTCAAGTGCTTCGGCGCTCAGGGGGGATGTGGTGCGGGCCATGGTGTAGTCTTTCAGGCGATGGCGATGGTTTGTGCGGGGGTGCCGGTTCTTGCCAGGCGCAGCAGCTGCCCGGCGCGGGCCGCAAACACGCCGTTGAAAGCCCCATACAGCATGGCAACCTGGAAGGCAAAGTGGTTGTCGTGTGCCAGTGGCGGCTGTAAGGCCAGCTCCACGCCCACCCCATATTTCACCAAGAAAATCCCCACGATGAGCAGCAGGGGCCAGGCGCTGCCCGGCAGATGAAAGCGCTGGCGCGCGGCGTCGTAGCGTGCGCCCGCGGGTGGCGCGCGGTGCAGCCACAGCGAGACCGCCGCCACGGCGCAGGCGGTGGCCAGCCAGGCGGCCAGAATGCCGGCGATCTGCGATGCGCCGCCAAAGGCCGAAGCCATGCCCCAGGCCGAGAACACCGCCATGGCCATTGGCATCAATAGCACCCGGCGCAGGCCGGCGCTGCGCGCAAAGAGCTGGCTGGCGCCCAGCCAGATCAGGGCGGCAAGCAGCATCCACACCCAGGTGGGAGTGTGCTGGACGATGGCTAGCAGCATGCGGGGCTGCTGGGTGGCGAGGGTCAGAAGCATGGTGAACCTTTGAATATTGGCGAGGAGGCCGTACTCTCGCTGCCACGGCCTTTCCTGGTTACACGATTGCGACAGAATGCGAAATTCCCGCCGCCAAGTGCTTTATCGGTGCGTGAAATGCGCTGCTCTTGTGGGTGTTCCCCCGGTTCCGGCAGCGCACGTGCCTGTGCAAAAGCTGATAAGCTGGTTTCAACAAATGGTTACATCGCTCTAACGAATCTTCATTCGAGAAGGGCTGTCTTGATGCCACGTGCCGCCGCTTGCAGACGGCTCACCGATTTGGACGCCGCTTTCGTCTTCGCATGACAACCGACTGCCCACCACCGCCCCATTCCGCCAGTTCACTTGCACTGGGGCTGCCAGACAGCGCCATCCTGGACGTGATCACGCGCGGCACTGGCGCAACGGTGGCGCTGATCAATCGCGAGTTGCAGGTGGTCTATTGCAACGACGAATACGCACGCTGGTTCGAAACCACGAGCGATCAAATTGTGGGCAAGACCCTCATTGACCTCTATGGCGCTGCAGACAGCCTGCGCTTCATGCCTTTTGTCGAACGGGTGTTGGCTGGTGAGCGCATGGAATACCAGCGCCTGCTGCGCAACCCCTATGGCGCGGAGGATTGGCGCACCATCTGCCTGACGCCGGCGCGCAATGCCAGCGGCGAGATTGCCGGTTTCATCACCTCGGCGCTCGATGTGCACGAGCTGCAGGTGACCATGAGCGCCCTGCGGGCTGCAAACCAGCGCCTCTCCTCGCACATGGACAACAGCCCGTTGGCGGTGCTGGAGATGGACCAGGAGCTGCGCCTGCTGCATTGCTCGGAACGTGCCGTTCAGCTCATGGGCTGGGAGCAGGAGGAGACGCTTGAGGGGCGCTATTTGCCGGATTTGCTTCAGTCGGTGGACGAGCGTCTGAACCAGGCGCTGCAGCGTCTGCAACAAGGGCACGAAGGGCAAAACCGTGCAGAAACCTGTTTGGTGCGCCAAGACGGCACCGAAATCCACGCCGAGTGGTTCAACTCGGCGTTGACGGACACGCATGGCAGTGTCACGTCCATCATGGCGCTGGTGCAGGATGTATCGGACCGGGTGCAGATCGCGCGCCAACAGCAGTATGTGGCGAACCACGATGCGCTCACGGGTTTGTACAACCGCGCCGCGTTTCATGAGCAACTCGGCATCTCGTTGGCGCTGGCCAAGTGCGGTGGCAGCGGCGTGGCGCTGCTGTTCATTGACCTCGATGGTTTCAAGCGCGTCAATGATGAGCAGGGCCACCAGGCGGGCGACGAAGTCCTGCGCATCGTCGCGCAGCGGCTGATGGGTGCGGTGCGCGAGGGCGATACCGTGGCGCGTCTGGGGGGAGATGAGTTCCTCGTCATGCTCGACAGCGACCTCACGCTCCACGAACCCCATGTCATAGGGCACCGCATCATCGAAGCGCTGAATCAGCCCATGGTGGTGGACGGAAACAGCCTGTGCGTGGGCGCCAGCATTGGCGTGGCGGTGCACCCACCCATGGCGGGCGAGATCGACGTGCTAATGGGGGCTGCCGACCAGGCGATGTATGCCGCCAAGCGCGAAGGCAAAGGATGCCTGCGCTACGCCGATATGCCTGCCTGAGCGTTGCCCCCTTGGCCGCCTGGCAGGGCAATGCTTTGTTCGAAGCAAAAGAAATTGCCTGGGTCGTACGCTGCCTTGGCGCGCTGCAGGGTCGGGTAGGCTGGCCCCCAATAGGCGTCGCTGAAATTTTGCAGACGGCTGTCGGGGTAGTTCTGGTACACGTGCCCGTTCAGAAATGGGCGTACCAGTTGCATGAAACGATCGAGCCAGGCCTCCATCTGTACGCGCTCCTGCGGGTTGCGCCAGAACACATCGACCACCAAGTCGGCGTCCACATTGCGGTGAATGAAGGCGCTGTCCTGCACCGGGTAGCGGTTGATGGCGCCACCGTATGGCTCCAGGTAGGCAAGCGACCACGGGTTGGGCGAGGTGGCAAAGAAGTCGACGATGCTTTGCCACTGCGCTTGTGTGAGGGGTTGGCTGATGTAACCGCAGGCTTTGGTTTCGCAAATGCCCTCTGGCAGGGCGTCGGGCAGCGTGTAAGGGTGGTCTTCGAGCCAAACGTTCATGTCCGGATAGGTCCCGGTTTTGCTGACCAGCAACTGCGCGCCGGGGATGGCGAGCAAGGGCGCAATGGCCTGCATGCCCGCCTCGGCCGTGCCGCAGAACATGCCCTGTGCCATGTACACCGGTTGCCCGTTCAGGATGCCCAGGTTCATCATGTAGCCCAGTGCATCCGGCGCTCCTGTGCGCATGTAGTGACGCTGCAGCAGTTCAAGCACCTGCGCAGCGCTGGCAGCATCCCAGCCAATGGACCAGGCCCAGACCTGGTCGAGCGGCAGCATGCGGTAGGTCACCTGCAGCAGCACGCCGAAGTTGCCGCCCGTGCCTCCGCGCATGGCCCACCACAGCAGAGGGTTTTCGCGCTCGCTGGCGGTGACGATACGGCCATCGGCAAGCGCCACGCGCATGGATTCGACCAGATCGCTCTGGATGCCAAACGCGCGTGAGGTGTAGCCATAGCCGCCACCCTGCACAAAGCCGCCGACACACACGCTGCCGCAGGCCCCGGTCGGCACATGCCAGCCGGTGTGGTTCATGGCAGCGTTGAAATGGTCGAAATCAGTGCCGGGCAGCACATGCACCCGGTGGGCCGGGCGGTCGAGCACCACGCCGCGCATTTCGCTCAGATCCACCACCATGCCGTCGTTCACCGAGTAGCCGGCGGTGCTGTGGCCGCCGCAGCGCACGGCCACCCAGAGGTTGTATCGCTGTGCGACGGCCAGGCATTCGAGCACATCGTTCTCACAGATGCAGTACACGATGAGCTGCGGGAATGCCTGGAACGCGGGATTCGACTCTTGCCGGGCGGCGTTGTAGTCGGGGCTCGAAGGCAGCACGATGCGCCCCGCCAGTGCCGCCTCCAGCCGTGCCGCAGCATCCCATGGCAGGGTGGGGGGTGCCGCCTGACTGGCCCCCAACGCTTGAAAATATGCTACGCGGGCGTCTTTGGCGAGGCGGGCGGGACTCTTGCGATGGGCCATGGAAATCTGCTCCAGAGAGAAAAGTCCTCGTGTGTAGCGCAACCTGCCTCACTTGCGCAAGCGAATCAGAAGCATTCTGTTCACAGCCGGTGCCGCCATGCGCTTGGCGGGGCGGGATAATCCACCGCTTTCAGCACGCCCCGAGGGGCCAAAGGACGCACGCGTGGACACTGTTTTGCTGCTCAAGGCGGCCATCATGGGGGTGGTCGAGGGCCTGACCGAGTTTCTGCCCATTTCTTCCACCGGCCACCTCATCCTGGCAGGCGCGCTGCTGGGCTTTGACGACGACAAGGCCAAGGTGTTCGACATTGCCATCCAGACCGGCGCCATCTTTGCTGTCATCCTGGTGTACTGGCAAAAGATCCGCGAAACCGTGGTCGCACTGCCCAGCTCGCGGCAGGCGCAGCGTTTTGCCCTCAACGTGTTCGTTGGCTTCCTGCCTGCGGTCGTGCTCGGCCTGGCGTTTGGCAAGGTGATCAAGGAGCATCTGTTCACGCCGCTGGTGGTGGCCAGCACCTTCATCCTGGGCGGTTTCATCATCCTGTGGGCCGAGCGGCGCGCGCCAGTGGCCACGCGGGTGGCCACGGTGGACGATATGACGCCGCTCGACGCCTTCAAGGTCGGGCTGGCGCAGTGCCTGGCGCTGGTGCCGGGCACCAGCCGCAGCGGTGCCACCATCATTGGCGGCATGCTCATGGGGCTCTCGCGCAAGGCGGCCACCGATTACTCGTTCTTTCTTGCCATGCCCACCTTGATTGGCGCGGGTGTCTACAGCCTGTACAAAGAGCGTGCGCTGCTGTCTGTGGGCGATGTGCCCCTGTTTGTGGTCGGGCTGGTGTTTTCCTTCGTCAGCGCCTGGATCTGTGTGCGCTGGCTGCTGCGCTACATCAGCAGCCACAGCTTCGTGCCCTTTGCCTGGTACCGCATTGCCTTTGGGTGTGTGGTAATGGCCACCTCTTTGGCTGGATGGGTGCGCTGGGACGCGGCATGATGCAGGCCATGCGCCCATTCCTCTTTCCCCATGCCACAGCACTCGCTTTCGTCGCGACGCTTCTGGTTCCTTGCGCAGCATGGGCTGCGCCGGCTGATGCGGCCCAGGCATCGCCCGCCGCAAAAGACCCAGGCTATACTTGGGCGTTGGGGCTGGCGGCGTCCAATGGACCCGACTACGCAGGGAGTAGCAAGCGCGGCAATAGCCTGCGCCCGGTCATCGGCGTGGACATTGGGCGCTACACCCTCAGCAGCGGTGGCGGCGGCTCGCTGCTCGATTTCGACTTGGAGCCGCGCTTCACTGGCTTGAGCGCGCGGCTGTTCGATGCCGAGCGCTTTCACCTGAGTGCAGGCTTGCGCATCGGCGGTGGCCGTACCCCTGACGCCGATTCGCCGATCTACGGCCTGCCCGATGTGCGCCGCACGCTGCTGGCGCGCCTGTCAGCAGCCTGGATGCTGACGCCAGAGTTCAGTCTGCGCAGCTCGCTTAACCAGGACTTGCTGGGTCGCAGGGGTGGAACCACGGTGCAGACGACGCTGCAGTATGGGTGGCAGGTGACGCCGCGCACCGAAATTGGCCTGGCCGCCGGT
The DNA here is from genome assembly GCF_059424465.1 of Simplicispira sp. GW247-4R2A. Taxonomy (NCBI): domain Bacteria; kingdom Pseudomonadati; phylum Pseudomonadota; class Betaproteobacteria; order Burkholderiales; family Comamonadaceae; genus Simplicispira; species Simplicispira sp. GW247-4R2A. Next base: position 39,591 of record NZ_JBWKZM010000028.1, on the reverse strand, counting down.
TTCACCCTGGCCGACGCGATTTACCTGCGCAGCTACTTTGGCGTACCCGCCGACGTGGCCTTGGTGCGTACGCCGTTCCCTGCCTATTCGCCCGGCGCAGGCGTGATGAGCACCGACTTGGGGCTAGAAGTCAAGAGCGCGATTACCGACCGGTGGATCGTGTTTGGCGGCGTGCGCCTGAGCCAACTGCGCAGCGATGCGCGCAACAGCCCGATCGTGGTCAAGCCGAACAACTATGGGGTGACGGTGGGACTTGCCTACCGCTGCTGCCATTAGCGGACCGATCCTGCAGCCACGCTCTCCAGATTGAGCAGCGCCGCTTCCACCGCAGCCGCCGTGATGAGCGGCTGCTCCATGGGAAAGAGGTGGGTGCCGTCCAGCATCGAGATGCGCCCCTCGGTCACGCGCGCCGTCAGCGCCATGCCTACCTGCTGCATTTCGACCGAGGCAAGGCCGCCAACGAAGGCCGCCGGGCAGCGCAGCGGGTGCTTGCGCAAGAGCGCAACCAGGTTGTGCGGCAGTGTGTTGTAGATGGCGGTCTCCACGTCCCGGTCGAAGCGCAGCGCGCGCTGGCCGTCTTCGTCCTGCAGCCCGTGGGTGATGTAGTCGGCGAGCACCTGAGGGTGCCAGCGGGCAAATGCCTTCTTGCGGGCGAAGTGCTGCAGAGCTTCCTCATCGCTGGCCCAGTGCTTGCGGCGGCGGCTGCTGACCCGTCCGGGCGAAACCGTTCCCACCATCTGCGTGCGCTTGGCGACGTTGACCGCGTTGGCGCGCCAGCCGCTGATGAGAGGGGAGTCAAGCATGAGCACTCCGCGCGCGATTTGCGGGTGCAGGGCGGCGGTCATCGCGCTGACGATGCCACCAAGCGAATGCCCGACCAGAAACACCGGCCCGCCGTGCTTGGCCACCGCATCGGCTGCGAAATCCGCCAGCTGCTGCACCAGGTGCGGCCAGTTGCTGGTGACGGGGTAGCGCGGGTCGTGGCCAAAGCGGTCGATGGCGCTCAGCGTGAAGCCGCGCTCACGCAGATGCTGAAAAAGCAGGCTGTAGGTGCCGCCTGGGAAGCTGTTGCCGTGCGAGAAAACGATAGGGGTCATGAGAGGAGGCGCGTTGCGTGGGCGAGCGGGTGCAGTGCGCCATGAGAGCGTGAGGGGCGCAAGTGTAGTGGCCTGTACTTGCGGGTGATGCCTCTATCATGAAGCGGTGTCTGCTCGTTTTCTGGGGTCCACCATGCCTGATGTGAATCCATGCGCACTGCGCGACCGTAGGCCGTACGGCATCCACCACCGCTGGCGCGCAGTCGTCTGCGGCGCAGCGCTCACCGCACTGGTGGCCTGTGGCGGTGGCCACGATGATGGGCCCGTGGCCGTGCAGCCGCCGATCCCGGCCAACCCGGCGGGGCGGGGTGAGCTCAAGGCCAGCAGTCCCTTGGGCAGTATTGCCCCGGCCGCAATCGCCGACGCGCTCGCCCTTGACAAGACGCAGGTGCAGGGTGTCGTGCCGCGCTATGCCGTGGCCTCCTGGCGGCTGGAATACACGACACTGGACGCCGACGGCCACGAGGTGCGTGCCTCCGGCCTCATCAGCGTGCCGCAAAAGCCTGCCGGCAGCACCAGTCCCGTGCTCAGCTACCAGCACGGCACCATTTTTCATGACGCCGAGGCGCCCAGCAACCATGCCGCGCCGAACGAGGTGGCGGTGGTGCTGGCCTCTCTGGGCTACGTGGTGGTGGCGCCCGACTACGTGGGGTTTGGTGTTTCGCGCGGCACGCCGCACCCCTATTTGCTGGCGGCGCCCACGGCAGCGGCGGTCAACGATTTCCTCACGGCGGCAACCTACTGGCGTGCCGCCAATGGGGTGCAGGACAACGGCCAGCTCTTCCTCACCGGCTATTCGGAGGGCGGCTACGCCACCATGGCAGCGCACCGCGACCTGCAGGCCAGCGGCTCGCCGCAGCTGGCCCAGTTGCGTATGGCAGTGCTCGGCGCCGGGCCCTACGACGTGCAGACCACGCTCGATAGCCTGATTGCTGTGGTGAGTGCCAAGCAGCCGCTTCTGGGGGCCCTGATCAACCCGGGTTTTCTGCGCTACCTGGGCAGCAGCGTGCAGAGCGAAGTGCGCCGCGCCGTGCTGAGCCAGCTGATCCCGGGCGATGCCGACGTGGTCTACGACACGCGCTTCCTCGACAGCTTTTTTGCTGACGACTCACGTGCCATTGCCCAGGACAGCAGCGTCTACGACTGGCGCCCGCAGGTGCCGGTGGCGCTGTTCCATGGCCGGGACGACCAGACCGTGCCCTATGCCAGCTCAGTGAACACCCTGCAAGCCATGCAAAAGAGGGGCGCGGGCGATCTGGTGTCGCTGACCGATTGCCAAGCCACTCCGGCTGGCCACATTCCCTGCGTGCCGCCGTTTGTGGAATTCATGCTGGGGCGCGTTGGGGCTGTGGCGCAGGGCCTGTAGCTTTCAGAACGTGTTTACGATCTCCCAGAGGCCGCGCAGCGGTCTTTGCGGGATGGGATGCAAGGCGCGGTGGGCGGCCAATAGCCCCGCTATTGGCAAGCGCCGCAACGCAGCAGACCGCCCGCAAAGACCACTGCCCAAAGGGTTGGAGCGAAATCGGGCGATTGGACGCCCCGGCTGCTTGCATGGGCATGAGCCCATGCGGCGCATCCGAAGCATCCACTCATCCCGATTTCGCTCCAACGCGGCTCCTGCGAGATCGTGAACACGTTCTCAGTTGCTGGCTGCCTGCAAGGCGGCGTCCACCGTCTTTTGTGCCTCGGCCAGAATCTGCGCCAGGTGCTGGGCCCCGCGAAAACTCTCGCCGTAGATTTTGTAGATGTCTTCGGTGCCCGAGGGCCGTGCGGCATACCAGCCGCTAGGGGCACTCACCTTGATGCCGCCGATGGCGGCGCCGTTGCCGGGGGCCTGGGTGCACACGGAGGTGATGGGTTCCCCCGCCAGCGTGGTGGTGGTGATCTGGCTTGCCGAAAGTGCGGCCAGCGCCTGCTTCTGCTGCGCGTTTGCCGGTGCTTCCACGCGGTCTGCGGCAGGCTCACCCAAGTCTTTGGTCAAGGCACCGTACAAGCGGCCAGGGTCGCTGCCGGTGACGGCGGTGATCTCGGCGGCCAGCAGGGCGGCGGCAATGCCGTCCTTGTCTGTCGTCCACGCCGTCCCGTCGCGGCGCAAAAAGGCCGCGCCGGCGCTCTCTTCGCCGGCAAACCCCAGGCGGCCGTCCAGTAAACCTTGCGAGAACCACTTGAAGCCCACGGGCACGTCGAAGACCGCGCGCTTGAGCCGGGCGGCCACGCGCTCGATCAGCGCGGTGGTCACCACCGTCTTGCCCACCGCCGCGTGTGCGCCCCATTTCGGACGGTGGCGAAAGAGGTAGTCGACCACTACGGAGAGGTAATGGTTGGGCGCCAGCAAGCCCGCGCCGGGCGTGACGATGCCGTGCCGGTCGTGGTCGGTGTCGCAGGCAAAACCGACGTCGAACCGGTCTTTGGCGGCAATGAGCCGTTGCATGGCGAAACGCGACGACGGGTCCATGCGGATCTGCCCGTCCCAGTCCAGCGCCATGAAAGCGAACTGTGGGTCCACCACCTCGCTCAGCACGGTGAGATCGAGCCGCCAGCGCTCGGCAATCGCCGGCCAGTAGTGCACGCCGGCACCGCCCAGCGGGTCCACCCCCAAACGCAGCCCCGAGCCGCGAATGGCCTCCATGTCGATGGCGTGGTCGAGGTCGTCCACGTAGTGGCGCAGAAAATCGTGGCGGCGCGTGGTACTGGCCCGCAGCGCCTGTGCAAGCGGCATGCGACGTACGCCTTGCAGGCCTTGCTCCAGATAGCGGTTCGCAGCCGCGCCGATAGCCTGGGTGATGTCCGAACCGGCCGGGCCGCCATGCGGTGGGTTGTACTTGAAGCCCCCGTCCCTTGGCGGGTTGTGCGAGGGTGTAACGACGATGCCATCAGCTTGCCCTGCGCTGGTGTTGGAGTGAGTATTGCGGTTGTGCACAAGGATGGCGTGCGAAACGGCCGGGGTCGGGGTGAACTCTCCACCCGGCGCCAGCATCACGTCCACGCTATTGGCGGCAAGCACTTCGAGCGCGCTGTCGCAGGCGGGCTTGGAGAGCGCGTGGGTGTCGATACCCAGGAACAGCGGCCCGGCAATGCCCTGCGCGCGGCGGTGGTCGCAAATGGCCTGGGTGATGGCCAGAACATGCCATTCGTTGAACGACACGTCGAACGCCGAGCCACGGTGGCCCGAAGTGCCAAACGCCACGCGCTGTGCGGCCACGCTGGGGTCGGGGCGCTCGGAAAAATAGGCCGCCAGCAGCTGGTCCACGTCGATCAGCACGGACGTCGGTGCGCTCTGGCCGGCAAAAGGGCTTTGGTGCGGGTTCATGGCTCAGGCCTTCGCTTGGTGGCGGCGCAGTTGCTCTTGCGCAGCGCGCACCACGTGGGCGGCGTCGAAACCAAAATGGGCCAGTACGTCCTTGCCGGGTGCCGACGTGCCAAACGAGTGCATGGCCAAAATGGCGCCATGGCGGCCCACATAACGCTCCCAGCCCAAGCCGGAGGCAGCTTCTACCGAGACGCGCGCCTGCACCGCGTCGGGCAGCACGCGCTCCTGGTAGGCCGCGTCCTGGCGATCGAACAACTCCCACGACGGCATGCTGACCACCCTGGCGCGAACGCCATCTTTTTTAAGTTGCTCGTACGCAGCGATGCACAGCGCCACTTCGCTGCCGGTGGCCAGCAGCAGCACCTCGGGCGATCCCCCCTCGCAATCGGCCAGCACGTAGGCGCCATGGGCCACGCCTGCTGCGCTGGCGTACTGCGTGCGGTCCAGTGTGGGCAAGGCTTGGCGCGTGAGCACCAGGCTAGTGGGGCCATCGGTGCTCTGCATGGCAATCCGCCAGGCCTCCACCGTCTCGTTGGCGTCGGCCGGGCGCAGCACGCGCATGCCGGGCATCGCGCGCAGCGAGGCGAGCTGCTCGATGGGCTGGTGGGTGGGGCCGTCTTCGCCCAGCGCAATGGAGTCGTGCGTCCAGACGTAGGTGACGGGCAGGCCCATCATGGCGGCCAGACGCATCGCACCGCGTGCGTAGTCGGTGAAAATCAGAAAACCCGCCCCAAACGGCCGCAGCCCGGCGAGCGCCATGCCGCTCACGGCGGCGCACATGGCGTGCTCGCGGATGCCGAAATGGAAGTTGCGTCCGGCAAAACTGCGAGCGTCGGCTTTCGCGCGTTCGCCGTCGTCTGCCAGCGGACCAGGCTCGAAGACACCCGCAAAATCGAAGGTCAGCACGGTTTTGGTGGACGGCGCCAGGTCGGCCGCGCCGCCCAGCACCCAGGGTACCTGCCTGGCGATGGCGTTCTGCACCTTGCCTGCCGCGTCGCGGGTGGAGACCCCCTTGGCACTGGCTTCAAAGCTGGGCAATGGCGCGTCCCAGCCTTCGGGCAGCGTGCCCGCCTGCATGTGGGCAATTTGCTGCGCCAAGTCTGGGTATTGCACCTGGTATTTTTGGTAAAGCGATTCCCAGGTGGCATGCGCCTTTGCTCCACGCTGGCCGAAGTGCGCCTTGAAGTGCTGGGGCACAACGCTGGGCACCAGAAATTTTGCGTCCGGATCCCAACCATAAAACTCCTTGGTCAGCCGCACTTCGTCTTCGCCCAGCGGCTCGCCGTGGGCCTCTTTCTCGTCCTGCTTGTGCGGCGCGCCATAGCCGATGTGGCTTTGCACGACGATCAGCGTCGGCAGGCTCGGCTGCAAGGCAAAGGTCTGGAGATGGGCAGACAGCTGCTCAATGGCGTTGGCATCTGCTACGTGCAGCACGCGCCAGCCATAGGCCTCGAAGCGCGCGCCCACGTCTTCGGTGAACGTGATGCCCGTCGCGCCTTCGATGCTGATGTGGTTGCTGTCGTAGATCCAGCACAGGTTGGCGAGCTGCAGATGGCCGGCCAGCGAAGCCGCCTCGGCGCTGACGCCTTCCATCATGTCGCCGTCGCTTGCCAGGGCATACACCTTGTGGTCGAACAGCGTGAAACCGGGGCGGTTGTAGGTCGCGGCCAGCCAGGCCTCTGCAATCGCCATGCCGACCGACGTGGCTACGCCCTGGCCCAGCGGGCCGGTGGTGGTTTCCACCCCGGTGGCCCAACCGTGCTCGGGGTGGCCGGTGCAGCGGCTGCCCAATTGGCGAAAGCTCTTGATCTCGTCGAGCGTGACCGCTTGGCCCAGCGAACCGCGTGCATCGCCGCCGCTGCCGGGCTTGACGTCGCCCAGGAACAGCAGGCCGTAGAGCAGGGCGCAGGCGTGGCCGCACGAGAGCACGAAGCGGTCGCGGTTGGGCCAGGCCGGCGCGTGCGGATCGTAGTTGAGGAAGCGCTGCCACAGGCAGTAGGCCGTGGGCGCCGCGCCCATGGGCGTGCCGGGGTGGCCGGATTCGGCCTGTTGCACCATGTCGATGGCCAGGGTGCGCAGCGTGTTGATGCACAACTGGTCCAGCTCCGTGGCGGGGGCCGTGGCGGTTGTGGTGTCCATGGTGTCGCGTTCACTCATCCCATCTCCTTGCGCAGTTGGCGGTAACGGCGCATCAGCGCGTTGGTAGAGCTGTCGTGCGCCAGTTGCGGCGCATCAACGGCGGCGAGCTCTTTTGCCGTGGTGCCCGCCAGCACCTTGCCCAGTTCCACGCCCCACTGGTCGAACGGGTCGATGTTCCAGACCACGCCCTGCGTGAACACGCAGTGCTCGTACAGCGCCACCAACGCGCCGAGCGAGTGCGGGCTCAAGCGCTCGGCCAGCAAGCTGCTGCTGGGGCGGTTGCCTTCGAACGTGCGGTGCGGCGCAACGCTGGGGTCTGCGCCTTCGCCGAGTACCTGCTGCAAAGTCTTGCCGAAGGCCAGCGCCTCGGTCTGCGCAAAGAAGTTCGCCATCAGCAGGTTGTGCTGGCTGTCGCTGCCACTGGCGTCTGGCTCCAGCGGGTTGAGCGTCTGGCAAAAACCGATGAAGTCGCAGGGCACGATGGGCGTGCCTTGGTGCAGCAGTTGGTAGAACGAGTGCTGGCCGTTGGTGCCCGGCTCGCCCCACACAATGGCGGAGGTGGCGTAGTTCACCCTCGCACCGGCCAGCGTCATGTGCTTGCCGTTGCTTTCCATCGTGAGCTGCTGCAGGTAAGCCGGGAAACGGCTCAGGTACTGCGCATAAGGCAGCACGGCTTGTGTCTGCGCCCCCAAGAAATTGGTGTTCCACACCGCCAACAGGCCCATCAGCACCGGCAGGTTCTGCGCCAGCGGGGTATTTTTGAAATGCTCGTCCATGGCGCGAAAGCCGGCCAGCATGTCGCCAAACTGCACCGGCCCAATGACCACCATAAGCGAGAGGCCAATGGCCGAATCCATGGAGTAGCGCCCGCCCACCCAGTCCCAGAACCCGAACATGTGTTCCGGCGCAATGCCGAACTTGGCGACCCCCTGGGCGTTGGTGGACACGGCCACGAAGTGCCTGGTCACCGCCGCGTCGCTGCCCAGTTGCGCCACGCACCAGGCACGCGCGGCGTGCGCGTTGGTCAGCGTTTCCAGCGTGGTGAAGGTCTTGGAGCAGACGATGAACAGCGTCTCGCCCGCGTCCAGGTCGCGCGTGGCCTCGACCAGTGCTGTCGCGTCCACATTGGAGACAAAGCGGCATTGCAGATCGCGCTGGCTGTAGTGGCGCAGCGCCTCGTACGCCATCACCGGCCCCAGATCGGAGCCGCCAATGCCGATGTTGATGACGGTGCGAATGCGCTTGCCGCTGTGGCCGCGCCACGCGCCGCTGCGCACGGCGTCGGCAAACGCTGCCATGCGGCGCAGCATGGCGTGCACCTCGGGCACGACATCGACGCCGTCCACCAAAATCTGCGTGCCCGTGGGCGCGCGCAAGGCCGTGTGCAGGGCTGCGCGGTGCTCGGTGGTGTTGATGGCGTCGCCGCGAAACATGGCGGCAATGCGCTCGCTCACGCCGCATTGCTCGGCTAGCTGGAGCAGCAGGCGCAGGGTGTCGTCCGTGATGCGCTGCTTCGAGTAATCAAGGTACCAGCCGGCAGCCTCTGCGCTCAGGCGCTCACCCCGGCCGGGGTCGCTGGCAAACAGCTCGTGCAGGTGCTGCCCGCGGTGCTGCTCGTGGTGGGCGGTGAGGGCCTGCCACGCCGACAAGCTTGTCAGTTTTGGCGGTGTGCGCGGTGCGTTGAAATCGGTCATGGGTCGGTCTTCGCAGAGGAAGGCGTGGCTTTGTTGGCAAGGTTGTCCAGCAGCTTGGCCCAGGACTGCGAAAACGACTCCGCGCCTTCGCGCTGCAATTGCTCAGCCAGCGCGTCGATGTCGATGCCCGCCTCGCGGCATTGGGCGATGGTGGCGTCGCCGCCATTGCCATCGCCCTGCAGGCTTGGCCGCACCTTGCCGTGGTCAGAAAACGCAAACAGCGTTTTTTCTGGCAGGGTATTGATGGTGTCGGGCGCGGCCAGTGCCTCGACGTACAGCGTGTCGGGCGCCGCAGGGTCTTTCGTACCGGTGCTTGCCCACAGCAGGCGCTGCACATGCGCGCCAGCGGCGGCGAGGCGGTGCCAGCGCGGCAAGGCCAGCAGCTCGCGGTAGGCGCGGTAGGTCTGCGCGGCGACCGCGATACCCAGGCGGTTGTGCAGCGCGCCCGGCAGCCGCTTGTTGGCGGCCACGTCCCAGCGGCTGACAAAGAGCGAGGCGACCGAATTCACCTTGGCGTCCAGCCCCGCGGCCACGCGCCGCTCGATGCCGCGCAGATACGCTTCGGCCGCCGCCTGGTACTGCGCCGCCGAAAACAGCAGCGTGACGTTGACCGGCACGCCAGCAAAGATGGATTCTTCTATGGCCACCACGCCCTCGGGCGTGCCGGGAATCTTGATGTACAGGTTCGGCCGGTCGGCCAGCTGGTGCAGGTGCACCGCCGCCGCAACCGTGCCCTTGGCGTTGTGCGCCAGCAGCGGCGAGACCTCCAGCGACACCCAGCCGTCCACACCACCCGTGGCCTCGAACACCGGGCGGAACAGGTCTGCGGCGCGGCGCAGGTCGGCAATGGCCAGGTCGAAGAACAGCGCTTCGCCCGCCTGGCCCTTGGACGTGCCGTGCGCGATGGCCTCGTCGTACGCGTCCGAGGTGCCGATGGCGTGCTCGAAGATGGTCGGGTTCGAGGTCAGCCCGGTAATCGAATATTGCGTGATGTACCGGGCCAGCGCGCCGCTGTCGAGCAGCGGGCGGGTGATGTTGTCGAGCCACAGGCTCTGGCCGAGCGCGTGGAGTTGTTGCGTGGCTTTCATGGGGTGTCCTTTGCGGGAGGGGACAGCACACTGGGGTTGTGCCAGCCGCCGTGCGCTGTCATCAGCGCATCGGCTGCGGCGGGGCCCCAACTGCCTTGTGGGTAGGGTGTGGCGGGCATGTGCTCGGTGAGCACCGGGTCCACCACGCGCCAGGCGGCTTCAATGGCGCCTTCGCTGGCGAACAAGGCGGGGTCGCCCGCCATGGCGTCGCCCAACAGGCGCTCATAGGGGCTTTGCTCGCCGGCGTCTTCTTCGGTCAGTACCAGTTCCTTTTGTTCGCCGGTAAACGCTTTGCCGACGCGTTTGACGCGTGCTGCCAGGGCAATTACCGAATGGGGCGAGAGGCGAAAGCGCAGGTGGTTCACCTCGTCTCCGCCCGCGCCGGCATCGTCAAACAGCCGCACCGGTGGGGGTTCGAGCTGCACCAGCACTTCGCAGGCGGTGGTGGGGAGGCATTTGCCCGAGCGCAGGAACCAGGGCACGCCGGCCCAGCGCCAGGAGTCGATGGACAGGCGCAGCGCGCAGAACGTCTCCACATCGGAGTCGCCCGCCACCTGCGCCTCATCACGGTAGCCCTGGTACTGGCCGCGCACCAGGTCTTCGGGCCGCAAGGGCCGCATGGCGTTCAAAACCTGGAACTTCTCGGCCTCCACCGCGCTGAAGTGCTGGCCGCCCGGCGGCTCCATGGCCAGCAGGGCGACGATTTGCAGCAAATGGTTTTGCACCACGTCGCGCAGGCACCCGGCGCTTTCATAAAAACCGCCCCGGCCCTGCACGCCAAAATCTTCGGCCAGGGTGATCTGCACGCTTTTGACGTGCTGGCGGTTCCACAGCGGCTCCAGGAACGCGTTGGCAAAGCGGAAGTAGAGCAAATTCATGATCGCTTCCTTGCCCAGGAAGTGGTCGATGCGAAAGATGGCGTTGTCGGCAAACACTTCCCGCGCCACCTGGTTGAGCGCGCGCGCCGAAGCCAGATCGCGGCCAAAGGGTTTCTCAATGATGACGCGGGCGTCCTGTGCCAGGCCCGCAGCGCCGAGGCTGCGGATCACCACCGGGAACAGCGCGGGCGGAATGGCGAGGTAGTGCGCCGGCCGCCGGGCGGTGCCCAGGGCTGCTTTCAGCGCGCCGAAGGTGGCGCTGTCCTGGTAGTTGCCGCTGACGTACTGCAACTGCGCGAGGAAGCTGTCGAGCTTGCCACCCGCTGCCGCTGCACCAGAGGCCTGCACGCTGGCGCGTGCGCGCGTGCGAAATTCCTCCTGGCTCCAGGGCGACGAGGCCACGCCGATGACGGGCACGTTCAGGTCGCCCCGCAGGTGCAGTGCATAGAGCGCCGGCAGAACTTTCTTGTGCGCCAGGTCGCCCGTGGCGCCAAACACCACCAGGGCGTCGGAGCGGGCAGGTGGCTGCGTGCCGTTGTGCACCATGTCAACCCCCGCTCGTGGGTGCGGGGCCGGATTTTTCCGCATGCCCGCCAAACTCGTGCCGCATGGCCGATTGCACGCGGTTGGCAAAGTCGGCCTCGCCGCGTGAGCCAAAGCGCGCATAGAGCGCAGCGCTCAGCACGGGGGCCGGCACGGCGGCGTCAATCGCAGCCTGCACCGTCCAGCGGCCTTCGCCGGAATCGGACACGCGGCCGGCAAAGTTGTCGAGCTGGGGGTCGGCGGCCAGCGCCTCGGCGGTCAAATCGAGCAGCCACGAGCCGATCACGCTGCCGCGTCGCCACAGCTCGGTGATCTCGGGAAGGTCCAACTCATACTGGTAGCGCTCGGGGTGGCGCAGCGGCGTGGTTTCGGCATCGACTTCGTGCTGGAGCTTGCCCACATTGGCGTGGTGCAGGATGTTCAGCCCCTCGGCGTAGGCGGCCATGATTCCGTATTCAATGCCGTTGTGCACCATCTTCACAAAGTGCCCCGCGCCGTGCGGGCCGCAGTGCAGCCAGCCGCGCTCTGCGGTGCCGCTGCCCGCCTTGCGGCCGGGGGTAGGGGCCAGCGCACCGGCGCCCGGCGCGAGCGTCTCGAAAATCGGCGCCAATGGGGCGACGGCCTCGTCCTTGCCGCCCACCATCTGGCAGTAGCCGCGCGTGAGGCCCGCCACGCCGCCGCTGGTGCCCACGTCGAGGTAGTGGATGCCCTTGGCCTCCAGCGCGGCGGCGCGGCGCAGGTCGTCGTGGTAGTACGAATTGCCGCCGTCGATGACGGTATCGCCGGGGCTGAGCAGCGGCACCAGACCGTCCAGTACGCCATCGACCACGGCGGCCGGCACCATCAGCCAGATGGCGCGGGGCAGGGTGAGGGCAGCGACGAAATCTTGCAGCGTGGTGCTGCCCGTGGCGCCCAGGGCTACCAGCCGCTGGACGGCGTCGGCACTCTGGTCGTGCACCACCAAGGCGTGCCCGCCGCGCAGCAAACGGGTGCTCATGCTGGCCCCCATGCGTCCCAAACCAATCATTCCCAGTTGCATGCCATCGTCCTGTTCTTCCGCGTCGACTGGTGGTTTTCTGCGCGTTCGCGGCTGTCGTCGGCACGGGAAGGTGGGCAGGCACACGGGCAGCACCCGAGCGTTTCGCGGTCCGGGCGCAGCCACGATGCTAGACCTTGCGCCGGGGCAAGGCTGTCGGCGAAGACCGACAGTGGCGTTTCGCAGGCGCCGTGGGTGCCACGCCGGTCACTGTTCCCAGAACGCTTCGATCAGCGCGCCCTGGGCATCGAGCAGCCACCATTCGATCACCACGCTGCGCGGCCCCAGCCCCAGAATGCCCAGCGCGCCGCGCGGCGCCGAGCGGCGCGGGCAGCGCCAGAGCTGGTCGCCGGGCTGCGCGATGGCGAGCACCGCCTGGCGCACGCTGGCGGGCACTTCGGGGGCGTGCACGTCCACGGGCCGGTCTTCGCCGTCGCCGCTGTTGTTGGGTGTGTCCGGGTGTGGCGGCATGGCATTCCGTTTCTCAATCAGGCGCACGCAGCGGCGCTGCGCGCCAGGTTCAGCGCCAGCAGGCGGCGCAGGATTTCGTCGTCAGGCATGCCGCCCGTGTAGTCGCGCCAGCCATAGGCCGCTGCCACGGCGGCGTCGAGCCAGGCGGGGCGCTGGTTGTAGAGCTGGGTGAGCGTGCGCTTGGCCCGCTCTTTCTCGAACCCCGCCTTGGCCACGGTGCGGTCGGGGTAGGGCGATGCGGCCAGGCCCAGCGGCACCACTTCGGGCACGCGCTCTGTCCATTCGGGCGGGTTCAGCCAGGCTTCGCGCAGGGCGTTCAGGCGCTGCGCGGCCTGGGCGATGGCGGTGGCGTGCTGCCGCAATACTATTGTTTCGATAGCTTGTTGCGCTTGTCCCATATGCGCTAGAGGCCGATCTGGCTCTAAATTTTCACTGCTGGTGTTTACAGGCGCGGCGCCGGGCAAATCGGCTGGAATCAGCGCGCCGCCCGCCACCGCCTCAGTGCGCTGGTGCGCGGTGTCGGCTGGCGTGAGGCCGGCGGGGAAGGGGAATGGACGAAAGCAGACGTTTGTGTTGTAGCCTGGGCGAGTTTCCAGCGTACTTCCCATCGCCAGAGACCAGACGACATGCATGCGGGACGACAAAATCCCGAACGTCGTGTCATCTGCTCTTGCAATCACTACTAGACGATGTTCAGCCCAGGCGCCTGAATGCAGCCAGACAAAAAATCGGTGTTTAGCTCTTTCCACGGTGGCAATGACCCGTGGCAACGATGCGATGGCCTTGCGTAGCCCCGGTCTGCTTTCGCCATGTCTAAACCACCACTTGCTTCGACTTGCCCTATTGTTCAACTGGCGGATAGGCAAGACGGTGGCTTGTACATGAGCAAAAGGCAATTCGTAAAGATCGGCCTCTTCCTCTGTCATCCTATTGCCGAAATCAATGGCCCAACGGTCTACTGATCGCTCGGTGATGTCTTTCCCGTTCCGGATCGGAATCAAAACGTTCGAATTTGGTTGTCCATTTGGGTTGGGCATACGTAACCATTTTCGGGCGTCAGTCGCTGGAATGGTGAAGGGTCCTGCCAAACATAGGCCAAAGAATGACGCATCATCATTCTCTGAAAGTGGTGCCGCCTTTGTGAGATCCAGACTGCCATCTCCATCGGATTGCGGGCGAAGGTTCGCGAATATGCCCCCTACTTCCTGCCCGTCCAAACGAGGTTGTTGTGCCGACCTTCCGAAGCAAACCAGGGAAACGTTCAGATTGGCGCCCTCGTTCACCCAAGGCTCATCGCTCCATGCTTCAAAAATGGGCACTTCCTGCACCAACCGTATAAGCACTTCCCTATTCTTCGACTGACGAATCGAGTTGGTCGCCACCAGCCCGGCGCGCTGCAACTCCCCGGCGGCGATCTGCGCGCGGGCCTTGTCGAACCAGTAGCACACCAGGTCGGCGCCACCGGGCACGCGGCCAGCGTAGGTGGCGCGCAGGGCGGCGGTATAGGCGTCGCCCAGCTCGGCGCGCATCTTCTTGTCGCCCAGAAACGGCGGGTTGCCGATGACCACGTCGGCGCGGGGCCAGGGGGCTTCGTGGGGTTTGGGAGTTGTGCCCTGTGGTCCGGGTTTGGGGTCTGAGCACGAGTTTCGCTGCGCGAAATCGTGATTCGACCCCAAAGCCTGCGCTGTGTGGGTGGCGCTCAAAGCCTGCGCTGCGGGGAAATTGGGGTCAGACCCCGGGGGATCAGCGGGTCACGCGAGCAGGGCGTCGCGGCATTCGATGTGCTCCAGGGTGTCGAGCACCGGGTTGGTCTTGAATTCGTAGCCGTGTGCCAGGCGCCATTGCAGCTCGCCGATCCACACCGTCACGCGGGCGAGTTCGGCGGCGTATTCGTTCAGCTCGATGCCGAGCACGTTGTGCGGGCCGGTGACGAGGTCGGCCTCGCGGTCCAGGCCCAGCTCGGCGGCGCGCAGGTGGCTGCGGTGCTCGATGTCTTTAAGGCACTTCAAGGCCAGGAACAGGAAGTTGCCGCTGCCACAGGCCGGGTCGAGCGCGCGGTAGTGTTTGAGGCGGTCGAGCCAGGTGATGAAAAGCTGGTGCGCGGCGCGGTAGTGCTTGTCGCCTTTTTTGGTGATTTTGGCCGCTAGCGCTTGTATGGCTTGCGCTACCAGCTCCCATTCTTGTAGCAAGGGGCGGCGAATCACCGGGTCGATCAGGCGCTCGATGGTGGCCGGGTCGGTGTAGTGCGCGCCGAGCTGGCTGCGCTTGGCCGGGTCAAGACCGCGCTCGAACAGGGTGCCGAAGATGGAGACGTCGATGGCGCTCCAGTCGAGTTCGGCGGCGCGGCGCAGTTCGGCCAGGTCGGGCGCGCTGAGCTGGGGCACGGCAATGGTCTGGAACAGGCCGCCGTTGAACCAGGGAATATCGTCCACGCCATACAGCCCGCCGCTTTGCATGGCGGCAAAGAGCTGCGAGAGGCCCTGGGTGAGCCGCTCGGGCGTGGCGCCCTTGTTGTTCAGCAGGCGCTCGAACAGGTGGCCGGGCAGCAGGCCCACGTCTTCGGCAAAAAAGCAGAACAGGCACTGCGTGAGGAAGTGGGCGACTTCGTTGGCGCGGTGCTGCTGGCTGGCTGCATGGGCGTCGGGCGCCGCATCGCTTGGCGCGGTATCGGCGGCCGCGCGCCCGCGCTGGCGCAGGCCTTCGGCCAGGGCGGCAAAGCTGCGCGCGGCGGCTTCGGTGATGTCGCGGCTGGTCTGGCGCGGCTGGAAGCTTTGGGGCGCCAGCCAGATGCGGCGGAGCAGGGCCAGGTTTTCGGGCTGGTCCATCTCGGCAATGCGCACTTCGTGCGTCTCGCTCGGGTGGCCGGTAAACTGGGTGTGGATGCGGATGGTGAGCCGGTCGGACACCACCAGAATCGGCGGGTTCGCCAAGGCGAGGCTGTAGGTGAGCAACTGCTTGAGGGCCGCGTCCAGGTTCTTGCCCGGCGCCTTGTTCTCCCAGGCGAACACGCCGCGCATGAACACGTCGGCGTAGCCGGTCTTGCCGCCGATGACCGCGCTTTTTTCCTCGAAGCGGTAGCCCTCGGCGCTGCCGGGCTTGGGCACGCCCAGCAGCTCGCACAGGTCGAGAAAGTGGCTTTGCGCGCCTTGCTCTTCGTTGAGTGCGTAGGCAGGGCCGGGAACGCCGCCGGGCGTGCCCCATTTGGCGATGAAGTCTTGGGGGGTCATGGCGGGGCGTGGAATTCAGTAGCCGTGCAGGGCGTAGTCGAGTGCGTCCCAGATGGCCTGGGCATCGTGGCCGAGATTGGCCAATGGGCTGCGGAGTTCGCCAGGTTCAAAGGAACCGATGGCCAAAGTCTCCAGCACGAAAGCTTGCCCTGCCACCTCCAGCATCGGGTTCAGCACGCTGGCGTGTTGTGGGGTGTCCAGGGGGGCGAGTGGAACGGCCATGACGGCGATAGGGCGCTTGAGGAAATGGCTTTGCACTTGCACCACGTAGGGGTGGGTGGCGCGCAATTCCTCCAACGGGTGCGGGTAAACGTCAAACTGCGCCATCGGTCGCCACTGCCTGCTGCGCTTTGGCCTTGCGCCACTCGTGAATGCGGCGCGCCATGGAGCCAATGTTGGCCATGCGCTGGTTCATGGCATCAATGGCTTCCTTGTTTTCTTCTTCCCATTGGGTGCGTGCTGCATCCACTTCAGCCGGGCTGCGCGCGGCGGCGACGGCGCGGCGGGCCAGGCGCTCGGGGGTGAGCCAGCCGTCGCCTTTGACTGGTGGCGCGGTTTGGTAGCTGGCGGTTTTTTCTTCCACCGTGTGGGGGGCGGGCACTACTTTCACCGGTATGAGGGTGATGGTGCCGTCGGGCGCTTGTTGCACCTTAAACAGCTGCCCCGCATATTTTTTACCCAGCGATATTTGGCCGCTGGCGCCGACTTCTTTGAGCATGGTAGGCTCCTTGCATGTGTTCATGCCATCATGCGGCATGAAATTTCGTCGGTCAACCTCTAGTGTCCTGAGTTAGAAGTTTGTTGACGAAATGAAGAGGTCGAAATCGTCGTCAGGCAAGGCGCAAACCGCAGCGATAGCCGTCGCTATCGCGAGGATTTGCAACGCCGCATGGCGGCGATTCTCGGCATCTTTATGAAACGAACTTCTAACTCAGGACACTAGGCATGGCCGCCTTGAGCTGGTACAGCGCGTCGAGCGCCTCACGCGGGCTGAGCTTGTCGGGGTCGATGGCGGCCAGGGCGGCTTCCACGCGGCTGGGCGCGAGCATTTCGGGCGCGGGTGGTGGGGCGAACAGGTCCACTTGCAGCTTGCCTTCGCCGGCCCGCGCCTCCAGGGCTTCGAGCGCGTGGCGCGCGTGGTTGAGCACGGCGGCGGGCATGCCGGCCAGTTTTGCCACCTGAATGCCGTAGCTGCGGCTGGCCGGGCCGGGGGCGATTTCGTGCAGGAAGACGATGTCGCTGCCCGATTCGGCCGCGCTGACATGCATGTTGACCGCGTGGCGCGCTTTGGCGGGCAGTTCGGTCAGCTCGAAGTAGTGCGTGGCAAACAGCGTGAAGGCGCGGGTCTTGTCGTGCAGTTGGGTGGCGATGCTGCCGGCCAGCGCCAGGCCGTCAAAGGTACTGGTGCCGCGGCCGATTTCGTCCATCAGCACCAGACTGTGCGGCGTGGCGGCGTGCAGGATTTGCGCGGCTTCGAGCATCTCCAGCATGAAGGTCGATTGCGCGTTGGCCAAATCATCCGCCGCGCCAATGCGGGTGTGGATGGCGTCGATGGGGCCCAGGCGGCAACTGGCGGCCGGCACGTGGCTGCCGATGCTGGCGAGCAGCACGATCAGCGCCACCTGGCGCATGTAGGTCGATTTGCCGCCCATGTTCGGGCCGGTGATGACCTGCATGCGCGTGTTGGCGTTGAGCCGCGTGCTGTTGGCGATGAAGGCGCCGCTCGACGTTTCCGCCAGGCGCGCTTCCACCACCGGGTGGCGGCCGGCTTCGATCTCGATGCAGGGCTCGCCCACAAACTGCGGCGCGCACCAGTTCAGCGTGAGCGAGCGCTCGGCCAGGCAGCACAGCACGTCGAGCGTGGCCAGCGCCTCGGCCAGGCGGGTGAGCGCCGGCACGTGGGGCTGGAGCTGCACCAGCACCTGGTCGTAGAGCCATTTCTCACGCGCAAGCGCCCGCTCGGAGGCCGACAGTGCCTTGTCTTCAAACGCCTTGAGTTCGGGGGTGATGAAGCGCTCGGCGTTCTTTAAAGTCTGGCGGCGGCGGTAGTCCTCGGGAACTTTGCCGAGCTGGCTGCTGGTGACTTCGATATAGAAGCCGTGCACCTTGTTGAACTGCACGCGCAGGTTGGCGATGCCGCTGCGTTCGCGCTCGCGCGTTTCCAGGTCAAGCAGGAAGGCGTCGCAGTTGGTCTGGATGGCGCGCAGGTCATCGAGCTCGGCGTCGTAGCCGCTGGCGATGACACCGCCGTCCCGCACCAGCGCGGCGGGCTCGGGGGCGATGGCGCGCGCCAGCAGGGCGGTGCAGTCACTGGGCGGTGTCAGCACAGAAAAAATATGGGTCAAATAGGGCTCTGGCGCATACCCTGATTGCGCTAGCAGCTCTGTTTTTTGTAGTGTCTGACCCAGCGCCAGCAATTCGCGCGGGCGCACCTGGCCGAGGGCCACGCGGGCGGTGATGCGCTCCACATCGCACACGCCCTTGAGCGCGGCGCGCAGGCGCGTCCAGCTGCCGTCGTTGCGCAGCGCAGTGGTGGCCGAGAGGCGTGCGCGGGCCGGGGCGCGGTCGCGCTCGGGCTCCAGCAGCCAGCGGCGCAGCAGGCGGCTGCCCATGCCGGTCATGCAGGTGTCGAGCAAGGAAAACAGCGTGGGCGCGTCGTCGCCGCGCAGCGTCTTGACGAGTTCGAGGTTGCGCCGGGTGCTGGCGGGCAGGTCGATCAGCTCGCTGCCCCGCTGCACGCGCAGGCTGTGGATGTGCGTCAGTGGTCGGCCCTGCGTGTGCTCGGCGTAGTGCAGCAGCGCGGCGGCAGCGGCGTGGGCCTCGTGCAGCTCGTGCGCGCCAAAGGCCTGCAGCGTCGCCACTTGCAGGTGCGCGAGCAGGGTGCGCTCGCCCAGCGCGGCGTCGAACTGCCAGTCCGGGCGCGGCGCCAGCGGGCAGCCAAAAACGCCTTGCTGGTGCAGGGTTTTGAGGTGGTGCTCAAAGCGCTCGGTGGCGCCGGCGCTGTAGATCAGCTCGCTGGGCGCAATGCGGGCCAGCCAGGCGGGCAGTTCGTCCAGTGCGCACTCGGCCAGCAGCACGCAGCCCTGCGTCACGCTCAGCCACGCCAGGCCGCAGCGTGCGCGCTTGCCGGCGTGCACGGCAAGCAGGGTGGATTCGACTTTGTCGGACAGCAGCTCGGTGTCGGTCAGCGTGCCGGGCGTCACCACGCGCACCACCTTGCGCTCCACCGGGCCCTTGGCGGTGGCCACGTCGCCCACCTGCTCGGCAATGGCCACCGATTCGCCCATGCGGATGAGGCGTGCCAGGTAGTTCTCAAGCGCGTGAAAGGGCACGCCCGCCATCACCACGGGCTGGCCGGCCGACTGGCCGCGCTGGGTGAGCGTGATGTCGAGCAGGCGGGCGGCCTTTTCGGCATCGGCAAAAAAGACCTCGTAGAAATCGCCCATGCGGTAGAGCAGCAGCGTGTCGGGATATCCGGCCTTGAGGGCGAGGTACTGCTGCATCATGGGCGTGTGAGGGATGGGCTCCTTTTCTTGCGATGTCAATTTGAAAGTCCGTTTTAAATCAATAAGTTACGATATTTTAATGGAGCCATTCGTGCGGCATAGGCCTACCATCGCCACCATTCGCGTGGGGTTGGCGTGAATGGGCACCTGCCCATTACTTTGTTGCAAGTCGGACTCCGTCAACATCAAGCACCCCCTCGCTTTGCATTCGTCTCAGCGTTCTGTAAAGCGCTTCGTGAGACAGCCCAAGCTCGGCTGCCCACGACTTGCGGGATTGGTTGAGAGTCAAAATACCATCAGCGCCTTCGGATTCAATGTAATGGCTGATGCGGTCGGCCGCGCTGTTGAGGCTCAGGCGCTCGCATTGCGCCCGAAGTTTTCGGATCTCTTTGGTCAACTGCGATTGCCAAGCGCTGCGAAATATGGGGTCCTCTTCCAAGGCGGCGCGAAACGCGGCGACGGGAAGCATCAGGATGGTCGTGGGCTTGGTCGTGATTGCATCGCAGTGGTAAGAGCGGGCTTCAAGACTCGCCTCGGCAAGGAAGCCGCCCCGCGAGCGCTGCAATATCACCTCGCTGCCGTTGCGGGCCAATCGAATCAAACGTGCCTCCCCTGAGACCACCAAATAGACGCAACGGACGGGATCACCAATGTGAAAGAGTGGCTCGTGTGCCTGTGCATCAAGGCGTTTGGCTTGTTGGCGCAGGCCGATCGGGATCAAGCCTGCGGCGGGTTGGGCCTCAATGAGGGAAGGCCAGTCCAGCTTTTCGATGGCGGATTGCATATGATTTGGATCATAACCCTATAGGGCTATGGAACCATAGGATGGGGCAGCGTCACTATCAGAGAAACACCATGTTCAAAACCCTCATCACCTCATGTGCCCTGGCCACTCTCGCATCGGGAGCACAAGCCCAAATGAGGGGTTCCACGGCCATGGACCATTCAAACATGGACGATGCCGCCCATATTACGATGATGGAACAAACTCAG
Organism: Simplicispira sp. GW247-4R2A; assembly: GCF_059424465.1. Classification (NCBI taxonomy): domain Bacteria; kingdom Pseudomonadati; phylum Pseudomonadota; class Betaproteobacteria; order Burkholderiales; family Comamonadaceae; genus Simplicispira; species Simplicispira sp. GW247-4R2A. The sequence goes on along the minus strand of NZ_JBWKZM010000028.1, from coordinate 19,609 downwards.
CGCCAGGCCGCTGTCGCCGAGCGCGGCAAGGATGTGATGCCATTCAGCCTTGCGGCGACCACGCACGTCTTCAGCAAGACTGCCGAGGGCGGTGTGCAACAGGTGGTGGCCAAGAGAGCCACCGATGCGGCGCAAGTCCACTTGGCGCGTGGCCATCTGCAAGAGATTCGCGAGCAGTTTTTGAAAGGGGATTTTTCAGGGCCATCGCACATTCACGGCCAGGATATGCCCGGTCTCGCCGAACTCAGAGAGGCGAAGGCAGGCCAGATCTCGATCGACTACCAAGACATCAAGGGCGGCGGCCAGTTGACTTACAGGACGGCGGATGCCTCCCTGGTGGCGGCCCTGCACACATGGTTTGACGCACAGTTTGCCGACCACGGCAAGGATGCCATGGAAGGTCACGCCAACCACGGCGATATGAAGTAGCAAAGAGCGCTACTTCGTCTTTAAAGCGTTGGTGTGCCGCACTTGGGGTTGTGATAGATGCCGATTTCGATCATGCCGATTGGACCTCTGAACGCTCATACCACCCCTTGCTGTTGTTGGCGATGCTCACCACCAGCAACATGGCGGGCACTTCGATCAACACGCCCACCACGGTCGCCAGCGCCGCCCCGGAGTTGAAGCCGAAAAGACTGATCGCAGCGGCCACCGCCAATTCGAAAAAATTGGAGGCACCGATCAATGCGGATGGGCAGGCAATGTTGTGCTTTTCTCCTGCCACGCGATTGAGCCAATAGGCCAGCGCGGAATTGAAAAACACCTGAATCAGGATCGGCACCGCCAGAAGGCCAATCACGAGAGGCTGCTTTAGGATCGCCTCGCCCTGGAAGGCGAACAGCAGCACGAGCGTGGCGAGCAAGGCCGTGATCGACCACGGTCCGATTTTGGCCATCGTGGCGTCGAATGCCGATTGCCCCTTGGACAGCAGAAATTTGCGCAGCAACTGCGCCAGGATCACCGGAATCACGATGTAGAGGGCGACCGAGGTCAACAGGGTGTCCCATGGCACCGTGATGGCGGACAGGCCCAACAGAAACGCCACCAGCGGCGCGAAGGCGATCACCATGATGCTGTCGTTGAGCGCGACTTGCGAGAGCGTGAACAGGGGATCACCGCCAGTGAGTCGGCTCCACACGAAAACCATGGCTGTGCACGGCGCGGCAGCCAGCAAAATCAGTCCGGCAATGTAGCTGTCGAGCTGGTCAGGCGGCAAAAGTGGAGCGAACCAGTGGCGAATGAATAGCCAGCCGAGAAACGCCATCGAGAACGGCTTGACCAGCCAGTTCACAAACAGCGTTACGCCAATGCCCTTGACGTGCTTGCGCACTTCGCCCAGAGCGGAGAAGTCCACCTTGACCAGCATCGGGATGATCATCACCCAGATCAGCAGGCCCACCGGCAGGTTGACCTTCGCGATCTCCATGCGGCCGACCGCTTGAAACACGCTGGGCAGGAGTTGTCCCAGCGCGATGCCAGCGATGATGCATAGGAACACCCATACGGTCAGATACCGCTCGAACACGCTCATGGGGGCGCCGGTCGCCCGTTTTGCTGTTGCTGCACATTGGACGCTCATGTCATTCCTTTGCGAGTTCGCGGGCGGTTGTTTGAAGCAAAGCCTTGTCCAGCTTGCCAGACGGCAGCTTGATCAAAAGGTCAAACCGGCACTTGATCAGGTGAACGGTCTTGCGGAAGGCTTCAAACTTCTGGTCATCGGGCGCGTCGCCTTTGGAAGGATCGTCAAGCATCCATTTGGCGAGCGTGTCAACATGCACATGGAATCGTTTCATGGGGTTTGACTTGGTGGGGTTAGCGAAGTAATCGGCCCGCCCGTGCCGCAAATCGTGCCGAAGAAACACGTGGCGTTGGCCTGCCGAATATGGCATGGTGGAACGCAGCACTGGCAAAGACCGAAGTAGCAATGGTGCACATTGCCCGCGGGTTAGCGTGGTCGTGGGCTGCGTCATCGACATTGGTGAGCTCGTGCCGAGCCGCTTGGGTCCGGCACAGGCATCCCGTTTGAGAGAGTGATCAAGACGACGTACCCGAGCCGGTGCCACGTTCCACTTCTCATGATGGAGGATGCCATGGCTCAACGCAAGCGGCCCACCACCCAGTCGGCCATCACCCTGACTCACCCCAATGCCGCTGGTATCGACATCGGCAGCGTCGCGCACTTCGTGGCCGTGCCGCCAGACCGCGACGATGAACCCGTGCGCGAGTTCGCCAGCTTCACCGCCGATCTGCACCGCCTGGCAGACTGGCTCGACGCCTGCGGCGTGGACACCGTGGCCATGGAGTCCACCGGGGTCTACTGGATTGCCTTGTACGAACTGCTCGAAGCGCGCGGTTTCACTGTGCTGCTGGTCAACGCCCGTCACGTCAAGAACGTCTCGGGCCGCAAGAGCGATGTGCTGGACTGCCAGTGGCTGCAACAACTCATGAGCTTTGGTCTTCTGCGCGGTGCCTTCCGCCCGGCTGATCAGGTCTGCGTGCTGCGCTCGCTCAGCCGCCAGCGCACCATGCTGCTGCGCAGCCAGGGCCGCTTCGTGCAGCACATGCAAAAGGCCCTGACCCAGATGAACATCCAGCTGGCCAATGTCATCTCCGACGTGGCCGGCGAGACGGGCCAGAAGATCCTGGGCGCCATCGTCGCCGGTGAGCGCGATGGCCTGGCTTTGGCCCGCCTGAAGAATTCGCGCATCCGCGCCAGCGAGGACGAGATCGCCAAGAGCCTGCAAGGCAGTTGGCGCGCCGAGCACCTCTTTGCCTTGAAGCAGGCCCTGGACGCGTTTGACTTCTGTGGCACCCAACTGGCTGAGTGCGACGCGCAGGTTCAGGCGCAGTTGCAGGCCCTGCATGTGCGCGAAGACGAACCGGCCCAAGGCAAGAAGCGCGGGCGCGCCCGCAATGCCCCCAAGTTCGATCTGCGCACCCAGCTCTTTCAGATGTGCGGTGCGGACCTCACCCGCATCGACGGCATCGACGTGACCACCGCGCTGGTGGTGGTCTCCGAGGTGGGCGCCGACATGTGCAAGTTCCCCAGCGACAAGCACTTCGCCTCCTGGCTGGGTTTGTGTCCGGGCACCAAGATCACCGGGGGCAAGGTCATGAGTGGCAAAACCAAGCGCTGCGCCAACCGCGCGGCCCAGGCGCTGCGGCTGGCGGCAGCGGCCCTGCGTTCGAGCCAGTCGGCGCTGGGGGCGTACTACCGGCGAATGTGCGCGCGCATGGACAAACCCAAGGCCGTCACGGCCGCTGCCCACAAGCTGGCCCGACTGATCTACGCCATGCTCACCCACGGGCAGGAATACACCGACCGGGGGCAGGATTACTTCGAGGAGCGCTACCGCCAGCGGGTCTTGCACAACCTCGCCCAAAAGGCCAAAGCCATGGGCATGCAGCTCGTGCCCTCCGACAGCACCGCTTGAAAACACCATGAAAATCAATCAGTTATCTGGTGTTTCTTGAGAGCAGCTGCAAGCCGTTGCCGCAGGGCTCAGGCAAGCGGCTCCTTGGCAGCAGTTTTCGGTGAGGTAGCTCAGCAGCTCGTTCATGGTGGCGAACGACGCGCGATAGATCAGGTTGCGCCCTTGGCGCTCTTGGCTGATGAGCCCTGAGTGGGCGAGCTCTTTGAGGTGGAAAGACAGCGTGTTGGGCGCGACATCCAGTTGGTCGGCGAGGATTCCGGGAGTGAGCCCAGCGTCGCCTGCCATGACCAACGCGCGAAAGACTCGCAGGCGCACTTCTTGGGCAAGAGCAGCAAGGGATTTGACAACGTCGATTTCTTTCATTTAGCAACTATACAACTATTATTGAAATATTGCAGAGTGCTTTGACTGGAGCATCGAAAGCCGGCCTGCCAACAGTCAACACCAAGCTTTAAAGGCCGTGCTGCACCATGGGCGTGTGAGCGGAAAGGCCGGTGGCGCAGTGCACTTGGGGACTCCGGTCATGGTGGTGGGGACGCTCTCGGTGCTGGTGGGTGCAATCCATCGAAAGATCCATTGCCCATGACGAAGTCGCTTGTGCGTGCGGTGAGGTCCGTGCCATAAGCTGTCTGATACACAAGGTTTTCATGATGGTTACTTTTTGTAATACCATGCCGCGGCAGGCTTGGCTCCGGCTATTGCTGATCGGGGCATTGCATGGCCTGCTACTAATCACGCGGGAGGGTTTTGTGTGACCGTGAACCCGTCAGTGCGCCTATCCGACTCGGCGGTGCCTGCTGCTCATACGGCGTGGCCGGCTGCGCTGGCGAGCGTGCCCGCCATGCTCGATGCAGTGCCAGTGGCGCTCCTCCATTTTCAAATGGAAGGCGCTGAGTTGCGCTTGCAGTTTGCCAATGCTGCGGCACACCGCCTGCATGGCCTGCGGGCCGTGCGCACGCCTGCGGTGTCGGCTGCCAAGGTGTTTGTGTTGCTCGTGGGCACGCACTTGCTTGAGCAGTTGCACGCTGTGGCGCACTCGGGGGTACCGCTCGATTGCCAGCATGTGTTGCGTGACCAGGGGCAGTTGCGTCTGGCCTGGAAAATTCATGCGGAGTGCACACAGAAAAACCACGTTCTGGTGACGGTGCAGGACATCGCTGAATCCGAGGCCTTGGCGGGCAGTCTGTTGCACGCCCAAAGCACGCTGGCCGAAACCCAGCGCGAACTGCGTGAACAAACCGAGGTGTTTGGGACCATGGAGAGCATGGGGCGCTCGGGCTATTGGCGGCGCATACGCGATGAGGGCGAATCGGTGCTGCTGTGGTCGCCCGGCCTGTGCGACATCGCGGGGCTGGATCGGCAGGAATGGATCAGCACCGAGCGTGCTCTCAGTGGCGTGCTGCCAGAAGATCGACAGGTGTTCGAATCGGCGCACGGAGCCGGCTGCGACAGCGATATCGAATACCGCTGGCGCCGGCCCGATGGGCAGGTACGCTGGATGCGCGCGCGCGTGCGCCTGCCTGCGCAGCAGGACGGTGTGCTGGTGGAAATGGGCGTGGTGCAGGACGTGACCGACGAGCACCGATCGGCAGAACGCATGCGCGATCAACTGGATTTCATTCAGAGCATTGCCAGCCGTGTCCCGGGGTTCATTTACCAATGCCGCGTCCACCGGGATGGCAGCCACAGCTTGCCGTACGTGAGCGAGGCGGTCAATGAAATGATGGGCGTGTCCAACACACTCGTGCGCCAGGACCACCATGCGCTGGAGCGCAACGTCGTCAAAGGCGATATTCCCATGCTGCGCCGTGTGGTGAGGCGTGCCGTGCGCACGCTTGAGCCGTGGCATTGCGAGTACCGCGTGCAGGCACCAGATGGCTCGGTGCGCTGGCACATGACCAGCGCGGCCTTGCAGGCGGAATCCGACGGCTCGGTCCTGATGCATGGCTACACGCAGGACATTACCGACCGCAAGCATGCCGCCCAGGAGATCGAGCGCCTGGCTTTCTACGACCCGCTCACCCAACTGCCCAATCGCCGCTTGCTGCTCGATCGACTCGATCGCCTGGTCCTCGGCAGCCAGCGCAGCCACCAGCACGGGGCCTTGTTGTTCATCGACCTGGACAACTTCAAGGATCTGAACGACACGCTGGGCCATGACATGGGCGATCAACTGCTGATTCAGGTTGCGCAGCGCCTCTTGGGCAGCGTGCGCCAATGCGACACCGTGGCGCGCTTTGGCGGCGATGAATTCGTTATCCTGCTCGACGGTCTTCACCGTGATATGGACGAGGCCGCGCGGCAGACCGAGGCCATCGCGCGAAAATTGCTTTCGGCGCTGAACCAGTCCTTCGAACTGGCGGGCCAGAAGCACTACAGCACGCCCAGTATTGGGCTGACGCTGTTCGGCCAGGAGCGGCTGAGTGTGGAAGAGCTCCTCAAGCGAGCCGACCTGGCGATGTACGAAGCCAAGGCTGCAGGCCGCAACACCCACCGCTTCTTTGACCCAGGCATGCAGCAGGCGCTGCACGAGCGCTCCAGCCTGGAGGCCGATCTGCGCCAGGGCCTGGCGGGCGGCGAGCTCTTTGTGCACTACCAGCCGGTGGTCGATCACAAGGGCCGTGTCATGGGTGCAGAGGCGCTGGCCCGCTGGAGCCACCCGGTGCGCGGCGCCATCAGCCCGCTGGAGTTCATTCCCCTGGCTGAGCAGACCGGCCTGATCCTGCCCTTGGGCAAGCAGGTGATGCGCAGCGCCTGCGAGCAACTGGTGCAGTGGGCCAAACATTCACACACGGCGCACCTGAGCATTGCCGTCAACGTCAGCGCCCGGCAGTTTCGCCAAGCCGATTTTGCTGCCCAGGTGATGCAAATCCTCCAGGAGACGGGCGCGAACCCGTTCAGGCTCACGCTCGAACTGACCGAGAGCCTGCTGCTCGGCGATATCGAGGAGGCGATACAGCGCATGGTGCAGCTCAAGCGCGAAGGCGTAGGCTTTGCTTTGGACGACTTTGGCACAGGCTACTCCAGCCTGAGTTACTTGAAGCGTTTGCCTTTGGACCAAGTGAAGATCGACCGGGGTTTTGTGCGCGATGTGCTGACCGACCCGAACGATGCCGCCATTGTGCGCAGCATCCTGGCGTTGGCGCAAAGTCTCGACCTGGAGGTCGTGGCAGAAGGGGTCGAGACGGCTGGGCAATTGGGCTTTTTGCGCCTGCACGGTTGCGAGAAGTTCCAGGGTTTCCTGTTTGGTCGCCCAGGCCCTGCCGCAGATATCGAGGCACAGGCCCATGGTGAGGTTTGAAGCACCGAAGCATGGCTCCGGCGGCGGGAAGCGCCTGCCATGCTGATGGGCGCTCCTGCGGAGCAGCGCGTGCCCTGGTTCAGGGGGGTTGTGGCCGTGCTGTTGTTTTCGCTTGTGGGCGCTTGGCTCGCGGTGCTGGCGTTGCACGAGCAGCGCTTGGCCGAGCGACAGGTGCTGCGACAAAAAGTGCTCTCACGCGCCAGCAATGTACTGGCCGAGCACTCTACCCACAGTGCTGTGGTGGGCGCTGTGGCGCTCATGGGTCTGAACGAACCCTTGCTGAAAGCCGTGGCGCTAGGGGTGCGAGCGCCCGATGCCCCTGCTGCTCTGGGAGCGCTCGCCGCCGCACGCGAACGCTTTGGACTGGACGGTGCGTACGTGATCAATGCCCACGGAATCGTCGTGGCGCATCAGACGGCAGGTGCCAGCTCCACAGGTCTCGATGTCGGTTTTCGTCCGTATTTTCAACAGGCCATGCGGGGCCAGATCGGCATCTACGCGGCCATTGGCTCCAAGACGAACACCCGTGGTCTCTACATTGCCGCGCCGCTGTATGCGGGCAGCACGGTGCAGACGCCCATCTTGGGTGCGGTGATGTTCAAGCTGCCGTTTGCTGTCGTGGACGCTGCGCTTGCTGGTACGGGCCTGACGGCGCTGCTGCTTTCGCCACAGGGGGTGGTGATGGCCTCCAGCCGCCCTGAATGGTTGTACGCGCTGACCCCACCACTGACGCAGAGCCGCATTGACGCCATTGCGCGCCTGGGTCAGTTGGGCCACTATTTCGATAACGGGGTGGCCTCGGAGCTGCCCTTTTCATTGGGCTTGTCGAAGGTTCTGATCGACGGAGTCCCGCAAGCTGTGGAGCACCAGGAGATGGACTGGGGCGACCCTGGAGGCCCCTGGTCCATGGTGGTACTGGAAGACATCTCACAGGTCATGCCATGGCCGGTGCGCCTGCGCTACGGGGGCATGGCTTTTGTGTTCTTGGCTTTGCTGGGCCTGTTGGTGCTCGAATTGCTGCGCAACCGCGCCCGTATCGCGGCCACGCAGCAGCGCCTGTTCGTGCTGGGCGCGGCGCTGGAGAACAGTCCTCTGGGCGTGGTGGTGACCGATGCCCAGGGGGTGATCGAATGGGTCAATCCTGAATTCGAGCGCAATACCGGCTATTGCCTCGATGAGGTACGGGGCCACAAGCCCTCACTGCTGGCCAGCGGCAAGACACCCATGCAGACCTTCAACGGTATGTGGGCCGCTGTCATGACCGGGCATGCGTGGAAGGGGCATTTCATCAACCGCCGCAAAGATGGCACCGAATACCACGAGGAGGCAACGCTCTCGCCCGTGCGCGATGCGCGTGGGGTCTGCGTCGGCATGGTGGGCCTGCACCAAGAGGTCTCGCAGCGTATGCGCGAGCAGGAAAAATTGCGGCGCAGCGAGCGCAGGCTGAAGGAGTTGCTGGAGCAACAGAACGCCATTTTTGACAATGCGCCGCCCGTGCTGTTGGCATGTGACGGTGCCATGCACCTGTTCAATCCGGCTTTCGTGGCCTTGCTGGGCGGCACCCCCGAGCAGTTGCAGGACCAGCGCGTGAGCATGCTGTTTGGTAGCCCGGAGCAGCATGCCGCGTTTGCCGCACACGTGGCGCCGCAACTGGAGCAGGGCCTGCCGGTGCGCGAGAACTGGGCCGTGCAGCGGCTGGACGGCCGTGTGATAGACGTTCGCATGTCGGGGCGCGCCGTGCATCTGGATGGGTACCCCAATGCCGCCTTGTGGGTCATTGAGGATGTGACCGAGGTGCACCGCGCTGAACGCACCATGCGCGAGACGAGCGAGCGCCTGGAGTTGGTGCAAGAGGCGGGGAAAACGGCCGTTTTCGATGTCGACCTGCGCATCGGGCGCTGTCTCTGGCGCGAGAAGATCGAAGGGGTAGAGGGCATCGCCGAGCGGGTATTTGACGACTGGCGTGCCATCTGGCTTGACCGTCTGTGGCCAGCGGACAGCGCCGCTGCCATGGCGCGCATAGACGCAGCGCTGCAGGGCGATACCTGCAGTTTCCACGATGCCTGGCGCCTGCAGCGTCTTGAAGAGGGAGTGCGCTGGTACGCCTGCACCGCCCATATCCAGCGCGACGGCGAGGGCAAGGCCGAGCGCATCGTCGGCGTTATCGTGGATATCGACGCCTACAAGAAGCTCGAAGAGCAGGTGGCGGCTCAGGTCCAGTTCCAGCAGGTGCTGATGGACACCATCCCGGTGCCCATTTTTTATAAGGACGACCAGGGCCGTTATCTGGGATTCAACCGGGCCTATGAGCAAGCATTTGGAATTCGGCGCGAGGACTTCCTGGGCCGGACGGTGCAAAGCCTGGTGTATTTGTCGCAGGATGCACGCGACCGCTTCGAGGCCGATGCGCAGGCGGCGCTGCAGGGGGGCACGGCCGTGCACCGCGAGATCGTCATGCCCCAGGCAGACGGGCAGCCGCACCACATGCTGTTCTGGTTGCAGGGTTTTCGCCGGCCTGATGGTGCGCCGGGCGGGGTGATTGGTGTCTTTGTGGACATCAGCGACCGCGAACGCGTGCAGCAGGAACTGCGCCATGCCAAGGAGCTTGCCGAAGAAGCCACGGCGCTCAAATCCAACTTCCTGGCCAACATGAGCCACGAAATCCGTACGCCCATGAACGCCATCATCGGGATGTCGCACCTGGCGCTCAGGTCGGGGTTGAACCAGCGACAGCACGATTACGTCAGCAAGATCGGCCAGGCCAGCCAGCACCTGATGGGGGTGATCAACGATATTCTTGATTTTTCGCGCATTGAGGCGGGCAAGCTGCGCATTGAAGCACAGCCTTTCGTGCTCGACCAGGTGCTGGGCGGTGTCGTCGATGTGGTGAGCCACAAGGCCAGTGCACAGGGCTTGGAGCTTATTTGCGATGTGGCGCCCGACGTGCCGCCCAATCTCGTGGGGGACGCCCTGCGCATCGGGCAGATTCTCATCAACTACACCAACAACGCCATCAAGTTCACCGAGCGCGGCGAGGTGGGCATTGTGGTGCGCGTGCAGCAGCGGCAGGGCGAGCAGGTCCTGCTGCGTTTCGAGGTACGGGACACCGGAATTGGTCTCGCCCCCGAGCAGATTGAGCGCCTGTTCCAGAGTTTCCAGCAGGCCGACACCTCCACCACGCGCCGCTATGGCGGCACGGGCCTGGGGTTGGCCATCAGCAAAAGTCTGGCCGAACTCATGGGCGGCGAGGTGGGCGTGCGCAGCCTGCCGGGGCAGGGCTCCACTTTCTGGTTTACCGTGCCGGTGCAGCGCGGCGCACCGGCACGGCCTCTGCTGCCGGCCCCTGATTTGCGCGGCCTGCGGGTGCTGGTGGTGGACGACAACGTGCATGCTGCCACGGTGATCGCCGAGATGCTGCAATCCATGAGCTTTGAAGTCGAGCAGGCCCATTCGGGCGCCGAGGCGCTGCGGGCCTTGCAACGCGCCACGCCGCAGGGGCAGGCCTTTGACCTGGTCGTACTCGACTGGCAGATGCCAGGGATGGATGGCCTGGAGCTCGCGCGGCGCATTGGTGAGCTGCGCCTGCCACGGCTGCCGCGGCGCGTCATGGTGACCGGCTTTGGCCGTGAAGACGTGCTGGGCTCCGCGCGGCGCCAGGGGATTGAAGAGGTGCTCATCAAACCAGTGAGTGCCTCCGTCATGTTCGACACGCTGATGGCCGTCCTGGGTGACCACGGCGAGCTTGCGACGGACTCTGTCGCAGCGGCGCCACTGTCGCCAGCCTGTGGCAGTCCGCAGTTCGCTGCCTTGCGCGGTGCGCGTGTGTTGGTGGTCGAAGACAACGAACTCAACCAGCAGGTGGCGCGTGAAATGCTGGAAGAGGTGGGCGTTGTGGTGGAGGTCGCCAGCAACGGCGAGGAGGGCGTGGCCATGGCGAGCGCGCGGCCCTTTGACCTGGTCCTGATGGACATGCAAATGCCGGTGATGGATGGGCTGGAGGCCACGCGCAAGCTGCGCGCCGAACCCCGCTTGGCGGCGCTGCCTGTGATCGCCATGACCGCCAACGCGCTGGAGGCCGATCGCGAGCGTTGCCTGGATGCCGGCATGAACGACCATCTGGCCAAACCCATGGCCGCGGAAAACTTGTGGAAGACCCTGCAGCGCTGGCTCGCGCCAGCCGCCCGGGGGGCTGTGGACACGCCCGCTACCGCCGACAGGCCCGGAGCGGGTGCGGCCTTGGACGACACCGTGCTGCCAGCGGTTCCGGGCTTGAATCTGGTGCAGGGTTTGCGCAGCACCATGGGCCGGCGCGCGCTTTACGCCGAGACACTGCGGCGCTTTCTCGGGAGCCAGGAGCATGCGCCGGCACGCATCGGCGAAGCATTGGCCGCGGGTCATGGCGAAATTGCGCTGCGCGAGGCCCACACCTTGCGCGGCCTTGCGGGCATGGTCGGGGCCACGGCAGTACAAGACGGTGCTGAGCGGCTTGAAGAGGCGCTTCGCAACGGCCCCCAAGATGATGAAGCCGTGCGGCCTTTGCTGGAGGCGCTGAAGGCGAATGTGGACCAATTGCTGCAATCACTGCAGCCCTGGTGTGGGCGGGTGCAGGGGCCTGCTGGTGGTGCTTTGCCCGGGGCGATTGCAGCAAGTCTGGCAACGGGTGGATCGGCCCGGCAGGACCCTGCTTCGCGCGAGGCAATCAACACCGCGCTGCAGCAATTGCACGAGCTGTTGCAGCGCGACGACCCGGCGGCAGGCGTTTTTGTGCAGAGCCATGCCGCGCTGCTGCAGCAGGCCTTGGGCTCGGCACTGCCCGCGCTCCAGGCCCACCTTGAACAGTTTGACTACGAAAACGCGTTGCGGCTCTTGGACGGGCAGCGCGTGGCGTTGGCACAAGCGCCCGGCTATCCGCCAAGGCACCGCCGCAAAGGGAGTTCCCATGCAACGTGAAAATGGCCTGACCGCCTCGGTTGAATGGCGCGACCGGCACTTGCCCACCGTGCTGGTGGTGGACGATACGCCGGACAACCTGGCATTCATGTCCGAGCTGCTGGGGGAACACTACCGTGTGAAGGTCGCGAGCAGCGGTGCCCGCGCACTCAAGGCCGCCCAGGCCGAGCCTGTTCCCGACCTCGTCCTGCTCGACATCATGATGCCGGACCTGGACGGCTATGAAGTGTGCAGGCAGCTTAAAGCCACAGCCGCCACGCGCGACATTCCGGTTATTTTTTTGACGGCGCTTGCCGACACCGAGGACGAGCGCAAGGGTTTTGCATTGGGCGCGGTGGATTACGTCACCAAACCCGTGAGCCCGCCCATCTTGCTCGCGCGCGTGCAGACGCATCTGGCGCTCAAGGCCACGGCGGATTTTCTGCGCGACAAGAGCGCCTACCTGGAGCGCGAAGTGGCCTTGCGCACGCTGGAAGTGCAGGCGATCCAGGACGTTGCCATGATGGCGCTGGCCTCACTGGCCGAGACGCGCAACGATGAAACCGGCAACCACATCCGGCGCACGCAGCTGTATGTGAAGGCCTTGGCCGAGAGACTGCGCACGCACCCGCGCTTCGAGCCGGTGCTAAGCCGCTACATGATCGATCTGCTCTACAAATCGGCGCCACTGCACGACATTGGCAAGATTGGTGTTTCCGACCTGGTGTTGCTCAAGCCCGGCAAGCTCACCGACGAGGAGTTTGAATTGACCAAGGCGCATGCGCGACTGGGAAGCAAGGCCATCGAGAGCGCCGAACGGCAGCTTGGCATGCGGGTGCGATTTTTGAGTGTGGCCAAGGAAATGGCCCGCAGCCACCATGAGCGCTGGGACGGCACAGGCTACCCTGACGGCCTGGCGGGCGACGCCATTCCCGTGCCGGCACGGCTGATGGCGGTGGCCGACGTTTACGACGCGATCATCAGCGAGCGGGTGTACAAAACCGCTGGCACGCACGAGCAGGCTGGCATCGCCATCGTGAAAGGCCGGGGGACGCAGTTCGATTCGGATGTTGTCGATGCCTTTATCGACATCGCCGAAGAGTTCCACACCATTGCGCTGAACTATCCGGATTGAACGGCTGGCTTAGATCTCCGCGTCGTCTTCCGGCTTGCTGGGGACATTGCTCGGCGTCTCGCTCGCAGAAGCAGCTTCCGACAGCTCCTGCGCCGCCTGGCGCACGGCGGCTTTGTCACCGGCGCCGGCGAACTTGCTGTATTTGCCCAGAATCTGCACCAACTGGCCGTAGATGCGGGGCGTGCCGGCCAGGCATTCGCGTTGCTCCAGAAAATCGGATTCACCGGTGAAGTTGCCGATCAGGCCGCCGGCCTCGGTCACCAGCAGTGAGCCGGCAGCTACGTCCCAGATGGACAGGCCGGTCTCAAAAAAACCTTCGGTGTAGCCGGCGGCCACGTAGGCCAGATCCAGTGCAGCGGCACCGGGCCGGCGCAGGCCGGCGGTGCGCTGCATGACGTCGCCCATCATGTTCAGGTAGCTCTTGAAGTTGTCGCCCGGGCGGAACGGGAAACCCGTGGACAGCAGCGACTCCTTGAGCTGCGTGCGCTTGGAGACGCGGATGCGCCGCTCGTTCAGGAAGGCGCCGCGCCCCTTGGTGGCCGTGAACAGGTCGTTGCGGCTGGGGTCGTAAATGACGGCCTGCTCCATCTTGCCGCGCACCGCCAGCGCAATGCTGACGCAGTACACCGGGAAGCCGTGAATGAAGTTGGTGGTGCCGTCCAGCGGGTCAATGATCCAGACGTATTCCGAATCTTTCGCCCCATGCTCGCTGCCTGACTCTTCCGCAACGATCCCGTGGCCTGGGTAGGCTGTCAGCAGCGTTTCGATGATGGCGCGCTCGCTGGCGTGGTCGACTTCGGTAACGAAGTCGTTGATCTGCTTTTGCGAGATGCGCACCGATTCCACGTCAAGCGCCGCGCGGTTGATGATGGCGCCGGCGGCGCGGGCGGCCTTGATGGCCACGTTGAGCATGGGGTGCAGGTTGGGGGACGACATGGAATTTTTAAGCGGGAGGGCGGCGCGCCAGAGCGGCGCGGCGCACAAGGTGCAAGAACGGAAAATCGCTGACCGGCGATGCGGGCAGCGACAATAAGCCTCCGATTTTACGCGTCTGGCTCTTGAGTTGCCCGCGACCGTCCTATGAAAACCCGCTTCATCCTGATCAACACCAGCCACGCCGGCAATGTGGGCGCCACCGCGCGCGCCATGAAAACCATGGGCTTTGGCGACCTGGTGCTGGTCGCCCCCCGCTGGCCCAACGTGCTGCGGCGCGAGGAAACCATCCAGCGCGCCAGCGGTGCTCTCGACGTGCTGGAGAACGCGCGTATCGTCGCCACGCTCGACGAAGCGCTGGATGGCGTGAACCACCTCTGTGCCACCGCCATGACGCCGCGCGACTTCGGCCCGCCCACGCGGGCGCCGCGTGCGCATTTTGAATTGCTATTGAAAGAAGAGCTGCTTGCGCAGATGGGACAAGCGCTGGAGGCTGAAAACACTTCAAACCTGGTGGTGGAGTCGCCTGCTTCTGCTTCTGCTCCGGGCGCGCAGAGCGCTGAGGCAGGCATCGCCTTCCTGTTTGGCTCGGAACGCTTTGGCATGCGCAACGAAGACGTGTACCGCTGCCACGTCGCGCTCTCGATCCCCACCAACCCCAAGTTCAGCTCGCTCAACCTCGGTGCTGCGGTGCAGCTCATCGCTTACGAATGGCGCCAGGCATTGGGCGGTTTTCCCGTGCACAGCAGCGTGCCTGCGTCGCAGCAGGCCGATGCCCAGCAGGTGGCCGGCATGCTGGCGCACTGGGAGGAGGCCCTGGCCGCCATTGGTTTCCTGGACCCGGCAGCACCCAAAAAACTGATGCCGCGCCTGAACCAGATGTTCAACCGCGCGCAGCCGACACAGGAGGAAATCCACATCCTGCGCGGTGTCGCCAAGGCCATGCTGCGGACCGCAGCCCAGGCAAAGCACTAAACTGGCTGCCTGCCTGCTTCATTCTCTCGTTCCCATGTTCTCCCGCCTGCGCTCCGATATCCAATGCATCCTGGAGCGCGACCCGGCCGCGCGCAGCTCGTTCGAGGTACTGACCTGCTACCCCGGCCTGCACGCCCTGTGGCTGCACCGGCGCGCCCACTGGTGCTGGACGCATGGCCTCAAATGGCTGGGGCGCTTCATCTCGCACTTCGCACGCGGGTTCACCGGCATTGAAATCCACCCCGGCGCCAAGATCGGCGAGCGCGTGTTCTTCGACCATGCCATGGGCGTGGTGGTCGGCGAAACCGCCGAGATCGGCGACGGTTGCACCATCTACCAAGGCGTGACGCTAGGCGGCACTTCGCTCTACAAGGGGGTCAAGCGCCACCCGACGCTGGGAAAGGATGTGGTCGTCAGCGCCGGCGCCAAGGTGCTGGGCGGTTTCGAGATTGGCGATGGCGCAAAAATAGGCAGCAACGCCGTGGTGATCAAGCCCGTGCCCGCAGGCGCCACGGCGGTGGGCATTCCGGCGCGCATCATCCCCTCGAAGGAAGGCCAGAGCGCCGACGTGACCGAGCCACAGGCCCCCAAGTTCACGGCCTACGGCATTACGCAGGAGGACGACCCCCTCTCGCAGGCCATGCGTGGCCTGGTGGAGAGCGCCGGCTCGCAAGAGCACCAGATCGCGCTGCTCTGGCAAGCCATTGAAAAGCTCTCGGCCGGCCAGCATACCCAGGGCTGCGTACCGGGCGACGCGGCGCTGAAAGAGCAGTTCGAGGCGGGCAAGCTCAACGACCTGATCGGTAAATAGCAGCGCGCTTGTGTGCTCTTTTATTGAGAGCTGAAAGCGCTTAGTGTGTAAGCGCTATAGCCAGTTTTCATGATATTTTTCGACGGTGTGGCGCGTGCGCTCAACTTCGCGCGGGCCGCTGCGCCGTCTTGGGCCTGAACGCCTTGCACACGGCCTCGTGGGTCTCCAGGTACGGCCCGCCGATCAGGTCGATGCAATAGGGCACGGCGGCAAAGATGCCGGCCTGGATCAGACTGCCGTCTGCAGCGCGGGCGCCTTCCAGCGTTTCGGCAATCGCCTTGGGCTGGCCGGGCAGGTTGATGATCAGGCTTTGGCTGCGAATCACCGCCACCTGGCGCGACAGGATGGCTGTGGGGACGAAGCGCAGGCTGATACTGCGCATCTGTTCGCCAAAACCCGGCATTTCTTTGTGCGCAATGGCCAGTGTGGCCTCGGGCGTCACGTCGCGCGGGGCGGGGCCGGTGCCGCCCGTGGTCAGCACCAGGCTGCAGCCGGCGTCCACCAGGGCCACCAAAGTGTCGCTGATGGTCTGCTGTTCGTCGGCAATCAGGCGCGGCAGAAACTCGATGGGGTTGTGCAGCGCGCGCGCCAGCCAGTCCTGCAGCGCGGGCAGGCCCTTGTCTTCGTAAACGCCGCTGCTGGCGCGGTCGCTGATGGAAACGATGCCGATTTTCACCGGCTCGGGTGGGGGCAGGCTGGGGTCAGTCATTGGGCTCGTCTTCGTCAGGGGCCTCTGTTGCGTCGTCGGCTTCGCTTGCGCCGCCAAGGGCGGTACGCACCAGCGCAAACAGTTCGCGGTAGGCGCGGCCCTTGCGCGGGGCCAGGCCCGTGGATTCGGCAATCTTGGCGTCGTGGGCGCTCTGCGCGTCCTTGCGCGCCTGGCGGATCAGCGCGCGCAGTTGCTGGATATCGGTGTCGGGGTGGTGGGCAATCCATTCGGCCTGCGCCGCATCTTCGCTGATCAGCCGGTCGCGCCACTGTTCCGCCTGGTGCAGCGCCATCTTCTCTTGTGCCGAGCCGCTGTGCTGCACATCCAGCGCGGCGCGGGCGGCTTCCACCGTGGCCTCGTCGAGCTTGCGCATGAGCTTGCCGACAAACTGCATCTGCCGGCGTTTGCCCTCGAAATTGGTGATACGGCGGGCTTCGGCGAGCGCATCTACCAACTTATCGGGCAGTTTCAGGCCGGCCAGCAAATCGGCCCGCAGCGTGAGCAGATCTTTGCCCAGGTCCTGGAGCGCATCGCTCTCGCGCTTGAGGTCGGTACGGCTCGAATCGGCCGTGCCTTTGAGCTCGGCTTTGAGTTCGAGATCCAATTCGCTGCCTTCGGCAACGAACTGACCGCGCACGTAGTAGCCTTTTTTGGGTTTGCGTGACATGTGAAATGGGGGTTGGGGCAGCACGGGCTGCCCGGGGCGCTCTCCTGATGGAGAAGCCGCAAGTATCATAGCCCTCGCCATGAACCCAACCGACTCCCGCGCCGACACCGGCTTCAGCTATTCCCGCCCGTTTTTTGAAGAACTGGTGGACCAGGCGTTGCAACACGCCAAAAAACTCGGCGCGAGCGATGCCGCCGCCGAAGCCTCCGAGGGCAGCGGCCTGTCGGTAGGCGTTCGCAAGGGCGAGCTCGAGACTGTGGAGCGCAACCGCGACAAGTCGCTCGGCGTCACGGTCTATGTCGGCCAGCGCCGCGGTAACGCCAGCACCTCGGATTTTTCGCGTGCCGCCATCGAGCAGACCGTGCAGGCGGCCTATGACATTGCCCGCTTTACCGCCGCCGACCCCATGGCGGGTCTGCCCGATGAAGGCGATATCGCCCTGCCCGAGACGCATCGCACCGATCTGGAGCTGTTCCACCCCTGGGCCCTGACCAGCGAAGAGGCAGCGCGCATCGCGCTCGAATGCGAGGCCGCAGCCTTTGCCACCAGCCGGCGCATCACCAACAGCGAGGGCGCTGGCGTGTCGGCCCAGCAAAGCCATTTTTTCACCGCCCACACGCGCGGTTTTCGCGGCGGCTACGCCACCTCGCGCCACAGCCTCTCTTGTGCCCCCATCGCCAAAAGCCCCGGCAAGCGCGGCGACATGCAGCGCGACGCCTGGTACAGCTCCATGCGCGATGCGCAGGAGCTGGCCGCACCCGCTGACGTGGGCCGCTACGCCGCCGAGCGTGCGCTCGCGCGCCTGGGCAGCCGCAAGCTCCCCACGACACAATGCCCGGTGCTGTTCGAGTCACCTTTGGCGGCGGGCCTGCTCGGCGCCTTTGTGCAGGCGGTGAGCGGTGGCGCGTTGTACCGAAAAAGCAGTTTTTTGCTCGACTCGCTGGGCAAGCAGGTTTTCCCCAAGCACATTGATATTCTGGAAGACCCGTTCATCGCGCGCGGCAAAGGCAGTTCGCCTTTTGACGAAGAGGGCGTCCGCGTGGCGCCGCGCAAGGTGGTGGACGCCGGTTGTGTGCAGGGGTACTTCCTGAGCAGCTATTCGGCGCGCAAGCTCGGCATGAAAACCACCGGCAACGCCGGCGGCTCGCACAACCTCATCCTGAACTCGCGCCGCACGAAAAAAGGCGACGACCTGGACGCGATGCTGAAGAAACTGGGCACGGGCCTGTTCGTCATCGAGCTGATGGGCCAGGGCGTGAACTACGTCACCGGCGACTATTCGCGCGGCGCCAGCGGCTTTTGGGTGGAGAACGGAGAAATCGCCTACCCAGTGCACGAAATCACCATCGCCGGCAACATGGCCGCCATGCTCAAGGGCATCGAGGCGGTGGGCGCGGACGCGTACAACTACGGCGCCAAGACGATTGGGTCGGTGCTGGTCAATCGGATGAAGGTGGCGGGAAGTTGAGGGGCCTTCATGCGCTTTGGACAAAGCTATTGATCCATGCCGCTCACCGGTGAGCGGCTGCATTCGTTCAGCATGCTCAAACCTGCCTACACGCAGGATCAAAAGAAAAGCCCCCTGACTCTTGCGAATCAGGGGGCTTTGTTGCACAAAGTCGGCCCGCTGGGTTGGTATCTGCGCGAGAAACGCCAATTCGAAGTCACCCTCACCGACCGCAGGGGCGACACCCTCGTTACCACCTACGACCTGTAAGGCAACCAACTCGCGCGCAGCTTCAACGGCAAAACCGTCGCCTCCACCCTGTGGGACGGCGAGTACGGGTACAACGCGGCAGAGCGGTTAACGACATTCAGCGATACGCCCAGCTGAGCCAAATCACGCTGCCCAACAACAGCCAAGTTACCTACCAGAACTACCAATGGATGGTACCCACCAGCATCCAGAGCCCTGGGGCCGTCAAGACACTCACGCTAGACGCCTTGCAGCGCCCCATCAGCATTGCGGTCAAGAACAGCACCAGCCAACAACTACTGGCCAGCCGAAACTACCAATACGACAAGGCCGGCAACATCACCCAAATCAACAGCGACCTGGGGGAGACCCAATACGGCTACGACGGCCTGGACAGATTGACCCAGGCGGCCCCGGACCAGAACCTGCAAAGCCTGGGCTTGCCGGTAGAGCAATACGGCTACGACCCGGTGCACAACCGCATCAGCAGTGCGCACCAGCCGGGGGCCTGGAGCTACAACGCGGACAACCAGCTCACGCAGTACCCGAAGGTGCAGCCGTTTGAGGCAGGGGCTCCGGCGCTGGAGACGCAGGTGACGTACACGCCGCAGGGGCACACCAAGACAGAAACCAACAGCCAGAGCGAGAGGACATACGGCTACAACGCGGCTGAGCGGCTCACAAACTTCACCAGCACGCTCGCAGGACAAGCGAACGCACAAATAGAAGCCAACTACCGGTATGACCCGTTTGGACGGCGGATCAGCAAAGCGGTGAAGGAGGGGGCAACGACTAAGGCGACGTACTTCCTCTACAGCGACACGGGGCTGATGGGGGAGGCCAACGAACAGGGGCAGTTGACCAAGGCTTATGGGTTCAATCCAAGCAGAGCTCAAAAGGGGCTGTGGAGTACCGAGTCCGCCCTGAAGAATCCGCAAGTCATTGATATGGTTGGAAGTTCTTCGGCTTGATGGGCGCGGGATTTGCAAGGTATGGTGTTGGCAGTACCTGTTTTC
>NZ_JBWKZM010000027.1:0-62049 GCF_059424465.1 Simplicispira sp. GW247-4R2A | reverse complement strand
CCACCGCGCCGCCCCCAACGCTTATGCGGCCGCCTCGGGCAACCACCCCCCACCAACACCTCGGCGCAAGCGCTTGCTGCGCCCCTTCCTGCTCGCCTTTGCCGCCTTGCTGGTGGTGGTGCTGCTGGCCGCCTTGCTGGCCTGGCAATGGCTGGGGCGTGACGATTCGCTCGCCTACGTGCTGCAACGTGCGTCGCAGAGCCTGCCCGCAGGCCAGCAGTTGACAACCGAAGGCGTCCGTGGCTCCCTGCGGCGCGGCGGCCACATCGCGCACCTACGCTGGCAAAGCAGCACACTCAGCGTGAACGCGCAGGACATCGACCTTGGCTGGAGCCTCACGCCCCTGCTCAACAAGACCCTGCGCCTGGGCAAGCTCGAAGCGGCCCGCGTGGTCATCACGCCCCTGGCGCAGCCTGAGGTGGCAACACCGCCGCCGACGCCTTTGCAGCCACTGAACTTGCCGCTTTACATCGACATCCCCTTTGCCGTGCGCGAACTGGTCTGGGCTGCCGACAAGCCCTTCGACGCCAAAGCCCTCTCGGGCCGCTACCGCTACGACGGCGCCGCGCACCACCTCGAAGTTGCGGGCTTGGATCTGCCGCAGGGCCACCTCAGCGCCGATGTGCGAGTGGACGGCAAGGCGCCCATGGCAGTGGACGCCACGCTGCAAGCACAGTTGCAGGCCCAGCTTCCGAAAGGGGCAGCAGAGAGTGAACGCACGCTCGGCGTCCAAGTTGAAGCCCAGGCCAAAGGCACCCTGGCCGGCCAGGAGGCACGCATCGAACTGACTGCCAAGCTGCGCGCAGCGCCGCAAGAGGCATCGGCACCAAAAGACTCGGCGCCCATGCAAGCCGACGCCAGCGCCAGCATCGCGCCCTGGGCAGCCCAACCGCTGCTCACAGCGCAAGCCGATCTGCAAGGCGTCGACCTGGCAGTGCTGTCGCCCCAAGCCCCCACCACCTTGCTCAGCGGCCACGTCGCAGCCGGGCCAACGCCCGAAGGCTGGGACGTGGAAGCGACCCTCACCAATGCCCGCCCGGCCCCCTGGGACAAAAAGGGCCTGCCGGTGAACGCCGTCACGGCCCATGTGCACTTTGACGGCACGCAATGGAGCACCGAGGACGCCCGCGTCGACATCGGCAAGGGCACGCTGGCCTTGCAAGGCCGTTTCGCGCCAGCATCACAATCCTTCGCACTCAAGGCCCAGGTCGAACGCGTCGACCCAGCGCAACTGCACACCGCGCTTGCCGCGGCGCCACTGAGCGGCCGCGCCACGGTGGAAGGAAGCGCGCAAGACCTCCAATTCGAGCTGCAATTGGCCGCCAGCGGCGCGCGCAGCGCACGCAAGCGTGCGCCAGCAACCCTGCGCATCGACCGCGTGGCAGCGCGCGGCACCTGGAAAGGGGGCATGCTCCACCTGCCGCAAGCCGATATCGAGACGCTGCAGGCACAGGTCAAGGCGACCGACGTGCAGGTCGCCACCCTTCCTGCGCTCGCCATCAGCGGCAAGGTTCAGGCCAAGCTGCCTGGCACCAGCGCGCAAGCAGACGGCAAGCTTGCCGCGCACCTTGGCGCCGGTACGCTGCAAGTGCAATCGGTGTCAGCGGAGCAGACGCTGGCGTGGCTGAGAACCCTGCCTGGTCTCAACCAGCTCGCGCCGGGCTTTGCGGCGCGCGGCAGCGCCTCGCTCAATGCCCAATGGCGTGGCGGCTGGGAAGGCTTTACCACCTTGCCCAAAGTGACTACCGCTGCTGCCAGCAAAAGCGCCAATGCCCCGCGATTGCAGGCCACGTTCGACGCGCCGAAACTGCAGCTCGATCTGCCAAACGCGAAAGGCGCCGCACCCACCCAGATCGAACTGCACGGCATGCGCCTGCGCGCGGCGGGCAGCGCTGCCCGCGCCGAGATTTCGCTGCAAGGCGAACTGCGCCGTGACAAGCAAAGCGCCACCGTGCAGAGCAGCGTGGTCGCCAGCCTGCTGGAGGCCACCGACAAGGGCGCCGTCGCCGCGAATGCGCAGGTGCAAAGCCTGAGCGTGACGCTGCAAGACGGCCTGCACAAGGGCCGCTGGACCTTGCTGGCAGGCGCTCCTTTTGCCATTGAGGCGCGCCGCAGCATTGGAGGGGCGCTGAGTGCCAAGGTCGGCGCGGGCAGCGCCGCGCTCACCGCACCGGTGCCAGGCAAGGTCGCGCTGCGCTGGGAGCCGCTCGCATTCGCCCGTTCCGCAGGGGGCGCCGTGGCCTTGCGGACGCAGGGCGCCGTCACCGGCATTCCGCTCGCCTGGGCCGATCTGGTCGGCGCGCAGGACCCACCGCTGCTGAAAAAATTCGGCTTGGATACCGACCTCATCTTCGGCGGGCGGTGGGCCGTGGATGCGGGCGACAAGCTCAGCGCCAGCGTGCGCCTGCAGCGCAGCAGCGGCGACCTGCGCATTGCCGTGGAAGACGCGCCACCCGCCACCAGCGTGCAGAGCAAGGGCGACGGCGCCAAGGTCGACGCGGCTCTGCGCGAGCGCACGGACACGATTGCCGCCGGCTTGCGCAATGTCGCACTCACCGCAGAGGCCGAGGGCGACGCCCTGCGCACCGCCTTCACCTGGGACAGCGCGCAGGCCGGCGAGGTGCGCGCCGAGGCATCCACGCGCCTGCAGCACCAGGACGGCGGCTGGGTGTGGCCCGACAACGCAGCGCTGGCCGGCACCGTGCGCGCCAAGCTGCCGCAGGTAGGCGTGTGGTCGGTGCTGGCGCCGCCCGGTTGGCGCATCAGCGGCACACTCGAAGCCGACGCGGCACTCTCGGGCACGCGCGGCAACCCCCTGTGGAGCGGGCAACTCAGCGCCGACAAGCTCACCGTGCGCTCGCTGCTCGATGGCGTAGACCTTCAAGACGGCCAGCTGCGCGCCACGCTGGCCGGCAACCGCGTCAACATTACCGCGTTCAGCCTCAAAGGCGGGCGCGGCAGCAGCGCGCGAATCGCCGGCTTCAGCGGCAACCGCACACCTCCACCGGTGGACGGCGGCAGCCTGCAGGGCAGCGGTAGCGTGCAATGGGGCAGCAGCAGCGCAGCAGACCTGCGCATGGACTTCAAAGCCCGAGCCAACCAACTGCAAGTGCTGGTGCGCGCGGACCGCCAGGCCAGCGTCTCGGGCACGCTGGAGGCCACCCTGGGCGAGCGCCAGTTCACGCTGCGCGGCGACTTGCGTATCGACCGCGCCAGCATCCTCTTACCCGACGCCAGCGCCCCCAGCCTGGGTGCTGATGTGGTGGTGCACTCCAAGGCGCGCGACGCGGCGGCGCAAAAAAATGCCCAGCAAGCGGCCAGTGCCGCGCAGCGCGCAGACACCGTGCTGCCGCCCGACGTCGCCATCACCCTGGACCTGGGCGACGATTTCGCTTTCCAGGGCCAGGGCATCACCACGCGCCTGGAAGGCAAGCTCGACATCCGCAGCAGCTCCATGCCCCACACGCCGCCACGCATCTTTGGCGAGGTGCGCACCGTCGCCGGCCGCTACCGCGCCTGGGGACAGATGCTCGACATCGAAACCGGCCTGGTGCGCTTCAATGGCCCGTACAACAACCCCTCGCTCGACATCCTCGCGCTGCGCCCCAATATCGAAGTGCGCGCCGGCGTGCAGGTCAGCGGCAACGCGCTCGACCCCCGCGTGCGCCTGTACGCCGAGCCCGATTTGCCCGATGCAGAAAAACTCTCCTGGGTGGTACTGGGTCACGGCGCGGCCTCCGGCGGGGCCGAAGCCGCCGTACTGCAACAGGCCGCGCTGGCCCTGCTGGGCGGCAAGGGCGGCGGCGCGGGCGAGAAGGTCGCCAGCCGCCTGGGCCTGGACGAAGTCGGCTTCAAGGGCCCCGGTGCAGGCGAGGGCGCCACCGGCGCCGCCCTCACCTTTGGCAAGCGTCTGTCCAAGGACTTGTACGTCACCTATGAGCGTAGCCTCTCGGGCACGCTGGGTACGCTCTACATCTTCTACGACCTCTCCAAGCGCCTGCGCCTGCGCGGCCAAACCGGCGCCAGCACGGGGCTGGACCTCATCTACACCGTGCGCTACGAATAACGCCAGCGCCTACAATGGCGCCCCTCTCCTCGTAGTTCAATGGATAGAACGAGTGCCTCCTAAGCGCTAGATACAGGTTCGATTCCTGTCGAGGGGACCAAGCAGTCGTTTCATGACGCCTCGCAACACCTCGAAGACCCGCATGCTTCCTAGCATTGCGGGTTTTTTGTTGTCTCAAGCCACATCACACCGTAACAACCTACCGTTGTGTCCGAAAAAACTTGACCAGCACAAACGTCAGGCAATTCATCGTCAGCACAGGTGCTCGGAAGTAATCACATGAACGCCTGGCAGCGGATGAATCGCTGCATTTAGCAAAGCTTCGGCAATCTTCAGCGCGGGGTTCAAGCGCCATTTGCGGGGCAAAATGGGACTGAGTGCGGACAACACCGACACACTTACGCTTTCCCCCGCACGGGATTCTTGGCGATCTCCCCCGATCAATCCGGGGCGCACATGGGTGAGGGACGAAAATCCGAGTTGCTCCAGATCGCGTTCCAATGCTCCCTTCACCCGGCTGTAGAAAAATCGCGAAGACACGTCTGCTCCAAGAGCCGAATTCAACACGTAGGCGGGCGTGCCGTGCTTGCGGGCTAGCCGCCCAGCCTGAAACGGATAGTCGTGATCCACGCGGTGGAAGGCGTCTTGAGAGCCGGCCTTGGCCATGGTGGTCCCCAAGGTGCAAATGACCGCATCGGCTTGCCACCAAGACGCATCTTCGGGAAGCTGCCCAAAATCCACGACTGGCGCCTGCAGTTTGGGGTGATTGGGTAGATCCCTACGAGACGGTGCGACCACGCTGTCTACTCGTTCGTCAGCCAGCGCGAGGCGCAATACGTGGCTGCCCACCAGTCCTGTGGCGCCCACAAGCAAAAGAATCATTTTGCGTTCCTTTCAAATGTGAACACGTATCGAAACGGTAATCATGTTCCATGCAGGCCCACAATTGATCCGGCTTGGCAAGCAGTGTGACCATGAGTGCTTGATCAGTGCTTGACTTCCCACCATTGAGGCAGCGACGCACGCACCGAAGCGAGATGAAATCGGTCGTCGATCAGGCACACAAAACCTCGATCGGCCGGTCGAAGTATTTGCAGCCGGGCCGGCAACTTGACCGCCTGGAGTCGCTCGGTTGGCCCGGCGCTGTCGTTTCGCGTTGCCTGGGTGCTACGCATGCTTGCGTAGGGCATGCTTGCTACTTTAGAGCAAAGGAACGCACATGATTGAGGGATTGGTTTCCGGCCGACTGTACGGCCGGCCTGCAGAGCGGGTGGACAAAGCGGGCAAACCCTTTGCGGTTGCGAAGGTGCTCGCATCGGCCGGCGAAGGCGGCGACCTCTTTGTGAACGTCATCGCGTTTGATGCTGCACCCAGCGCTGCGCTGCTGGCACTGGACGACGGCGACAGCGTTGCACTGGCCGGAAGCCTCACGCCCAAGGTTTGGACCGACAAGCAGGACAACACGCGCCCCAGCGTCGATATGGTGGCCACCCAGGTGCTCACCGCCTACCACGTCGCCAGGAAGCGCACCGCGATGGAAGCCGAGCAGGCAGCAGACCGATGACTTCCCGCCAGAGCCCTTGAACTTTTCACACCCGACGCTCGCGGCGTACGCCAAAGCTGCATGGGGCCAGCAACACCGATCGATGGGCATCGCTCTTGGCCGCTTGGACAAGGGCGGGCCTCAATATCAACGTCACCAACTGGCCTAAACGTGCGCCAAAAGCAAAAAGGGCTTGCTTCTAAATAAATAGCAGCAAGCCCTTGTGACCATTGGCGGAGAGGGTGGGATTCGAACCCACGGTAGTATTGCTACTACGCCTGATTTCGAGTCAGGTACATTCGACCACTCTGCCACCTCTCCGCTCGAAGCCTGCGATTCTAGCAGGAGATTTTTCTGCCTACGGCAGCAAAACGTCGATTCCGCCCATATACGGCCGCAGCGCCTCGGGCACCTGCACCGAACCATCGGCCCGCTGGTAGTTCTCCAGCACCGCCACCAGGGTGCGCCCCACCGCCAGGCCCGAGCCGTTCAAGGTGTGCACCAGCTCGTTCTTGCCCTGCGCATTCTTGAATCTTGCCTGCAATCGCCGTGCCTGGAAGGCTTCGCAGTTGCTGATGGAACTGATCTCGCGGTAGTTGTTCTGGCCGGGAAGCCAGACTTCGAGGTCGTAGGTCTTGGCGGCGCCAAAGCCCATGTCGCCGGTACACAGGCTCATGACGCGGTACGGCAGGCCGAGCTTTTGCAGCACGGCTTCGGCGTGGCCGGTCATTTGTTCCAGCGCTTCATAGCTCTTTTCGGGATGCACGATCTGCACCATTTCGACCTTGTCGAACTGGTGCTGGCGGATCATGCCGCGCGTGTCCCGGCCGTAGCTGCCGGCCTCGGACCGGAAGCACGGCGTGTGGGCGGTGAGCTTGATGGGCAGCTGATCTTCAGCCACCACCACGTCGCGCACGAAGTTGGTCAGCGGCACTTCGCTGGTGGGGATGAGGTACAGCGCCGCGTTATCGGGCACGGGTTCGGCGTCCTGCCCGCCCTTTTGCGCGGCGAACAGGTCGCCTTCGAACTTGGGCAATTGGCCGGTGCCTTTGAGCGAATCGGCGTTCACCGCGTAGGGCACGTAGCACTCGGTGTAGCCGTGCTCTTGCGTCTGCAGGTCGAGCATGAACTGGCTGAGCGCGCGGTGCAACCGGGCAATCGGCCCTTTCATGACCGTGAAGCGCGAGCCTGAGAGCTTCACGCCCATGTCGAAGTCCAGCCCCAGCGGGGTGCCGACATCGACGTGGTCCTTGGGCGCGAAGTCGAAGCTGGGCAGGGTGCCCCAGCGGCGTACTTCCACGTTGCCCGCTTCGTCGGCGCCGACCGGCACGCTGGCGTGCGGCAGGTTGGGCACAGCCAGCAGCAGGGCTTGGATCTCGGGCTGGATCTGGTCGAGGCGCGCGGCCGACTGCTCCAGCTCGGCTTTGAGCGCGCCGACCTGGGCCATCACGGCATCGGCGCTTTCGCCTTTGGCTTTGAGCTGACCAATCTGCTTGGAGAGCTGGTTGCGCTGCGCCTGCAGCTCTTCGGTGCGCGTCTGCAGCGTCTTGCGCTCGGCTTCGAGCGCCTGGAAGGCCGCCACGTCAAGAAAGGGCTGGGGGTTTTTGCGGGTTTCCAGGCCGGCAATCGCGGTCGGAAGGTCTTTGCGGAGAAGGAGGATGTCGAGCATGCCGGGATTTTAGGCGGCGCCCCTTGAGGCTGGCTCCTTGGATGCCGATAACATGGCGCAAGGCACACGACGTGCGGGAGGAAGCCATGTTTTTTGTCTTTGGTCCTTCAGGGCAGATGCTACGGGGCGGCCCGGAGCAGATTTCCCGCATTGCATCCGTGCGCCGGGTGCGGCGTCCGCAGGCGCTGCGTGCCACCGGCCCGCGCGGGACGGCGCAGGCGGAACCCGTCACGCCCGCCGCGTACGACAGCGCCTTTGGCAGTTTGCGGGCACAGGACGCCGTCAGCGCCTATGCGCAGACCGACCAGGGGCCGGCCACGGTACGCCAGCCGCTCAGCCTGGTGAGCGATGTGATGACGCGCGGCGCACTGACGGTGCCCAGCGGCGCGCTGGTCAGCGAGGCCTGGGGCCTGCTGGCAGAGCACGGCGTGGGGCAGGCACCCGTGGTCGATACGCTGGGCCGCGTCATCGGCCTGCTGCTGCGCGCCGACATGGTGCCGCTGGAGCTGATTCCCAAACCGGGCGGCGTGCCAGCCGCCATTGCGCGGGCGCGCCGGCTGGTGGATGAGGTGATGGTCTCGCCCGTGCCCACGGCGTCTGCCGATACCGGCCTGCGCCGCGTCGCTTCGGTGCTGTTGGACACGGGCTTGCCCGGCCTGCCGGTCACCAACGAGCTGGGGCTGCCGGAGGGCTTTGTCTCGCGCACCGACATCCTGCGCGCGGTGGCGGCAGACCCGCCGCTTGATCTGTGGACCTGATTTCCTTGCCAAATCCAAGGTGCGCTTTGTCGGCCTCGCTTGCCGTAGGCCTGGGCCGTCTGCGCTTGGCCTTCGCGTTCACGCTGGATTTAGAAACGGGAAGGCGCAAAAACTTTAAGCAAAATAAGGCTTTAACGCTTATCCCATAAGCGCTGCCAGCTATCAAAACAATAGTTCAGGCCTCTTCGCCGGCCTCTGGCGCCGCACCGTCCATGCGCAGGCCCTTGGGCAGCGGGAACTTGATGGATTCTTCGATGCCGCTGAGCGTGCGCACCGACACCGCCCCCAGGGCCTTGACGCGCTCGATCACTTCGGCCACCAGCACCTCGGGGGCCGAAGCGCCAGCAGTCAGGCCCACGCGGGCGATGCCGGTGAACCATGCGGGCTGCAGTTCGTCGGCGCTGTCGACCATGTAAGCCGTAGTGCCCAGGCGCTCGGCCAGCTCGCGCAGGCGGTTGCTGTTGGAGCTTGTCGGGCTGCCGACCACGATCACCAGATCCACCTGCCGGCTCATCAGCTTGACGGCATCCTGGCGGTTCTGCGTGGCGTAGCAGATGTCCTGCTGCTTGGGTTCGCGCACCTGCGGGAAGCGCGCGCGCACGGCGGCCATGATTTCGGCGGCATCGTCCACCGACAGCGTGGTCTGCGTGACCACGGCCAGCTTCTCCTGCTGCACCGTTTGCACGCCGGCCACGTCCGCCACGTCTTCCACCAGGTGGATGCCGCCGTCGAGCTGGCCCAATGTGCCCTCGACCTCGGGGTGGCCCTTGTGGCCGATCATGATGAATTCGTAGCCCTCTTGCGCCAGCTTGGCCACTTCGACGTGCACCTTGCTGACCAGCGGGCAGGTGGCGTCAAAAATGTGGAAACCGCGCGCCTTGGCTTCTTCCTGCACCGCTTTGCTGACGCCGTGGGCGCTGAAGATCAGCGTGGCGCCGGGCGGAACGTCGGAGAGCTCTTCGATGAAGATCGCGCCCTTGGCCTTGAGGTCGTTGACCACGTAGGTGTTGTGCACGATCTCGTGGCGCACGTAGATGGGCGCGCCGAACTTGGCCAGCGCCCGTTCGACGATCTCGATCGCCCGGTCCACCCCCGCGCAAAAGCCGCGCGGCTCGGCCAGCAGGACTTCTTGCGGACTCATCATTTCAACACTCCATGGCACTGAGCACCGCACAAAAGGTTGGAAACCGACGCGATCAATGCCAGCAACCGCCGCGCAAGGGCCGACCCGCCGCGCTGGCGGTGTCCCCCTTCCCGTGCGCAGCGCGAGAGAAGGGGAAAGCGGCGCAGCCGCGCAGGGGGATGCCTCATAAAACGCCGATCACGTAGGCCTCGAAGCTCACGGCGCGGCCCGCCAGCGGGTGGTTGAAATCCACCAGCAGGGCGCGCGGGTCGCCCTCCTTGCCCACGCGCAGCACGGCGCCGGCGTAGGTGCCCTGGCCGTCGGGCGTGGGGAACTCGATGACCTCGCCGACGTGGTACTGCTCGTCAGGGTCGCCCACCTCGTCGAGCAGCTTGCCGGGCAACCACTGCTGCATTTCGGGGTTGCGCTCGCCAAAGGCCTCGCCAGCCGCCAGCTCAAAGGTGGTGCGCGCGCCCTCCTGCATACCGACCAGGCGCGCCTCCAGCGCGGGCGAGAGCTCGCTGTTGCCCAGCGTGAGCGTGGCCGGCTTGTCGTCGAAAGTGTTGATCACATCGCCAGCCGGGCCGGCCAGGCGGTAGTGAAGCGTCAGAAAGGAGCCTTGTTGAACGATTGCCATGCGTGCCTCTATAAACTGGCTGCATTTTAGGATTCCTGGAATTCCCACTCGGGAAAGTACCAATCCATGCCCCTCAAAGACCTCCCCGCCGACGCCCGCCCGCGTGAAAAACTGCTCGCACGCGGCCCGGCCGCGCTCAGCGACGCCGAGTTGCTTGCCCTGCTGCTGCGCACCGGCATCGTCGGCAAGGGCGTGCTGCAATTGGCGCAAGAGCTGCTTGATGCCCCGCGCACCTGCCCCGAAACCAGCCGCCCGGCAGGTGGGTTTGGCGGCATCGCCGGCCTGCTGCACGCCAGCATGGCGGACCTCTCGCGCATCAAGGGCCTGGGGCCCGCCAAACGCGCCGAGCTGGTGGCGGTGCTCGAACTCGCCCGGCGAGCCTTGGCCCAGCAGCTTCGCGAGCGCGAGGTGTTCGACTCGCCTGATGCGGTGGGCCATTACCTGCAACTGCACCTGGCGGCCAAGGGCCACGAAGTGTTTGCCGTGCTGTTTCTCGACAGCCAGCACCGGCTGATTGCCCTCGAAGAACTGTTTCGCGGCACGCTCACGCAAACCAGCGTCTACCCGCGCGAAGTGGTGCTGCGCGCCCTGCACCTGCAGGCCGCTGCCGTAGTGCTGGCGCACAACCACCCCAGCGGCAGCGTGCAACCGAGCCGCGCCGACGAGGTGCTGACGCAAACCCTCAAAAGCGCCCTGGCGCTGGTGGATGTGCGCGTGCTGGACCACGTCATCGTCGCACACGGCCAGTGGCTGTCGATGGCGGCCAAGGGGCTGGTGTGAGTCTGAGGCGCGAGCGCTTTCACGGCCTGGCCTCACTCGCCCAGCTCGCCCGCCACCTGCGCGAGCAGCAGGCGCTGCGCGCTGCGCAGGAGCAGGCCGCGCGCGAAGCCGCCGCCCGGCGCGAGGCAGAGCGCCATCTGTTTGCCCGCAGCGTGGGTGCGGTTACTGCGCTGAAAACCCGCAACCTGGCACACCTCGCACCGGCCCGGCCCGAGCCGCTGCCGGTGCAGCATTGGCTGGACGAAGCACAGGTGCTGCGCGAATCCATGAGCGACGAGTTCGACGTCAGCACCCTGCTCGACGTGGACGACCAACTGAGTTTTCGCCGCCCCGGCATCGGCACCGACGTGACCGCGCGCCTGCGCGCGGGCCGCTGGAGCATCCAGCGCCAGCTCGATCTGCATGGCCTGCGCGTTCATGAAGCGCGCGAAACGCTGGGGGAGTTCATCCGCCAGGCGCACAAGGCCGGTCTGCGCTGCGTGCGGGTGGTGCACGGCAAGGGCCTGGGCTCGCCGGGCAAGGCGCCGGTGCTCAAGAGCCGGGTACAGCGCTGGTTGGTGCAAAAGAGCGAGGTGCTGGCCTTCGTGCAGGCCAAGCCTGCCGATGGCGGTGCCGGCGCGCTGGTGGTGCTGTTGGCACCCGTGGGGCGGCGGCAAGTGTGAACTGCGCCGGCATAGGCCGGCGTGAAGGTTCCCGCAAAAAATATTAGCGTTTTAAGCCTCTAGCGATTATCCCATAAGCGATAGCAGCTATTATTTTTATAACATTTACAACCGTGCAAACGGGTCCACCAGCGACGCCAGCGAAGGCCCACTCGCTGGGGCCGCCGTGCCAGACGCCCCGTGCGCCCGCTCGGGCGGCTCATCCACCGGCGTCAGCGGCAGCGGCGCCATGCTGCGGCCATAAACACGCCGCACCCGGTCTTCCAGCGTAGGGTGCGAATCAAGCCGGCCAGCGAGGCGCGCGGCAAGCCCATCGCCCCAGCGCCCGTTGGTTTCCACGTCGACCAGCAGCATGTGTTGCACGCTCGGGTGCGCCAGGCCGCTGCGGCGTGATTCTTGCTGCCCGGTGCGCTCGGCCGCCTGGCGCTGGCCCATCACCTTGCGCAGCACGCCGCCCAGGCCGTTCTGGCTGCGCGTCCATTGCACGGCGCGGGCGTCGGCCAGGTATTCGCGCTGGCGCGAGACGGCTGCCTTGAGAATCCGCCCGGTGAGCCAACCCGCCAGGCCGGCCAGCATGATGGCCGAGCCAAACCACCAGGCCAGGCCACCGGATTCGCGCATTTCGTCGCCAAAGTTATAGACCAGCTCCAGCCCGAAGACCATACCCGCCAGCCGCATCTTCAGGCGCGTGTCGCCCTCGTGCAAATGGCTGAGTTCGTGCGCCACCATGCCCTGCATTTCTTCGCGCGTGAGGTGGCCAAGCGCGCCCTGGGTGACGGCGAGTACGGCATCCTGCTCGTCCCAGCCGGCGGCAAAGGCGTTGATGGCGTCCACACGCGGCAGCACCATGATTTCGGGGCGCGGCATCTGCGCCGCAAGGCACAGCTCATCGACGACGTTGGCCAGGCGCTGCTCGGCATGCGAGAGGCTGGGCCGCAGCTCGCGCGCACCGATGCGCTTGGCCAACTTGACACCGCCGGCGCGCAGGTTCGATGTCTCCACCCACCAGCCGCCCAGCACCAGCAGCAGCGACACGCCCACGTTGGCCACCAGAAAGCCCGCCGGAAACGGCAGGCGCACCGGCAGCACCAGCGCCATCAGCCACCAGGCAAGCACCAGCGAGGCATGCACGGCCAGCACCAACAGGACGGTGGCGACCGCGAACGCCAGCAGCAGGCGCCGCGTTTCGCTGCGCGCGTCGTGCTGCTGGTCCCAAAAGCGCATGCCAGGAAAAGTGCTTGATGTGCTTAAAACTGCACGCGCGGCGCCCGGCGCTCCTCGTCACTTTGCGTCGATGCCAGCATGGCGGCGGGGGCAAACCCGGCCAGCCGCGCGACGATGAGCGCGGGGAACCGCTGGGCGGCGTTGTTGAAGTCCAGCACCTGGTCGTTGAAGGCCTGGCGGGCAAAACCGACCCGGTTTTCGGTGCTGGCGAGTTCTTCGCTGAGCTGCTGCATGGTGGCATCGGCCTTGAGTTCAGGGTAGCGCTCGGACACGGCCATCAAGCGGCCCAGGCTCGCACCCAGCACGCCTTCGGCCATGGCCAAGCCGCCCACCGCGCCCGCGTTGGTGGGCGCTGCACGCGCCACGGCGGCTGCGCCCTGTGCCTGACCGCGCGCCTCGATCACGGCCTGCAGCGTGCTGGCTTCGTGCTGCAGATAGCCGCGCGCGACTTCCACCAGATTCGGAATCAGGTCGTAGCGGCGCTTGAGCTGCACGTCGATCTGGCCGAAGGCGTTGGCAATGCGGTTGCGCAGCTCCACCAGCCGGTTGTAAGCGGCAATGGCCCACCACACGAGTGCCGCCACGATGGCAAGAAGAACCCAGCCGGTTGTTGTCATGTTGCTCCCTCGCTTGGATATTCTGGAAGCCGCATCTTAGAGGCAAGCGCCGGGCAAGCCGAAAAAACAAGGAAAATAAGCCTCTAGCGCAATACCCATAAGCGCAAGCAGCTATGTAATTAATAGCTATTCCGGGGCGCTGCGCAGGGTCTCCACCACCGGCCGCGCCAGCACGTCGCGCAGCCCCCACCAACCCGCCAGCAGCGCCAGCACCGCACCGGCCAGGCTGCCGGCGAGCGGCACCAGGGGTGAGGCGGTCCAGGTGAAGCCAAACACGTAGTGCGCCAGGGCCCAGCCCACCACCACGGCCGCGCTACTGGCCAGCAGGCCGGCAAGCAGGCCAACGCCCGCCAGTTCGGCGCGCTGCACCTGGCGCAGCAGGCGGCTGCCCGCGCCCAGCGCCCGCATGATGGCGAATTCGCGCGCACGCTCTTCGCGCGTGGCGGTGACGGCGGCAAACAGCACCACCAGCCCGGCGGCCAGGGTGAAGACGAACAGGAATTCCACTGCACGAATCACCTGGTCGAGCACGCCTTGAATCTGTGCCAGCGTGGCGCCCATGTCCACATTCGTCACGTTCGGGAAGCGCCGCACCAATGCGTTGTCAAACCCCGGCGTCTCGGGCGCGCGGTAGGCGGCCAGGTAGGTGATGGCCACATCCGGCATCGCATCCACCGGGTACATGACGAAAAAGTTGGCGTGCAGCGAGCCCCAGTCCACCTTGCGCAGCGAAGTGATACGCGCTTCGGACTGAACCCCGCCCATATCAAAGCGCAGACGGTCACCCAGCGCCAAACCCAAGGTCTTGGCCAAGCCCTCTTCCACGCTGATGGCGCCGCTCTCGCCTGCCTTCCAGGCGCCCGCGACGATCAGGTTGTGCGGCGGCTGTACCGCGCTGTTGGACAGATTGAACTCGCGTTCGACCAGCCGCTTGGCGCGGTCGTCGGCAAAAGAGCCCTCCTCCACCGCCTTGCCGTTGATGGCCACCAGCCGGCCGCGGAACATGGGGTACCAGTCGTAGCGGGCCACGCCTGCGCCATCGAGCATGGCGCGAAAGTCCTGCGCCTGATCGGGCTGGACGTTGATGACAAAGCGGTTGGGCGCGTCCGGCGGTGTGGCTTCGCGCCAGCTGGCGATCAGGTCGGTGCGCAGCAGCACCAGCAGCACCAGCGCCAAAAGCCCCACGGCGAGACTGCTGACCTGCACCACCGCATAGGCCGGGCGGGCGGAAATCTGCCGCGTGGCCAGCACCAGCCAGCGCGGCGCCGTGGCCTCGTTCACGGTGCGGCGCAGCAGGCGCACCGCGAGCCAACTGAGCAGCGCAAACAGCAGCACGGCAGCGGCAAAGCCGCCGATGGCAATCAGGCCCAGTCGCAGGTCGCGGCTGACCACCAGCAGCAGCGCGGCAAAGCCCGCGACGCCAATCCCGAGCACGGCCAGCGACGCGGGCCGTAGCGCCCCCACGTCGCGACGGATGACGCGCAGCGGCGGCACCTGGGCGAGCTGCAGCACCGGTGGCAGGCCAAACGCGAGCAACAAGGTCATGCCCACACCGACGCCGAGCAGCGCCGGCCAGATGCTGGCAGCCGGCAGGCCGGCCGTCACCAGGCCAGAGAGCAAATAGACAAAGGCGTAGTGCACTGCAAAACCCAACGCTACGCCCAGCACGCTCGCCAGCAGGCCGACCAGCGCGAATTCGGTGGTGTAGCTCGCGGCAATGCGCCGCTGGCTCTGGCCGAGCACGCGCAGCATGGCGGACGCATCAAGATGGCTGGCGGCAAAGGCACGTGCCGCCAGCGCCACGGCCACCGC
This sequence comes from Simplicispira sp. GW247-4R2A, assembly GCF_059424465.1. Classification (NCBI taxonomy): domain Bacteria; kingdom Pseudomonadati; phylum Pseudomonadota; class Betaproteobacteria; order Burkholderiales; family Comamonadaceae; genus Simplicispira; species Simplicispira sp. GW247-4R2A. The sequence continues at coordinate 47,158 of NZ_JBWKZM010000027.1, read as the reverse complement.
CGACAGCATGGCGGCCAGCAGCGCCACGAGGCTGAGGAAGTTCTGCGCGCGCTCCAGCGTCTGCTTCATGTCGGCGCGGCCGGAATCCAGCGATTCCACGCGCATGCCGCGCATGCCCGGCTGCTGCAACTGCGCATCGACAAAGGCCTGGAACTGGCGCACCGGCGCCGCTGCGCCTGCCACCACCAGCCGGTAAGTGACGCGGCTGGCCGGCTGCACCAGGCCCGTGGCGGCGACGTCGGCTTCGTTGACCATGACGCGCGGGGAAAAGCTCATGAAGCCCGCGCCGCGGTCAGGCTCCAGCGTGATGATGCGGGCAATGCGCAGGCTGGCGTCGCCCAGCAGCAGCGGGTCGCCCAGATTCAGACCCAACGCGTCCAGCAGCGAGGCGTCGACCCAGGCCTCACCGGGCACAGGAATCTCGCGCGTCGGCTGTCCGGGAACATTGGGCGCATCGGCCACGCGCACGCTGCCGCGCAGCGGGTAGCCCAGCGTCACGCTCTTGAAGGCCACCAGCCGGCTGGCGCCGCCCTGCGCGTCGTCGGCGCGCGCCATGGTGGGAAAGCTCGCCGTGCGCACCATGCGCAGGCCCAGCGCCCGGGCACGCTCCACGATGGCAGCCGGCGTGGGGTGGTCGCTGGCCACCACGAAATCACCGCCGAGCAGTTGCAGTGCGTCGCGCTGCAAACCGCCCTGAAGACGGTCGGCAAAAAAACCGACCGCGGTCAGTGCGGCCACGGCCAGCGTGACCGCCACCATCAGCAGCCGCAGTTCACCGGCGCGCAGGTCGCGCAACAGGGTGCGCCAGGCCAGGCGGGCAAAGGAAAGATTCATGAAGCGTGGAAAAGAGAGAAATTTCAAACGCGCCCCTGGCCAAATTCCCCGACCAGCTCGGGTTGCAGCTCCAGCCGCTCGGCGCCGGTATAGCAGACAAAACGCCGGTTGGTGGCGCGGCCAATCGCGCAAAGCCCCAGTTGCGCGGCGACGGCATGTCCCATCTGGGTCATGCCGCTGCGCGAGACGACGATGGGCACGCCCATCTGGGCCGATTTGATGACCATCTCACTGGTCAAGCGGCCCGTGGTGTAGAACACCTTGTCGCCACCCTGCACCGTATGGGGCTGCATCCACATCCAGCCGGCAATGGTGTCGATGGCGTTGTGACGGCCGACATCCTCGACAAACACCAGCAGCTCGCTGCCCCGAAACAGCGCGCAGCCATGCACCGAGCCGGCCGATTTGTAGGTGCTTTCCTTGAGGCGGATGGCGTTGACCAGACCGTAAAGCTCGCCCTGGGTGATGCGCGCAGGCGGGAGGACAATGCTGGCAACGTCGTCCATCAGTGCGCCAAACACGCTGCCCTGGCCGCAGCCGGTAGTGACGACGCGGCTGGCGGTGCGCTCTTCGATGCGCTCTATGCCACGCCGCGTCTTCACCGCCGCAGCCCCCACGTCCCAATCCACCGTGATGGACTCGATGTCCCTCGCATCGGCCACCAGCCGCTGGTTGCGCAAATAGCCGAGTACCAGCAGCTCGGGGTGCGCGCCCAAGGTCATCAGCGTGACGAGCTCGCGCTTGTCGACGTACAAGGTCAGGGCGCGCTCGGCGGGAATGTGCACAAGCTCTGTCTCGCCCCGCTCGTTGACAGCTTCGACAGCGTGCGTGAGCGGCGCATGTGCATCAGTCAAGCGCGGCAATTCGCCACCATTTAGCGCAGTTGCGAGCGGCTTGGAAATGGCGGGCGCGTGTGTCATGGCCTCAGCGTAGCGCCATTTGCGCCGCGCCGACGCTCGCCGCGTGCAATGCCCTCAGGATTTGGGCGCCGCCTGCATCGGTTGGGTTGGCGCGCCCGTGCTGGGCGGGCTGCTGGCATTGCCCGTTGGCGAGTGGGCGCCAGAGGCTTCCATGGGTTTTTCGGCGGGCGGCGTATAGGCAAACGGCCCCGGTTGCACACAGGCAGGCATGGCAGACGCATCGGCTTGCCGGGGTTTGCCAAACTTGGCGGCAATGCGGTCCTGAACCTGGCATAGCTGGAATGCGTCCATCTGGCCCGCCCATTTGGCGCGCGCGGCGCTCTCTGCGGCTTTGGCAGCCACCTCGGGTGCCGGAGGTGGGAGTTTGGCCCAGGCCGAACCGATCAGGGCAGACAATGCAAGCAACCAAAGTGTGCGTTTCATGGCGGAGCTCTCCAGGTTCAAGCCTGCAACGGGGCAGCGGGCCGCTCCGGTGCAGGGGCGCCGTCGCCGCTGCGCTGCGCCGGAATGCGGCCGGCACGGATGTCATCGGCCCACAGCTTGTGGTGTTCCAGGGCCCAGCCCTCGGGAACATAGCCGGTTTTCATCGCGCGGTAGGCGCCGCGCATGCCGATGGTGCCCATGTAAATGTGGCCGATGAGGAGCGCCACCATCCACAGCGCCAAACTGGCGTGCAGCATGTGCGCGATCTGCATCTGGCCGCGCAATTCGCCGAACCCCGGAATCAGCTTGTCAAGCACCAGACCCGAGCCGACGACGAAGATGCCGGGAATCGTGATGCCCCACCAGAACAGGCCTTTCTCACCGGCGTTGAAGCGGTGCGAGGGCACTTGCGCGTCGCCGAGCAAGCCGCCGAGTTTCATCAGCCAATGGAAGTCAGCCCGATTGGCAATGTTGTCCTTGACGAAGGTGAGGACGATGATGGCCAAAGACACGGCGAACAAGGGCCCCATGAAGTTGTGCACGTATTTCAGCGCATACGCGAGCCAGCCCGCGAGGGACAGGCCCAGCACGGGCAGCAGGAAAAACTTGCCGAACGCCATCACCAGGCCCGAGGTGGCCAGGGCCACGAAGGCAAAGGCGTTGGACCAATGCGCAGCGCGCTCAAAGGGGGTGAAACGCTCGAACTTGCGCTCCGACTCGGGGTGCACGTGGCCGAGCGGGCCTTTGGCCAAGAAGAACAGGGCCAGGGCCAGCACCACGATACCCAGCAAGGCCGCGCCGTACGGAAGAATCCAGCGGTTGCGCACCTGCCGCCAGGCTTCTCCGGCGTTGGTCTCGCGCATGAAGGGGTAGTCCACAAAGCCCTGAATGAGGTTGCCTGCTTCCGGTGCCTGGCTGGCCGGGAGGCTGCTGTAGCCGGTAATGCCGCCCGACACCTGGCGCCACATCGGCGCATTGTTGCCTGGCTGCACCTTGGCGCGCTCCCCATTGGTTTGGTCGCGGTAGCCCGGCTCCGTGCTGGCGTCAGGCTGCACGTCAAAAATGTTCTGGCTGCGGATGGCGCCAGCGGCAGCTTGGCTGGCCGACCCACTTGGCGCAGGCGCCGCCACACCTACTGGGCCTGACTGCTGGCTCCCCGCAGGAGACGCAGCCGCCGGCTGCGCAATACCCGGCGTAACCACCAGTGCAGCCGTGGCAAATACGAGGGTCGAGAGGAACTGGTTCATGGCCCGCCTCCCCTCACGGCATGCGCGAATAGTCGTTCTGGCCACGCTGCATGCGCGCACGCAGGTGCTGCTCCCAGCTGTTCTTGTCCCCCACCTTCCAGCCCGCATCGACAAACGCATCCTTCGCGCCTTCGTATGCGGCGGTGTCCAGCGTCCCTCGGTTCGCCTGAGGCCGCTCGCCACAAGCGCTCAGGGCCGCAAGGCACAAACCCGCCGCGAGACAGACAGAGAGTCGGCTCATGATTGGCCTCCTTCCGCTTTGTGCTGGCCATTTCCCTGGCCTTCACCCTGGCCCTTGTGTTGGGCGCCATAGGCGGTGCCCCAGCCCCAGATTTCTGCCCCCTTGCCGCGCTGCACGACGCGGGTGCGGAAGATATCGGCCACCACATCGCCATCGCCGGCCAGCAAGGCCTTGGTGGAGCACATTTCGGCACAGGCTGGCAGCTTGCCCTCTGCCAAGCGGTTGCGGCCGTATTTTTCAAACTCCGCCTCGCTGCCACTCACTTCCGGGCCGCCAGCGCAGAAGGTGCATTTGTCCATCTTGCCACGCACGCCGAAGCTGCCTTGCGACGGGAACTGGGGTGCGCCAAAAGGACAGGCGTAGCTGCAATAGCCGCAGCCAATGCAAACATCCTTGTCGTGCAGCACCACGCCTTCGTCGGTGCGGTAGAAGCAATTGACGGGGCACACCGCCATGCAGGGCGCGTCGCTGCAATGCATACACGCGACGGAGATGGATTTTTCCCCCGGCACGCCGTCATTGAGCGTGACCACACGGCGGCGGTTCACGCCCCAGGGGATCTCATGCTCGTTCTTGCACGCCGTGACGCAGCCGTTGCACTCGATGCAGCGCTCGGCGTCGCAGATGAATTTCATTCTTGCCATTGCTGTCTCCTGCTGGCGGGCGGGCCGGTTACGCACGTTCCACGTTGCACACCGTGGTCTTGGTTTCCTGCATCATGGTCACGGAGTCGTAGCCATAGGTCGTGGCCGTATTGACGGCCTCGCCGCGCACCACGGGGTGCGCGCCATCGGGGTAGTACGCCAGCATGTCCGCGCCCTGCCAGCGGCCCGAGAAGTGGAACGGCATCCAGCAGGTGTCGGGCCCCACGCGTTCTGTCACCAGGGCCTGGACGTTGAGCCGGGCCCCGGTGGGGGAACTGAGCCAGACGCGGTCGCCGTTGCGGATGCCGCGATCGGCCGCAGCCTTGGGGTTGATCTCGACAAAGGCCTCTTGCTGCAGTTCGGCCAGCCAGGGATTGGAGCGGGTTTCCTCGCCCCCGCCTTCGTATTCGGTCAGGCGGCCCGAAGAGAGGATGAGCGGGAATTTCTCGTACACCTTTTCGGCGACGTTCTTGTCCTGGAGGCTTTTGTAGAGCGTGGGAAGGCGCCAGAAATTGCGCTTGTCGTCGTGCGTGGGGTACTTGGCGACCAGATCCGGGCGCGTGCCGTAAATCGGTTCGCGGTGCAAGGGAATCGCGTCAGGGAAGTTCCACACCACGGCGCGCGCCTTGGCATTGCCGAAGGGGTGGCAGCCATGCACCTGCATGACCACACGCTGTATGCCGCCCGACATGTCGGTTTTCCAGTTCTTGCCCTCGGCCGCCTGCTTTTCAGCATCGGTGAGATCGTTCCACCAGCCGAGCTTCTTGAGCAGCACATGGTCGAACTCGGGGTAACCGGTGGTGATGTCGGCACCCAGCGAATGCGAGCCGTCTTCGGCCAGCAGGTTGACGCCGTCCTTTTCCACGCCAAAGTTGGCGCGAAAGTTACCGCCGCCGTCCATGACGTGCTTGCTGGTGTCGTAGAGGTTGGGGCTGCCGGGGTGCTTGAGTTCGGGCGTGCCATAGCAAGGCCAGGGCAGTCCGAAGTAGTCGCCGGTGAAGTCGTAGCCGGTTTCCTTGTCCTTGCCACCGCGCGCCTTGAGCGTTTTCACGTCAAACACGCCCATGTTGCGCATGTGCGCCTTGAGGCGCTCAGGGCTCTGGCCGGTGTAGCCAATGGTCCACATGCTGCCGTTGATTTCGCGCAGGATGTCCTCGATCACGGGCTCATCCTGGCCCTTGACCTTTTGCATCTTGTAATTCTTGACCAGTTCCGGCCCAAAGCCCAGTTTCTGTGCGAACTGGTACATGATCATGTGGTCGCTGCGGCTCTCCCACAGCGGCTCAATGACCTTTTCGCGCCATTGCAGGGAGCGGTTCGACGCCGTCACCGAGCCACTGGTCTCAAACTGCGTGGCGGCCGGCAACAGGTACACCGCGCGGTTGGGGTTCAGGTCTTCTGGCTTGCCCGGCATGGCGGCCATGGCGGCGGTGGCTGAGGGGTACGGGTCCACCACCACCAGCAGGTCGAGCTTGTCCATGGCGCGCTTCATCTCCAGACCACGCGTCTGCGAGTTGGGCGCGTGGCCCCAAAAGAACACGCCGCGCAGGTTGGAGTCCTGGTCGATGAGCTCGTTCTTTTCCAGCACGCCATCGATCCAGCGCGAAACCGTAAGGCCCGATTTGGTCATCATGGCCGGGCTGGCAAAACGCCCCTTGATCCACTCATAGTCCACGCCCCAGGCTTTGGCGAAATGCTTCCATGAGCCTTCGGCGACACCGTAGTAGCCCGGCAGAGAGTCAGGGTTCGGGCCAATGTCGGTCGCACCCTGCACGTTGTCGTGGCCACGAAAGATGTTGGCACCGCCGCCGCTCTTGCCAACGTTGCCCAACGCCAACTGCACGATGCATGAGGCGCGCACCATGGCATTGCCAATACTGTGCTGCGTCTGACCCATGCACCACACCAGCGTGGACGGGCGATTCTTGGCCATCATCTCGGCCACACGCGCCATCTGCTCTTCCTCGACGCCACAGGCTTCCTCGACCTTGTCGGGCGTCCATTTGGCCATCACCTCGGCCTTCACGGCGTCCATGCCGTAAACGCGGTCGTGCAGGTACTGCTTGTCTTCCCATCCGTTCTTGAAGATGTGGTAGAGCAGGCCGAAGAGGAAAGGAATATCGGTTCCCGAGCGGATGCGCACGTACTCGTCGGCCTTGGCTGCCGTGCGGGTGAAGCGCGGGTCCACCACGATCATCTTGCAACCCATTTCCTTGGAGTGCAGCATGTGCAGCATGCTGACAGGGTGGGCTTCCGCCGCATTGGAGCCGATGTACAACGCGCACTTGCTGTTTTGCATGTCGTTGTACGAATTGGTCATGGCGCCGTAGCCCCAGGTGTTGGCTACGCCGGCCACCGTGGTGCTGTGGCAGATGCGCGCCTGGTGGTCGCAGTTGTTGCTGCCCCAGAAACTGACGAACTTGCGCAGCAGGTACGACTGCTCGTTGTTGTGCTTGGACGAGCCCACGAAGTACACGCTGTCTGGGCCGCTGGCCTTGCGCAGCTCCTGCATTTTGGCAGTGATCTCGCTCAGCGCCGTGTCCCAGCTGATGCGTTCGTATTTGCCGTTCACCAGCTTCATCGGATAACGCAGCCGGTATTCGCCATGGCCGTGCTCGCGCAAAGCAGCCCCTTTGGCGCAGTGCGCGCCCATATTGATGGGCGAGTCAAACACCGGTTCCTGGCGCGTCCAGACACCGTTTTCCACCACCGCATCAACCGCGCAACCCACCGAGCAGTGCGAACACACCGTGCGGCGCACGACGATGCCGCTCTTGTCGCCGCCAGCAGCAGGGGCATCGGCGGCATCGGCCTTCTTGATCAGGCTCAGCTGCGCAGCGGCCAGCCCCACGCTCACGCCCAGACCCGAGCGGCGCAGAAAGGCGCGGCGGTCCATGGTAGGGATGGCGTGCGCAAGGCCGCGGCGCAGGCTGTGAACAAAAGGCGATTCAGCGGCTACCAATGCGCCTGAGGAAGGAACTTTTCGGGTCAACAACATGCTGCACTCCGCCGGTCAAAGTTGGGTGGACTGGTAGTACCGCTGCACATGCTCGGACAGCCAGTAGCCGCCGCCGCGCTCCGGTGGGGGTGGCGCTGCCTCAGCGCGCGCAGGCGCCGAAGCGGGAAGTCCAGGGAGAACGGTGACTGCAGCGGCGGCGGCCCCTACGGTAGCGGCACCAGCAAAAAAGCGGCGACGTGAGGCTTGGGACTTGGGGTCGGACATGCGGATCTCCATCAGGGCATGCGATTTATATGAAACGGCGTGCATACCCAGTCTAAGCCGCTTCTCCCCATTGGATATAGGGAAAACCCGAGAAAATCATCCCGCCGACCATCCTGGGAGGCGCGCGGGCGCGATAGCCGCCCCGAAACCTTGCTTAACTGTCCAGCATGTCAAAGCCTTGCGCTTCTACCGTCACAAACGCCTGCGTAAAAGCAGCAAGCGCCCGGCAGAACCGCGCCTTGGGATGCGCGAGCAGCGCCTCGCACAGAGCGGGAACCCAGGGCTGCACATGGGTGGCAAAGAAGTGGCTTTGGCCTGCAAGGTGGCACACGGCGCCATCGTCACCGGCAATCAGGTAGCGCATCACTTCACAAATGCAGGCGACGTGGTCTTCGGGCTCGGACATGGCGTCGCTGCGTGCAAGCCCTAGCGCGGCAAGGTCGCCGCGCAGCTTGGCGAGGGGCCGCTCGTTCAGAAAACCGCTCAGGTAATGCGAGGCGTAGAGGTAAATCTCCGGTTTGCCCAGCCCGCCGAACAGGGCGTCGTATTCGGCGGCCAGTGCAAGAGCGTCCAATTCGCGCGCCGCGCTGACCAACTGCTGCCATGGCTCTTCCAGGAAACCGCCCGCCGCGGGCGCTTCGGTGATGGCGGCTCGCAAGGCCAGAAGCTGCGTACCGTCGGGCGCCGCGTAGTACAACTGTGCGAGCAGCCCGTAGACCTCGGCGCGGGCCATTTCTTCGTCGAGGCCCGTGCTGGCCACGACATGCAAAGGGTGCACAGTGCTCACAGATCAATCACTTTCCGCTCGTTGGAGGAGGAATACAGGTCAATCACCCGACAATCTCCGCACATCTTGAGACGTTCCAGCGCCTCACCCTGGAACATGGCATGGCCCGCCAATTTGCCGAGCATCCCTTCAATTGCCTTGAGCGTGCCAAAGGGCGTTCCACAGCGGATGCAGACGTACGGCGGCATCTCGTTCAGCACACGCGCCTGTGCCCGATCGGGCGAGAGTGAGAGGCGCGCGTGCAGCCCAATGGCGTCCTCCGGGCAGGTGGTTTCGCACAAACCACACTGGACGCAATTTTTTTCGATGAAGCGCAACTGGGGCAGTTGCGGGTTGTCGAGCAGCGCGCCCGCCGGGCAGGCGCTGACACAGCTCAGGCACAGGGTGCAGCGGTCCTTGTTGACCAGCACCTCGCCCAGCGGTGCGCCGGGCGCCGGCAGTTCGATGGCCATGGCACCCGCCGGAACAAGCGGCGCAAGCGCGAGCAAATGGTCCAACGCCATTTCCAGCGTGCTGCGCTTCTCCGGCGCTGCGGCAAACCGGGCGGGCCTCGCGATGGCCGCGCGCCGCGACCCCAACAGGGCCTGCAATCCCGCATCCAGATCGGTGTGTGCCTTGCAGTGCAGCAGCTGCACTGCGCCCGCAGGGTAGCCGAGGCCGGTCACCATCGCCTCGACCACATCGGCCTGCTGTTGCAGGACTTCAAGGTACTGCGGCGCTTCTTCCTCGGTGACGACGAGCACCACCCGCGCAGCGCCCCAGGCCAGGGCACTGAGCCACAGCTCAATGCCGGTGCTGGCCGTGTGCCACAACCCCAAGGGAATGCAGCTTGCCGGCAACCCCTTCGCCACACCCAGTTGGGCGGCACGGCCCAATTCCTCGACCAACGCCAGGCCGCGCTCCTGGCTATGCAGCACCAGAACCGCGTCGCGCCCCCCTGCCGCAACGTAGTGCGTCAGGACGGTGCGCAGACGCAAGCCCTGGTCGGCAATGCCCGGCGCCCGGTACGCCATCGCGCCCGTGGGGCACACCGTCGTGCATGCGCCGCAGCCAACGCACAGGTGCGGGTTCACCTCTACCCGCTGGTGCTTGGGATCGCTGGCGATGGCTTCTGCCGAGCACACGTCCAGACAGGCACGGCAGCCGACGGTGCCATTGCGGCTGTGCGCGCAAATTTTCTGCTCGTAGGTGATGAAACGCGGTTTTTCAAAATCGCCCACCAAGGCGCGCAGTGCCAGCAGGGCGGCCAGGTCGCGGCCATCCCAGCGCAAATACCCTTGTGGCGGCGCATGCTGGTTGAACGTCGGCGTCGCAGCGCTGCTGCGCAGATCGAGTACCAAATCAAAACGCTCGGTTTGCGTTTGCAGCGGGCGCTGGAAATCGATGGCTCCGGCCACCTGGCACGCCCTGACGCAATCGCGGTGCGAGCGGCACAAGGCCATGTCGATTTGGTAATCCAGCCCGATAGCGACTTCCGGGCAGGCCTGCACACAGGCATTGCAACGCGTGCACACGTCCAGCGAGATGGGGTTGTCCGCCTGCCAGGACAATTCGAACGCGCCCAGCCAGCCGTGCAAACGGGTGATGCGGCCAGCAAGCACCGGGTAGCGCCGCTCCTGCATGCCGCCCGCATCGCCGGGGCCGGTCGCAAACAGCGTGATAGAGAAGTCCTCGCCAAACAAGGCCGCCGCGCGTTCCGCGGCATCCAGCGGGCCGAGGATCAGCAAGTGCCCGGTGCTGTGAAACGGTACCGTTGCCACTGGTTCAGGCTCGGGCAAACGTGCTGCCGCAATCAGCGCCGCAATTTTGGGTGTGGCGCGCGGCGCTTCGCTGCTCCAGCCTGCGGTTTCACGAATATTGACGAATCGCAGCGGCGAGACAGCCCCCTCGGTCTGTTCAGCCAGTTCGCTGAACAGGCGGCGCTCCTGCGTGCATGCGACGAGCACTTCTTCACCAGAGCGGATGGCGTTCTGGAACGCCCCGGCTTCGCGCCGGCACAGCGTGGAGTGGAGCGTGAGGGACTCACCGATCGCCGTCCCCAGACTGTCCGTCTGGAGGGGCATGGTCCGGTTGCAATCGCAGAGAAGCGTGGGCATGGGGCGTTGGGCTGGCGGTGGCTGGCGAAGGAAGGTGCGGCACGGCGGCCTGCCCGTGGTGCGCGAGGTCGCCTTGCGACTGTGCCACGTCTGGCGCCAAAGGGGTACTCTGATTTTCCGGGTCTGGCAGTGTGGGCCCGGGTTGGGCGGCCGTCTGTGAAGCGGCCTCGTCCTCAGCCGGCACCATGCCGAGAAACTTCGCACTGGCCAGCTTGCGCAAGGTCGCCAGCGGTATCGGATCGGCGCCGCTGTAGTCGCCAATGTAGGTATCGAGCCCATCCATCACGTTGAAATGCGGGTCGCGAAAGAGCCGCTTCATGGCGGCGTTGCGCACTTCAGGCGCCACGGCGCGCGAGACAAAACGGGAAAAGTCAGACGCGGGTGTGAGCGCCTGCGCCTCGGCCAGGGTGGGAGCAAGTTCAGACGGTGCCCCAGGCGCAAGCCCTGAGGGCGCCAGTGGCGCGGCAACCGGAGTCGGCGCCGCCAATGGCTTTTCGGGAGTCGGCTCTGCGGGCAGCTCTGGCGCCTTGTCGCGCCCTTCCCGCGCCTCCTGCTTGCGGCGTGACCAACGTCCCAGGAAACCGTCGCTCATGACCCTTCCCGCTTTTTAAAGGTGCTGACGGACGCCGGGTTGCCGAAGCGGTCCGTCAGCGCCTGGAAGCTCTGCGGCCGCCGGCGCCTGCGCGGCTCGGGTTGGTAGTGCTGGTTCACAAACGCCTGCAGCCATTGCACGACCACCGGGTCGGCAGGCAATTGGTCTACCGACTCCTGCGCGTCAAGCCAACGGCCTGCGTCGTGGTAGCTCAGGCTGACCGCCACAGGGCGCGCCAGCGGCTCGCCATCGGCTTGCGGTGCTTCGTCAAGCCGCCAGAGCACAAACCAACAAGGTGCGGGTGAATCGAGATTGAGGTGGTAGCCCTCCGCGTCGTCACGAAACAGCTCCACGCGCAGGGCCGGGAACAACCAGCGCGCTTCGTCAACGGATTGCCGCAAGGGCCGCGGCTCGGTGCCGAAGGCCGGCTCGTGCGGCACGACCTCTTCAGGGGCCCAGCGCCAAGTCTGCCAGCGGCTTTGCGGACCCTGGACCTTGGCGCGCCGCATGACCACGGCCACCTCCAGGCTGGGGTGCAAAGCCACCCCTTCGGCCTCATGCGGCATCACTCCCATCGCAGCGCTGCCAGGTCGTGTACGAAGATGGGGTAGTTCATCCACAAGCCTTTGAGCCCTTTGCGCGCCACCGTGCTGATTTGCGGAGCAAAAATCCAGGCGTTGACGGCATCGGCGGCCAGCTTGCGCTGGATTTTCGCAAACAGCACTTGGCGCTCACGCGCGTTGCCGCTGGCGGCGTGGCGGGCAACGAGATCGCGGAACTCGGCACTGTCATAGCCAAAATAGTAGTCTGGATCGGTGTAGATCTGGTAATCCAGCGGCTCTACATGGTTAATGAGCGTGAGGTCGAAATTGCCACTGAACGGCCCCGACATCCAGTGCGCCCAATCCACTTCCTGGGTCTCGACCTCAATACCAATGCGCGCCAGCGCAGCGACGATGAGTGGCGCGCCCCCACGCGCGTACGGCGTGGGGGGCAGCGTCAGCCTGAGCTTGAGCGGCAAGGCCACGCCGGCTTCGCGCATCAGCGCCTGCGCACGCTCGGGATCGTAGGGGTAGAGGCCCGCCAGGTGCACATAGCCTGCATCGGTGGGTGAAAAGTGGCTCCCTATGGCTTTCCCACGGCCGTCGAGCACCTCCTGAATGAAACGCTCGCGGTCGATGGCATGCACGATGGCGCGGCGCACGCGCACGTCGTTCAGCGGTGTTTTTCGGTTGTTGATCGCCAGCATGCCCTTGCCGCTGGATGCCCCGATCAGCACCTGGTAGGCGCTATTGGCCTGGAAATGTGCCACGGCCTGGGTGGCGATATTGAAGAACACGTCCACTTCGCGTGCTTCCAGGGCCTCGGCCTGCGCCGCGGGCTGGTTGATAAAGCGAAACAGCACCTCCCGGATGTGCACGTCAGGCGCATTGCGGTAGCCCTCGAACTTGACGAGCGAGATTCCGTAGCCGCGTTTCCAGCTCTCAAATCGGTAGGGGCCCGTGCCAATCGGCGCCGTGACGGCCTGCGCGGCACTCGCCGGGTGCAGCACTACGGCCGGGCCCTCGCCCAGGCGAAACAGCGTATTGGCGTCTGGATGGCGCAGGTGCAGCACCACGGTGTAGGGATCAGGCGTTTCGATGCTGGCGATGTTGTCGAACAACGACTTTTTGGATTTGTTGGCCGAGCCTGGCGCCATGGCCCGCTCAAAACTGAAGCGCACGGCCGCGGCGTCAAAAAGCGCTCCGTCGTGAAAGTGCACGTTTTTGCGCAGCACAAAGTGGTAGGTGGTGCCGCCCTCTTCGACCTTCCAACTGCTGGCCAGCAAAGGCGTGGTGGCACCACTCTCTTCGATTTTTACCAGACCTTCAAGCACGTTGTAGTGCACCACTTCGCCGATGGAAGCTGACGGCGCAATGGTCGGGTCAAGGCCGCCAGGCTCCAGGGACAGGCTGAACACCACGCGCGAAGAAACCGTTTGTGCTTGCGCCACCGCACCCGGGCCCGGCACTGCCAGCAGCAGCGCGACAAGGAAATGAACCGCTAAACGCAACATTTCTGCCCTTCTCCTGCGTGTTTTCCCTGGACCCCAAGCACCCGGGAATTGCAAGTCTGTTTACAAAATCTGACATAGTGTGCCATTGCTTGCCACGTCTGATCGCACCCGCATTTCCTTCGTCCTTTGTCCATGCCTGTACCCCGCCGACTGTTTCGCGCTCCAAGCCGCAGCCTGCTCGCACGGCTGGCCGCGCTCATCGCGCTCCTCGTCGGCGCGTTGCTCGTATGGACACTGTCCACTGTGTACGAGCAGCGCAAGCTGATGCACCGCCACCAGGCTGAGCGCGAGCTGCAGACGATTGGCCGCTTGCAGGCGCAGGCGGTGGCCGACTGGCGGACCAGCCGCCTGGCAGACGCCAATGCCCTGACGGACGACAGCCTGTTCGCGCAGGCAGTGGCACGCTGGCAAAGCGCGCCTCAGACAGAACATGAAGCGACAGCCTTCGTACAGGAGCGGCTGCGCATTCTGCAAGAGCGGGCACGCTACAGCGTCGTATCCTTTGTCGCCCCGGATGGCACCGTATCCATGGGCAACAGCAGCAAAACGGTGCCCGATGCGGAAAAGAAAGCGCTCGCTCACGCCATAGAAAGTGCAGCGCCGGCGATAGTCGAGCCGCGGCGCGCCCCATTTTTTGCTTTCCCGTTCTTCAGCCTGATGGCGCCCATCTTTGACGGCACTCGCCCGCTGGGCGCCGTGTGGCTGGTGATGGACGTACGAACCAGTCTCTATCCCCTGCTCTCCCCCTGGCCCACGGCAAGCGAAACGGCCGAATCGGTTCTTGTGCAAGCACAGGGGAAAGACGCCTTGCTGCTGACTCCGCTGCGCCGCCATGGCGAGTTGGAAACACCGACCGTCGTCTCCGCGTCGGACTCGGCCAGACCCTTGGTGCAGGCCGTCGCAGGCGCGCGCGGCCTGCTCTACGGACATGATGACCGGAACACTCCTGTCATCGCTGTGGTCAACGCCATTGCCGAATCCCCCTGGCTTCTCGTCTCCGAAATCGAAGTGAATGAGGCTTTTGGCGAGGCGGCCACGCGCGAACTGTGGGTACTAAGCCTGCCGGTGAGTGCCGCCGTGCTGATCGCTGCGCTGCTGCTGGGCGGCTGGCAGTGGCGGGCGCGGCTGCGCGAGAGCGCGCTCAAGGACAAGCTGGCGCAGAACATGCAATGGCTGGAGAGCGCACAAAAAGCGGCGTTGGTGGGCTACTACGTGTACGAGCGCAGTGGGGACACCTTTACGCTCTCGCCCATGGCCAGCGAGCTGTTTGGTCTCACGCCCGAAGCGCCCGTGGCGCGAACGCAGTGGCTGGCGCAGGTGCTTCCGGCGGATCGCGCGCAGGTGCTGGCGGGGCTGGACGAGGCACTGCGCGAGCGCAAGCCACTGCGCATGCAGTACCGCCTTGTCGATGGAAGCCAAGAACGCTGGGTGGACATGTGGGGCGAGCACGACGCCCCCAGTGCCAACGCGCGCATGACGGGCACGGTGCAGGACATTACCGAACGCCAGCGCGCGGAAGAAAAACTGGGGCAGTACCGCACGGCACTGGAAGCCCTGGTGCGCCAGGACCCGATGACGGGCGTCGCCAACCGGCGCGCGCTCACCGAGGCCCTGACGGTGGAGTGGCAGCGTGCAGCGCGCATCCAGGCGCCCCTGTCGGTGCTGATGATCGACGTCGACCATTTCAAGGCGTTCAACGACCGCTATGGCCACCTGGCAGGCGATGAGTGCCTGCGCAAGGTCGCCAAGGCACTGGCGCGCACAGTCGCGCGGGCGACCGACCTGGTGGCGCGCTACGGCGGCGAAGAATTTGCCGTGCTGCTGCCGGCTACCGGTCGCGCGGAAGCACAAGCCATTGCCGAAAAGCTGCGCCTTGCCGTGCGCAAGCTGGCGATCGTGCACGCAGCGTCCGGCGTGGCCACCGTGGTCACCGTCAGCATTGGCGTCGCCACCGCGCAGACCAAAACCGCGATGCGCAGCGAAGAACTGGGCCGCGCCGGAGCACAGGCCAATGCCGAGCGCGAGAGCCTGCACCTCATTCACCAGGCCGACCAGGCCCTCTATGCCGCCAAGGAGGGCGGGCGCGATACCGTGGTGGCGCAGGCCGAAGCCCCCTCCAGCACCGCGCTTGTGGGCAGCGGAGCAGCGCCAGACCCTACAGTTTCACCACCGCCACCGCGCAGTACTTGACTTCGGGAATTTTCCCAAAGGGGTCCAGCGCTGCATTGGTCAGCAAATTGGCGGCCGCTTCGCGGTAAGCAAAGGGCAGAAACACCGTGGCATCGGGCGTGCCGTCGTCCTGGCGCAGCAGGACCTCAACCCGCCCCCGGCGCGAGGCAATCACCACGCGCTCGCCCGCGGCCAGGCCCAGCCGCGCCATGGCCGCGCCATTCATGGACGCAGTCGCTACCGGCTCGATCGCGTCCAGCACGTGGCTGCGCCGCGTCATGCTGCCGGTGTGCCAGTGCTCCAACTGGCGGCCCGTGATGAGCACCAGCGGGTAGTCGGCATCGGGCGGCTCATCACCTGGCACCAGGCCGGCGGGCACCAGGCGCACGCGGCCGCTGGCGGTGGGAAAGCATTCCGTGAAAACAATGGGTTGGCCGGGATCGTCCAGGGACAGACAGGGGTAGGTGACGCTGCCTTCGCTCTCCAGCCGCTCCCAGGTGATGCCGGCTATTGAAGCGTGCATGGCCTGCCGCATTTCCTCGTACACCGCCGCTACGCCATCATGGGCTCCGGGGTAGTTCCAGGCCAGGCCCATGCCGGCGGCCATTTGCTGAAGAATCCACAGGTCGGCCCGCGCATCCCCAGGCGGGGCGACGGCCCGTCGGCCAAGCTGCACCATGCGGTCGGTGTTGCTGGCCGTGCCGGTTTTTTCCATCCAGCTGCTGGCGGGCAGCACCACGTCGGCCAGCCAGGCGGTTTCGGTCAGGAAGATGTCCTGCACCACGAGGTGCGACAGGCTGCCCAGGGCATGGCGCGCGTGGTTCAGGTCGGGGTCGCTCATGGCGGGGTTCTCGCCCAGGATGTACATGCCGCGAATCTTGTGCGGGTCGCCGTCCGGCGCCAGTGCCTTGTGCAGGATTTCCACGACGGTGTAGCCAGGCTCGCTGTCGAGTGGCTGGCTCCAGAAATTCTCGAACCACGCCCGCGCTGCCGGGTCGTCCACGCGCTGGTAGTTGGGCAGCATCATGGGAATCAGCCCGGCGTCGCTGGCGCCCTGGACGTTGTTCTGGCCCCGCAGCGGGTGCAGGCCGGTGCCAGGCCGGCCGATCTGGCCGGTGATGGCGGCGAGCGCAATCAGGCAGCGCACGTTGTCGGTGCCGTGCACATGCTGGCTGACGCCCATGCCCCACAGAATCATCGCGCTTTTGGCCGTGGCAAAGGCCCGCGCCACCTCGCGCAGCAGCGGCGCCGCAATGCCGCAGACCGGTGCCATGGCCTCGGGGCTGAAGGGAGCGAGGTGCGCGCGCAATGCGTCGAAGCCTTCGACGCGCTCGCGCACAAAGGCTTCGTTGACCAGGCCCTCGTCGATCACCGCGTGCAACAGGGCATTGAGCAGCGCCACGTCGCTGTCGGCGCGGAACGCCAGCGTGCGCCAGGCGTGCGCGCCCAGGTCGGTGATGCGTGGGTCGGCCAGCACAATCTTGGCGCCACGGGCAGCCGCGTTCTTCATCCAGGTGGCGGCCACCGGGTGGTTGGCCGTGGGGTTGGACCCGATGACGAAAATCAGCTCGGAGAATTCGACATCGCGCACCGGGTTGCTCACCGCCCCCGAACCCACGCCTTCGAGCAGCGCAGCGACGCTCGATGCATGGCACAGCCGCGTGCAATGGTCCACGTTGTTGCTGCCAAAGCCGGTGCGCACCAGCTTCTGGAACAAATAGGCCTCTTCGTTGCTGCCCTTGGCCGAGCCAAACCCGGCCAGCGCCTTGGGGCCGTGGGCATCGCGCAGCTGCCTGAGGCCCCCCGCGGCCAGCGCCAGCGCCTCGTCCCAGGAAGCTTCGCGGAAGGTGTCGCGCCAGTCGGCGCCCGGCTCGGGCATGCCCTTGGGAACGCCGGGCTTGCGAATCAGGGGTGCCGTCAGCCGGTCGGGGTGGTGGATGTAGTCAAAACCAAAGCGGCCCTTGACGCACAGCCGCCCCTCGTTGGCCGGGCCATCCCGGCCCTGTACGCCGACGATTTTTTCGCCCCGCACCTGCCAGGTGACCAGGCAGCCGACGCCGCAGAAGGGGCAGACCGAATCGACGCTGCGGTCCATGGCCTGCGAGCCCACCAGGGGTTTGGCGCTGAGCGCGCCGGTCGGGCAGGCCTGCACGCACTCGCCGCAACCTACGCAGGTGCTCAGCCCCATGGGATCGTCCAGGTCGAACACGGGCCGGGCGCCGGCCCCGCGCAGCGCCATGCCGATGACGCCATTGGCCTGTTCCTCGCGGCAGGCGCGCACGCAGCGGCCGCACTGGATACAGGCGTCGAGCTGCACCGCCATGGCGGGGTGGCTGACGTCGGGTGCCAGCGGCGCGCGGCGCAAGGCTGCCAGCGCGGGGCGCACCGCCACCTGCAGGCGCTCAGCCCACTGGCTGAGCTCGCCGTGCTGGCCAACATTTTTTAAGCCTTTTTGGCCTCCAGCGCTTACTCCACTTGCACTGGCAGCTATGGTTTCCGTAGTTTTTATGCTCTCTGGCCCATCGCGCCACTGGTAGCCGGCCTCTGGCATATCCGAGAGCAGCAGCTCCACCACCATGCGCTGCGCGGCGCGCGCGCGCGGGCTTTGCGCCCGCACCTGCATACCGGGCGTGGGCGCGCGGCAGCAGCTGGGAGCCAGCGTGCGCTCGCCACCAATTTCGACCACGCAGGCACGGCAGTTGCCATCGGGCCGCAAGCCGTCGGTGTGGCACAGGTGCGGAATTTCGACACCGTGGCGCCGTGCGGCCTGCCACAGGCTCTCGCCTGGCAGAGCCCGGACCACTTCGCCATCGAGTTGGAAGGCGATGCCATCTGCCGCGCTCATGCGGCCCCCTCGGGCGGCAGGGTTTCGGTGAGCGGCCCGCCGCGCGGGCGCGGCAGATCGCCTGGCCACGCGCCTTCGCCCACCTCGTGCGCAAAGTACTTGGACACGCAGCGGATCGGGTTCGGCGCCGCCTGGCCCAGGCCGCAGATGGAGGCGTCGGCCATGACCTGCGCCAGATCGTCCAGCAATTCGGCGTCCCAGGCCGGCGCTTGCATGAGGCTGGCCGCCTTGTCCGTGCCGACGCGGCAGGGCGTGCACTGGCCGCAGCTCTCATGGGCCAAGAAACGCATCACGTTCAGCGCCGCGTCGCGCGCGCGGTCGTGGTGGCCGAGCACGATGACGGCGGCCGAACCGATAAAGCAGCCGTGGGCTTGCAAGGTATCGAAATCCAGCGGCAGATCCGCCAGCCGCGCGGGCAGGATGCCGCCCGAGGCGCCGCCGGGCAGGTAGGCGTACAGCTCGTGCCCGTCCTGCATGCCGCCGCAGTACTCGGCTATGAGTTCGCGCAGGGTGATGCCCGCCGGCGCGAGCTTGACGCCGGGCTGCCTGACCCGCCCGCTGACGCTGAAACTGCGCAGGCCATGGCGGCCGCGCCGGCCAAAGCCGGCAAACCACTCTGGGCCGCGTTCGACAATGTCGCGCACCCAGTACAGCGTCTCGAAGTTGTGCTCCAGCGTGGGCCGGCCAAACAGACCGCGCTCGGCAATGTAGGGCGGGCGCAGGCGCGGCATGCCGCGTTTGCCTTCGATGCTCTCGATCATGGCCGATTCTTCGCCGCAGACGTAGGCGCCCGCGCCGCGCCGCAGCTCGATATGCGGCAGATGGCAAGGCGGGTCGGCGCGGAGCTTGGCGAGTTCGGCTTGCAAAAGCGCTCGGCAGCCGTGGTATTCGTCCCGCAGGTAAAGGTAGACCGCCTCGGTGCCCACCACTTGCGCGGCGATGAGCACGCCTTCGAGAAACCGGTGCGGGTCGCGCTCCAGGTAAGTCCGGTCCTTGAAGGTACCGGGCTCGCCCTCGTCGATATTGACGGCCATGAACCGGGGGGCAGGCTGCTCGCGGACGATGCGCCACTTGCGCCCAGCGGGAAAGCCCGCGCCGCCCAGCCCACGCAGGCCCGAGCCTTCCATGGCCGCGAGCACCGCATCCGCATCCCTCTCGCCATTGACCAGCGCCGCCGCCAGCGCGTAGCCGCCTTGGGCGCGGTAGCTGGCGTAGCCGGTGGGGCCGGCATGGTCCGGCAGGCTGCGCTCCGCCCAGTCGGATGCTACGAAAGGAGTAGCTGCTAGCGCAGGTGCGATAAGCGCTAGAGGCCTATTTGACGCCAAAACCACGGCCTCCGGCGTGGCGTGCGGCACGGGCGTCTGGTGCACCACCGCCACGGGCGCCTGCTCGCAGCGGCCGACGCAGGGCACGGGGACGACGCGCACATCCTGCCCTGAAAAAAATCCCGGCAGTCGCGCCAGCAGTTCCTGCGCGCCGGCCAACTGGCACGAGAGCGAATCGCAAACGCGGACCGTCAGGCCCGGCGCGTCGCGCTCACCCCGCACCACGTCGAAGTGGTGGTAAAAGCTCGCGACCTCGAACACCTCGGCCATCGGAATGCGCATCTCCCGGGCCAAGGCCACCAGGTGCCGGTCGTGCAGGCAGCGCCAGGCATCGTTCAACAGATGCAGGTATTCGATCAGCAGGTCTCGGCGATGGCCTTCGGGCGGGCACTCGCCAATGAGGGCCCGCACCTCGGCCGTGGATGCCGCATCCGGCTGGCGGCCCTTGAGCCGGCTATTGCGGCGCAGGCCTGCGCGCAACGCGTCGGGGGTGGCAAGGGCGACGGCTTGGGGGAAAGAAGGCTTCGCGGCAAAGCTCACTGGGTAACCTCCGTGCGGCGCAGTGCGGTGCTAACTGGCTTGGGGCGGCCCGGCGCGGCGCCCATGCGCCACTATGGCACGGCGCGCGGGCCTTGCGAAGCCTGCCGGGCGCAGAGCGCGAACCCGTTCTCAGGTGTCCTTGCTGACCGAGATCGTCGGAAACTTGGCGGAGAAATCCTTGGCCTGCTGCGCAATTTTCACCGCCACGCTGCGCGCCACCTGTTTGTAGATTTGCGCCACATCGCCGTCCGGGTCGGCGACCACGGTGGGCTTGCCGCTGTCGGCCTGGAGCCGAATCTGCATGTCCAGCGGCAACGCGCCCAGGTACGTCATGCCGTAGTCCTGCGCCATTTTCTTGCCGCCATCGGCGCCAAAAATATGCTCGACGTGGCCGCAGTTGGTGCACACGTGCACGGCCATGTTCTCGACGATGCCCAGGATCGGCACGCCCACCTTTTCAAACATCTTGATGCCGCGCTTGGCGTCCAGCAGTGCAATGTCCTGCGGCGTGGTGACGATGACGCCGCCGGTAATCGGCACGCGCTGGCACAGCGTGAGCTGGATATCGCCGGTGCCGGGCGGCAGGTCGATGACGAGGTAGTCCAAATCGCGCCAGTTGGTCTGGCGCAGCAGTTGCTCCAACGCCTGCGTGGCCATGGGGCCGCGCCAGATCATGGCTTCGTCCTGGGCCACCAGGAAGCCGATCGACATCACCTGAATGCCATAGTTTTCCAGCGGCTCCATGTTCTTGCCATCCACGCTCTCGGGCCGGCGGTTGATGCCCAGCATCATCGGCTGGCTGGGGCCGTAGATGTCGGCGTCCAGCACGCCCACGCTGGCGCCTTCGGCAGCCAGGGCCAGGGCGAGGTTGGCGGCGGTGGTGCTCTTGCCCACGCCGCCCTTGCCCGAGGCCACGGCAATGATGTTTTTGACCTGCGGCAAGAGCTGGACGCCGCGCTGTACCGCGTGCGCGGCAATCTTGCTGCTGATGTGTGCCGACACGTTGGCCACACCCGCCACGCCCCGCGCGGCAGCCACGAGCTGCGTGCGCAGGCCCGGAATCAGGCTTTTGGCCGGGTAGCCCAGCTCGACGTCAAAGGCAACATCGCCGCCTGTGATCTGCAGGTTGCGCAGCGCCTGCGTGCTGACAAAATCCTTGCCGGTATGCGGGTCCTGCACCTTGGCCAGGGCGGCCAGCAGGTCCTGTTCGGAAACAGCCATTCAAATCTCTCCTGGTAAGTGCCGCGAGTCTATTGCGCGAAGCAATGACAATGGAGGCAGTGGGGCGGCTGCCCTTCCACCTGAGAGCATGAAAGAGACCCGTGAAACTGAAAATGGCCGACAACTCGCTGTTCGCAATCCTGCTGCGCTCGCCCTGGTGGATAAGCATGCTGCTGGCAGGCGCCATGACCCTGGCGGTTGCCGCACTGGCACCGGAGCGCTTCAAACTGCTAGGCGCTTTTGGCGCGTTGCCGCTGTACGGCGTGGGCTGCGTGGCCGCCTGGCGCCAGTGGCACGCGCCTTCTGCTGCTGCGGTTGCTGCGCAGGCTGCCGCTCTGCGCGCCATGGCCTGGCGCGAGTTTTCTGCCGCGCTGGAGCAGGCCTGGCACGCGCAAGGCGCGAGCGTGCAGCCGATTACAGGCCTGGAAGCCGATTTTTGTGTAGAGCAGGGCGGCCGCACCACCTTGGTCAGCGCCCGCCGCTGGAAGGCCGCGAGCCACGGCGCAGATGCCATCGGCCACCTGGTGGCTGCGATGCGCAAGCGGGACATTCATGCCGGCCAATACCTGGTGGCGCACGGCACGGTCAGTGATGCAGCGCGCGACCTGGCCCGTACCGAAGGCGTGGCGCTGGTGGAGGGCGACGCCCTGGCGCGGCTGCTGCTCCCCAAAACTTGAGCCACGGATCGCCACGGGTTTTCCCGTGGCGATCTGCGGGCGCCACTGTCGCACACTGTTGCCAGCGCATTGCACGAAACCTGCTCCCGCAGGGGCATGCCGAACGAAATGGCCCAGGCAGCACTCCCTCCGACCGAGCCCCCGACAGCAGGCGCCGACAGCCCGGCAGCGCACGCCGGCCACACCGGTCTGCTGCTCACGGGCGGCGGAGCCCGTGCGGCCTACCAAGTGGGCGTACTCGAAGCTATTGCCGACCTGCGCCTGGCCTGCGGCGCGGGCGAGGCCCCCAACCCGTTTCCCATCATCACCGGCACTTCGGCGGGCGCTATCAACGCGGCAGCGCTGGCCTGCGGCGCCGACCAGTTCGACCGCACAGTGCGCCGCATCGCCCGCGTGTGGCGCAACTTCCAGGCGCAGCAGGTGTACCGGGCCGATTCGCTCAGCGTGGCGCAAAGCGGTGCGCGCTGGCTCACGCTGCTCTCGCTGGGCTGGGTGCTGGCGCGTTGGCGCCGGCTGCGCCCGCGCTCGCTGCTGGACAACGGTCCGCTGATCAAGCTGCTGGCAAAAATGGTGCCGCTGGTGCGCCTGCCGCAGGTCATCCGCAAGGGGCACCTGTATGCGCTCGCCGTGACCGCATCGAGCTACACCACGGGCGACCACGTCACCTTTTTCGAGGCGGGCGAGCGGCTTGACCCCTGGGTGCGCTCGCAGCGCCGGGCCGTGCGCGACCGCATCACACACGAGCATTTGCTGGCGTCAAGCGCCATTCCCTTCATCTTCCCAGCCACTGCCATTGAAGTGGACAATCGCACCGAGTATTTTGGCGACGGCTCCATGCGCCAGTCGGCGCCTATCGCCGCCGCCATTCACCTGGGCGCCCAGCGCATCCTGGTCGTTGGCGCCGGCCGCATGCACGAGCCCAGGGAGCTGGCGCCCGAAAGCACCATGCCGTCCTACCCCTCGCTGGCGCAAATTGCCGGCCACGCGCTCTCGAATATCTTTCTTGACGCGCTGGCCGTGGACATCGAACGCATGCAGCGCATCAACCAGACGATCTCGCTCATTCCACAAGCCTCGCGCAGTGGCAGCCTGCTGCGCCCCATCGAACTGCTGGTCATTGCCCCCTCGGAGCGCATCGACGCCCTGGCAGCGCGCCACGTGGGCGACCTGCCCGCGGCTGTGCGCACCATGCTGGGCGCGCTCGGCGTCACCGCGAACATGCAGGATGTGCGCGGCGCGGCGCTGGCCAGCTACCTGCTGTTCGAGGCGGCCTACACGCGCGAACTGATGGCCCTGGGCCGCGCCGACACGCTCGCCAAGCGGGGCGACGTGTGCCGCTTCTTTGGCTGGCAAGACGCGGGCGTGCCGGTCGCGACCGCGCTGCAGGCGACGGATTCAGATTTCCCGCGAAGCGCCGCATAGACCGCGTTTAAGGCGTGCTCCCACGCCGAGGAACAGGCGGCACAGACGCTGGTCCTAGAATTGCCGATTGCGCCGCCCAGCCTTTCGGCAGCGCCGCCCCCGACCACCTTCTGCCCATGCCCCGCAAACTTTTCGTCACTACCGCCCTTCCCTACGCCAACGGCAAGTTCCACATTGGCCACATCATGGAATACATCCAGGCCGACATCTGGGTGCGCACGCAGCGCATGTTGGGCAACGAAGTCAACTTTGTCGGCGCCGACGACACACACGGCGCACCCATCATGATCGCCGCCGAGAAGGCGGGCCTGACGCCGCAGCAGTTCGTCGCCAACATTGCCTCCGGCCGCAAACAGTACCTCGACGGCTTTCACATCGCGTTCGACAACTGGCACAGCACCGATGCCCCCGAGAACCACCAGCTCGCGCAAGATATCTACCGCGATCTCAAAGCCAACGACCTGATCGAGACGCGCACCATCGACCAGTTCTTCGACCCCGAAAAAGCGATGTTCCTGCCGGACCGCTACATCAAGGGCGAATGCCCGCGCTGCCATGCCAAGGACCAGTACGGCGACAACTGCGAGGTCTGCGGCTCGGTCTATGCGCCCACCGACCTCATCGACCCCTACTCCACCCTCTCGGGCGCCAAGCCGGTGCTCAAGTCGTCCGAGCATTTCTTCTTCAAGCTCTCCGACCCGCGCTGCGTGGCCTTCCTGGAAGACTGGACCCAGGACGGTCGCCTGCAGCCCGAGGTGGCCAACAAGGTGCGCGAGTGGTTCAGCGTGCGCACCAACCCCGACGGAACGACCAGCGAGGGCCTGGGCGACTGGGACATCTCGCGCGACGCGCCCTACTTCGGCATTGAGATTCCCGATGCGCCGGGCAAATATTTCTATGTGTGGCTCGACGCCCCCATCGGCTACCTGGCCTCGCTGAAGAACCTGCTATCCAAGCGCGGCGAGGACTACGGCGCCTACATGGCCGACCCGGCGCTGGAGCAGGTGCACTTCATCGGCAAGGACATCGTCACCTTCCACACCTTGTTCTGGCCCGCCACGCTCAAATTCAGTGGCCGCAAGGTGCCCGACCGCGTGTTCGTGCACGGTTTTCTCACCGTGAACAACGGCGAGAAGATGAGCAAGAGCCGGGGCACGGGCCTGGACCCGCTCAAGTACCTGGAGCTCGGCATGAACCCCGAGTGGCTGCGCTACTACCTGGCGGCCAAGCTCAGCAGCCGCAACGAAGACATCGACTTCAACGCTAGCGACTTCATGGCGCGCGTGAACAGCGACCTGGTGGGCAAGTACATCAACATTGCGTCCCGCGCCGCGGGCTTTCTGACCAAGCGCTTTGGCGGCCAGCTGGCCGAAGTATCGGCCGACGGCGACGCGCTGCTGGAGCATCTGAAGGACGTCGCCCCCAGCATCATCGAGCTGCTGGCCGAACGCGAGTACGGCAAGGCGCTGCGCGAAACCATGCTGCTGGCCGACCGCGTGAACGCCTACGTGGACCAGAACAAGCCCTGGGAACTGGCCAAGCAGCAAGGCATGGACAGCCGCCTGCAAGACGTGTGCAGCACCTGCATGGAAGCCTTCCGCCTGCTGACCATTGTGATGAAGCCAGTGCTGCCTGCGCTGGCAAGCGAGGTGGAAGCCTTCCTCAACGTCCCGCCCTTCACCTTCGAGAGCGCGCAGCAACGCCTGGGCGCAGGCCACGCGATTGGCAGTTACCAGCACCTGCTGCAGCGCGTGGACATCAAGCAACTTGAAGCACTTTTTGAGCCTCCAGCGCAAGAGGAGCAAGCGGATGCAGCTATTGGTTCAGGAGCATCCGGCACCAACGCCCTGCCCGGCGGCGAAGCCATTGCCCCGACCATCACCATCGACGATTTCGCCAAAATTGATTTGCGCATTGCCCGCATCGAGCAGTGCGAGCGCGTCGAAGGCTCCACCAAGTTGCTGCGCCTGACGTTGGACGCGGGCGAGGGAAAGACCCGCAACGTCTTCAGCGGCATTGCCAGCGCCTACGCACCCGAGCAGCTCACCGGCAAGCTCACGGTGCTGGTCGCCAACCTGGCGCCGCGCAAGATGAAATTTGGCGTCTCCGAGGGCATGGTGCTGGCCGCCAGCCACGCCGATGGCAAGGCACAACCCGGCATCTACGTGCTGGAGCCCGGGCCGGGCGCAGCCCCCGGCATGCGCGTGAAGTAACCAAGACTCGCCATGGTCCCCATCCACCGCTTTCAGCCCCGCGTCTTCGAAGCCCTGCGCGGCTACAGCCGAAGTCGCCTGCTTGCCGACCTGGGGGCCGGGGTCACGGTCGGTGTGGTGGCCCTGCCGCTCGCCATGGCCTTTGCCATTGCCAGTGGCCTGACGCCGCAGGCAGGGCTGTGGACGGCCATCATCGGCGGTTTCCTGGTGGCGCTGCTGGGTGGCACCAACGTGCAGATCGGTGGGCCGGCGGGGGCCTTTATCGTCATTGTCTACGGCATCGTCGATCGCTATGGCGTGGCCAACCTGCTCATTGCCACCGCCTGCGCAGGTGTGCTGCTGTTTGCGCTTGGCCTGCTGCGCCTGGGGAGCCTGGTGCGCTTTGTGCCGGTGAGCATCGTTATCGGTTTCACCAATGGCATTGCGGTGCTGATTGCCGTCTCGCAGCTCAAGGATTTTCTGGGTCTGCAGATTGCCAAGATGCCTGGCAACTTCTTCTCACAAGTGGATGTGATGGCGCGGCACGCAGGCACTGTGAACCCTTACGCCCTGGGCCTGGGCGCAGCCTGCCTGGGTGGCCTGTTCCTGTGGCCACGCCTCTTCATGAGCGGCTCCCCCGTGCTGCACATGGCCGAGGGGCATACGGTGCGCAACTTCGCGCGCATTCCCGCGCCTGTGGTGGCGCTGATTACCCTCACCGCGCTCTCGCACGGCATGGGCTACCCGGTCGAAACCCTGGGAACGCGTTTTGGCGGCATTCCCCAAAGCCTGCCCATCTTCGCCTTGCCCGCTTTTTCCTGGGACACCGTGCGCCTGCTGGTTGCGCCCACGATCACCATTGCCTTGCTGGGCGCCATCGAGTCGCTGCTCTGCGCACGCGTGGCCGACCAGTTGGCTACCGACCCGCATATCCGCAAGCACGACCCCAACCAGGAGCTGATGGCTCAGGGTGTGGCCAATTTCGTCGTGCCATTTTTTGGCGGTATGCCGGTGACGGGCACGGTTGCCCGCACGGTGACGAATCTGCGCGCCGGTGCCACGTCGCCGGTGGCGGGCATCGTGCACGCGGCAACCATCGCCGTCATCGTGCTGGTGGCGGCTCCGCTGGCGATGCACATTCCGCTTGCCGTGCTGGCCGGCATCCTGCTGCATGTGGCCTGGAACATGGGCGAGTGGCACGAGTTTGGACGCCTCAAGCACTTCTCCAACCACTATCGGCTGCTGCTGCTGGGCACTTTCTTCCTCACCGTGGTGTTTGACTTGACGGTGGCCGTGCAAGTCGGGCTAGCGCTGGCCTGCGTGCTGTTTGTACGGCGCATGAGCGAACTTTTCCGTGCCGAGCCCGAAAGGCTACCCGCCGCGGCTGGCGTGCCGCAGCTTGGCTGGCAACTGCATGGCGCACTGTTCTTTGGTGCGACCACCAAAATCGACCCCCTGGTGGGCGCCATTGAGGCGGCCCCCGAGGGCGTACAGGTGCACCTGGATATCCACGACCTGTTCGCCCTGGATACCACGGGCCTCGAAGGTCTGGAGCAAATCCTCAAAACAGTGGCCGAGCGCGGCGGGCGGTTGACGCTCTCGGGCGCGCAGGCCCAGCCTGCATCGCTCATGGAGCGATCGGGCTTCAATGCCCGGCTGGCGGCGCAGTCTGCGGCGCCACAGGGCCCTGCTGCTGCCAGTGCCCCGGGGCATGGCCCGTCCAGCGGCGAAACGCCCGGTTGAAGGCACTGGCCTCCGAAAACCCCAGGCGCCGCGCAATGCGAACAAACGGCTCGGCCCCGCTCGCCACGGCCTGGCAGGCCAGCGCATGGCGCACGCCATCGACCAGGTCGGCGTAGCACACGCCCTCCTCCTGCAACCGGCGCGCAAACGCCCGCTCCCCCAGCCCGAACTGGCGCGCCGCCTGGGCGCGGCCAGGCACGCTGCCGTCCAGCGCGCCGGTCAGCCACTGCTCGACCCGGGTGCTCAGCAGCATGGGTGCCGACAACGCCGCCAACTGCGCCGCCGCATGGGTGCGGTGCAACAGCGCCAGCTCGGCATCGGCCTGGGGCAAGGGGGCATCCAGGACGGTGTTCTCCAGCAGCAAGCCATTGAAGGCCTGCTCGAACTGCACCTCGGCCCCCAGAGCCTGGGCATAGGCCGGCAATGGCCCGATCTGCCCATGGCTGAACTGCACGCGCACGGGCTGCAGAGGCCGGCCCGTCACCCAGCGGCTGAAGCACACGGCAGCGGCCAGCACAGACTCCACCTGGTGCGGGCTGAACGCAAGGCTGCCCTGCTGCGGGTGGTAGATGAGCCAGCTGCGCCGCTCCCCGGCCAGGGTCTGGAAGCGACCGCCGTCGCTGATGAGACGCTGGTACTCCTGCAACTGGCCGATGGCGCTGCGCAGCGTGGCCGACGACAGCAGGATGAAGCTGACCACATTGAAGCTGCCCGGCCCCACCTGGCGCCCGGTGTTCAGGCCAAAGGCGGCGTCGCCCGTCAGCGCGGCGGCGGCCCGCCAGAGGCGGGTGATGTCGTCGACCGGCCAGCGCGGCGCGCCCAAGCGGTCGTGCGCCACCCCGGCGCGCGCCAGCAGGTCGGCGCAAGGCACGCCCTGGCGCTCGGCGGCGGCAATGACGGTGTTGACCCAGCTGAGCGACACGCTGGGCGCTGAAGTCAACATGCAGTGGCTCCAAGGTCAAGAAAAATTCCATGATACGGCGCTATGGTTGAGCGATAAAAAAGGAGACAAGCGATGCACTCACAGCGGCACGATGTGGTGGTGGTCGGTGGGGGACTGGCCGGTATCGTCACCGCGCTGGAATGCCTGCGCGCGGGCCAATCCGTCGCCCTGGTGGACCGCGACACGTCCGAGCGCTTCGGCGGCTTGGCGCTGTGGGCCTTTGGCGGTATGGCACTGGTGGGCACGCCGCTACAGGCGCGTATGAAGATCCCCGACACGCCCGAGCGGGCGCTGGCCGACTGGCTGCGCTTTGGGGAGCTGGGCGAGAACGACATGCTGCCGCGCCAATGGGCACAGCACTACGTGCAGCATTCGCGCAGCCAGGTGTACGACTGGCTGCTGCAGGAGGGCGTCAAGTTCATGCCTGCCGTGAACTGGGTCGAGCGCGGAATGAACGGCGACGGCAACAGCGTGCCGCGCTACCACATCGTCTGGGGAACGTCGCGTGAACTTACGCGGCGCATGGTTTCCGCGCTGCGTGCGGCGGCCTCCACAGGCCGAGGCGCTGGACGCCTCACCCTGCTACACCAACACCGGGTCACCGCGCTGGAACACAGCGCAGGTCAGGTCTCGGGCGCTGTGGCGGTGAACGACGCCACCGGCGCAGAGGTGCGCCTGTCGGCACCCGTGGTGGTGCTGGCCATGGGCGGCATCAACGGCAGCCATGAAGAAGCGCGCGCCAACTGGCCCCAAGATCGCCCCCGCCCCAGCCAGATGCTCAATGGCGCACACCCCTTTGCCGACGGCAAGATGCACCACTGGGTGGCCGACGCGATGAAAGGGCGCATCACCCACGCAGGCGAGATGTGGAACTACGCCGCAGGCTTTCCGCACCCGTTCCCGCATTTCGAGGGCCATGGGCTCTCGACCATTCCCTGCAAGTCGGCCCTGTGGCTCGACCACCGGGGCGAGCGCATCGGCCCCGAGCCGCTGGTCACCGGTTTTGACACCCACTGGCTGTGCCAGCGCGTCGCCGCGCAAGACAAGCCCTGGACCTGGCACCTGCTCAACTGGCGCATCGCCATCAAGGAATTCGCCATTTCGGGGGCCGAGCACAACCAGCGCATCCGCGATAGGCAGTTCCCGGCATTCCTGAAGGAAACGCTGCTCGGCAACCACCGCCTGGTGCGCCAAATGCAGAGCGAAAGCCGGCACTTTCTGGTGGACGACACCCTTGCTGGTCTTACCGCCAAAATGAATGCGCTGACCTGCTCGCACGACATTGACCCCGCCGTACTGCAGGATACCGCGGACAGCTTTGACGCCAACTTCACCAATGGCAACAAGCTGCACAACGACGACCAAATCCGCCGCATCCTGCATGCACGCCAGTGGGGGCCCGACAAGCTGCGTACTTGTGCCCCGGCACCGCTGCAGAAGGCCGGTGCCGGTCCCTACATCGCCATTCAGATGCAGCTCATTACCCGCAAAAGCCTGGGCGGCCTGCAGACCGATTTGCAAAGCCGCGTACTAGACGGCGCGGGCCAGCCCATTGGCGGCCTGTACTGTGTGGGCGAGGCGGCGGGCTTTGGCGGTGGCGGCGCCAGCGGCAAGCGCTCGCTCGAAGGCACCTTCCTGCCCGGCTGCCTTCTCACGGGGCGGGCTGCAGCGCGCTCCATCACCACCGGCCACGGCCTTTGACCTTTCCCCAGGAGACATTCCATGCCCAACGGCGCACAAGCCCTGATGAAAACGCTGGTCGATGCCGGCATCGAAGTCTGCTTCAGCAATCCCGGCACCAGCGAGATGCACTTTGTGGCGGCGCTGGACAGCGAACCGCGCATGCGCGCCGTGCTCGCCCTGTTCGAGGGCGTGGCCACTGGCGCTGCCGACGGCTATGCCCGCATGGCGGGCAAACCCGCTGCCACGCTTTTGCACCTGGGCTGCGGCCTGGGCAATGGCCTGGCCAACCTGCACAACGCGCGCAAGGGCAAGGTCCCCATCGTCAACATCGTGGGCGACCATGCCACGTACCACACGCGGCTAGACGCCCAACTGCAGTCCGACATCGAAACCGTGGCGCGCAATGTGTCGCCTGGTTTTGTGCGCACCTCTTCCAGCACCGCCCAGTTGTGCCAAGACGCCACCGACGCCATCGCCGCCGCGCGCGGCCTGCCGGGACAAGTGGCGACGCTGATCCTG
Organism: Simplicispira sp. GW247-4R2A; assembly: GCF_059424465.1. NCBI lineage: Bacteria > Pseudomonadati > Pseudomonadota > Betaproteobacteria > Burkholderiales > Comamonadaceae > Simplicispira > Simplicispira sp. GW247-4R2A. Next base: position 16,816 of record NZ_JBWKZM010000027.1, on the reverse strand, counting down.
CCGGCCGACGTGTCTTGGGGCGAGGGCGCCGAGCCCTGCCCGCCGCCCGCACAGCCCGCACCCCAGGCCGCGGATGCTGCGGTGGTGCAAGCCATTGCCAAGATATTGCGCTCGGGCAAGAAAACGGTCTTGCTGCTGGGCGGGCACGCCCTGCGCGAGCCCGCGCTGCTGGCCGCCGCGCGCATTGCCGCGCACAGCGGCGTGCAGTTGCTGGCCGAAGTGTTCCCCACCCGCATGGAGCGGGGCGCCGGGCTGCCCTATGTCGAGCGCATTGCCTACCTGGCCGAAATGGCCGGCGTGCAGTTGGCCGAGATCGAACACCTGGTGCTGGTCGACGCCAAAGCGCCAGTGTCGTTCTTCGCCTACCCCGGCAAGAAGAGCGAGCTGGTGCCCGACACCTGCACAGTACATACGCTCTCCACCCCGGCCCAAGACGCAGCCGCCAGCCTGCAACAACTCGCCACCGCGCTGGGCGCCACGCAGACCGCGCCCGCCCTGCAGGCTGCACAGCGCCCAAGCCGCCCGCGCGGCAAACTTACCGCGCCCAAGGTGTGCAAGGCCGTGGGCCACCTGCTGCCGGACAACGCCATCCTCATCGATGAAGCCATCACCTCGGGGCTGATGCTCTCGGCGATGACGGCAGGTGCGCCGCGCCACGACCTCATTACCCTGACTGGCGGCGCCATCGGCCAGGGGCTGCCCAACGCCATCGGCGCGGCCATTGCGTGCCCGGGCCGCCCCGTCATCGCGCTGATTGGCGACGGCACCGCCATGTACACCTTTCAGGCCCTTTGGACCATGGCGCGCGAGAAGCTGCATGTGGTGTCCGTCGTTTTCAACAACGCGTCCTACTCGGTGTTGAACGTGGAGCTGGAGCGCGTCGGCGCCGACGAAGTCGGGCCCAAGGCCCAGTCGCAGCTCGACCTGAGCGAGCCCACGCTGAACTTCGCGCTGCTCGCCCAGGGCATGGGCGTGCATGCGGTACGCACCGACACCGCCGAAGGCTTCACCAAAGCGCTGGAATATGCCCTGGCAGAGCCGGGGCCGCACCTGATCGAAGCACTGGTGCCCGAGTCCCTGAGCGGTGCCAAGCGCAAGGTGCTGCCCTGGCTGCTGCGCTCCATGCCCCACTTGCCGCAGCCGGTGGCGCGGGCGCTAAAACGGAAAATCGCGCCGTAGGCGCGCTCTCACCCCCCTGCGCCGCTCCGTACGGCCGCCTGAGGCGGCGGCTCCTCGGGATCGTCCAAACCTGCGCAGATGTGCGTGGCCCACCCAGAAAGCACACTGCACGGGGAATTGTGAGAGCGCTCACTTGGATTGAAGCTAGATCACAGCGGGAATACTGGCTTGCATGCCTTTGAAATGCCTCAGCCGCCTACCACTTGGGCGCTTGACGGCCGTGCTTCGGGTTTCTCCGGGAGGGGAAATTCTCTCGAATGGGCGCATATTTCCAGCATCTCGTCTTGAAGGCTGCGATCTCAAAATCCAGCGCATGTCTGTGGAAATGGGATACCGCTCAGCACAGCGTCACAAGGGAAAACCATGCAGATATTCCAGCGTATTTTTACTGCCAGCAATCGCCCACATTTTGACGCGCTACCCGTCCATCGCCAGAACCAGCTCATTCTGGTCTTTGGCAGCACGGCATTGCTCAGCGACAGTGGTCATTTCGACGCGATTCGCAGCGCCTTTCCGGGTGGATTGGTCGTTGGATGCTCCACCGCAGGGGAGATTCATGGCACCGAGGTAAGCGATGACACCTTGGTGGTGACCGAGGTGAATTTCGAGCACACCCGGCTGCATTTTTCCCAAGGGCATATCGTCGACTCCTCGCAAAGTTTTGCGGTTGGGCTTGCTCTGGCCGAGTCTTTGCCCGCTGATGAACTCGTGCATGTGCTGGTTTTCTCGGATGGACTCCATGTCAATGGCACGGCCCTGGTGCGGGGCATGCGGGAAGGACTTCCGCCACACGTCGAGATCACGGGAGGTTTGTCCGCGGATGGCGCCAGGTTCCAAAAAACCCTGGTGTGCGCCAATGACGTGCCAGCACCCAATCAGGTGGCCGTTGTGGGCTTGTATGGCGACCATATCAAGGTCGGCTATGGGTCGTTGGGCGGCTGGGATCCGTTTGGCCCCGAACGGGAAATCACCCGCGCCCAAGGCACCGTGTTGTTCGACCTGGACCGCAAGCCCGCGCTGGAGCTGTACAAACGCTATTTGGGAGAGCATGCCGCTGGTTTGCCGGCAACCGGGCTGCTGTTTCCGCTGGCCCTGCGCCATCCCGAAATGGTGGGCGGTACGCACGGAGGCAGCAGCAGCGTGGTGCGCACCATTCTCGGTATCGACGAGGAGCTCGGCAGCATGACCTTTGCCGGCGACATGCCTGAAGGTGGATACGTCCGACTCATGAAAGCCAACTTCGAACGCTTGATCGACGGCGCATCCGGCGCGGCAAGAATCAGCATGCAACCTTTGCAGGACCAGTCGGCTCAGTTGGCTTTGCTTATCAGTTGCGTGGGCCGCAAGCTGGTACTCAAACAGCGGGTGGAAGAAGAAGTCGAGAGTGTGCGCGACGTCCTGGGTGATCAGGCCGTATTCACCGGGTTCTATTCCTATGGAGAAATTTCGCCGCACATGGCGGGCGACGCGTGCGAACTGCACAACCAGACGATGACCATTACCACGCTTTTTGAAAACTAAGGGATGCACAGCCTACTTCTGCGCCAGATCCGACGGCTTTTCGGAGAAGTCCAGGAGCTTCCCGTCAGGATGCTGCCTCTTTTCGAGGCTATCGACGCCTACTACCACCAGGCCGACAACGACCGCGAGATGATCGAGCGCTCGCTGGACATTGCCTCACAGGAAATGCTGGAGCAAAACCACGTGCTGACCAGCGAACTTGAGGCGCGCAGGGCCGCAGAGTCCCGTGTGATGACCTTGTCCAACTTCGATACGCTGACCGGGCTTGCCAATCGCAACCTGTTCGTGGACCGGCTCAACCAAGCGATTGCCGGTGCCCTGCGGGAAAGCCATAAAGTGGTGGTCGTGGTACTGGGGCTGGACTATTTCAAGCTGGTCAACGAGAGCCTGGGCTACAGCACCGGCAACGAGTTGCTGAAGGTTGTTGGTGACCGCTTGCGCGGCTGCGTCCGCGGCAGTGACATGGTGGCCCGTTTGGGCGGCGACGAATTCGCCCTGATCTTTACGGAGTCGGCGCCGGGTCAGCGCGACATCCATCCCCCCCACTACCGCAGAAACACCAACGATGAAGTCGAACCGGGGACCGCCGAACTTCTGCAACGGATCATGAAGACCGTTTCAACCTCACTCATGCTGGCTGACCGGGAACTTGAAGTCACCTGCAGCATGGGCGTCAGCCTGTATCCGCGGGACGGCACGAACAGTGAGGCCCTGCTCAAGGCGGCCGGCGTGGCGTTGAGCAACGCCAAGCGCATCGGGAGCAATAATTTTCAGTTCTTCACAGTGGACCTCAGTGCCAAAATCCAGGCGCGATTGGCCTTGCAGGGGCAGCTTCGATTGGCAGTCGAGCGTGAGGAGTTTGTCTTGCACTACCAGCCCCAGGTGGACCTATGCAGCGGCCGCATTGTGGGCGTGGAAGCGCTGATCCGCTGGAACCACCCCGAACTTGGCTTGGTGCCACCGGGGCAATTCATCGGCTTGGCGGAAGAAACCGGTCTGATCGTGCCGATCGGCGCCTGGGTCATCCGTACCGCATGCGCGCAAAGCAAAGCCTGGGAGCGACAGGGACTTGGCAGTTTCCGCATGGCGGTGAATGTGTCAGTCCGCCAGTTCGCTCAGCCCGACCTGGTTGAATACATCGCAGCGGTGTTGGCAGAGACCGGCCTGGAGCCGCAATCGCTGGAAATCGAATTGACCGAGAGTCTGGTCATGAACGATGTGGATCGATCCATTGACATCTTGCAGCGGCTCAAGGCCATCGGCCTGCAAATGTCGATTGACGATTTCGGGACCGGTTATTCCAGCCTTGCGTATTTGAAACGGTTTCCCATCGACCTGCTGAAGATCGACCAGGCGTTCGTGCGCGACATCGAGACCTCCTCGGATGATGCCGCAATCGTAAAGACCATCATTTCCATGGCGCACAGCCTGGGAATTCGCGTCATTGCCGAGGGAGTGGAAACCGAGGCACAGTGCAATTTCCTGCGGCTCAACATGTGCGACGAAATACAGGGCTATTTCTTCAGCAGACCCGTTGACGCGGCACGTATCGGGGAGCTTCTGGCACAGGATCAGCGCCTGGCGGATCATTTGCTGCGCTTCAAGCGAACCAAGCGCTCTTTGTTGCTGGTCGATGACGAACCCAGCGTCGCACACGCACTCAAGCGCCTCCTCCGACGCGAGAATTTGCAGATCCTGATCGCTGATGGTGGGCAGGCAGGCCTGGACATCTTGGCGCAGCACCCGGTTGACGTGATCATTTCTGACCAACGCATGCCCGGCATGACCGGGGTTGAGTTCCTGAAAATTGCCAAAAACCGCTATCCAGATGCCATCCGCATCGTACTTTCCGGGGACTCGGAAATGCGCTCGGTGACCGAAGCGGTAAATGATGGTGCCATCTACAAGTTTCTGAGCAAGCCATGGAGCGACCAGCAGCTTTGTGACTGCATTGAGGAGGCGTTCCTGCACAAGGAAATGGCCGACGACAACCGCCAACTACAAATGGAAATATTGGCTAGCAATCAAAAGTTGGCGGCAGCGAACCGCGAGCTGGAGAAGCAACACGCAAGATGAACTGCCCCGGTGGACTGGCGGAGCCAGATCCACAGTGCCACGGGTTTGGGGGCGCGCCCATTTCAGAGGGCCTTGGTGGTTCTCGGCTCTATCGCCCACCGCCCTGGTTCTGCGGCGCGTTCAGGTCGGGGCCGTTTTGCGTGCGCAGCACTCGGCCGTCGTTGCCGGTGACCACGGAGAACAGCATGTGCGTGTCGGGCTGCACCAGGTAGTGCCAATCCAGATGCGTCTCGCCACTCAAGTCAAAATGCGTGGTCTTGGCCGGTTTGCCCAGCAGGCGGCGCACTTGCCCTATGGCCATACCCGGCTGCACGCGCGCGAAATTCTCTTGCGTGAGCACCTGGCGCACGGCGACAAGCCTGCCGTCGGCGCCAATCGTGATCATGTAGTTCTCAACTCCGGCGGGCTGGCGGTTGTACTCCAGTGTGTGGCCGCCGTCGGGCTCGGGCCAGGTGTTCTCGGGCACGCCAAAGCGGTCGCGCACGTCGGCTTCGGTGGACTGGCCGCTCTGCAGTTCGCTGATGCGTTGGGCATCGCAAGCTGCGAGAAGCACCAGACCCACGAGTGTGGTGGCAAACAGTTTGGCGATAGGCATGATGGTCCCCGGTAAAATCGTGAGAACTAGCGTAACCCAAAGCCATGTCCCTCTTCGCCCGCCCCCACTACACCTCCGACGCCACCCAGTTCATCGAGAAGCTCAAGCACGAGCGCCCCGAGCTCGATGCCCAGCAACGCGCCGGGCGTGCCCTGCTGTGGGACAAGCCGGTAGATCGGGCACTCTGGCAAGAGTACCGCGCCGGCCGTGTGCCGCAAAAATCCTACGTCTACTACTCGTACAGCGACGAGCAGTAAAACTGGCTCCAGCGCATTATTGACAAGCGCTTGTAGCTATAAAAACCATAGTGACTATCGGCATGGTGAGCGACGCTTCTCAAGACGCGCCCACAGTTGCCATGCCCGAGGTGGTGGACCAGGTGGCGCTCGCCCGCCTGTACGGCGAGCCGCTGTTCGCGCTGCCAAGCGACCTGTACATTCCGCCCGACGCACTCGAAGTCTTCCTGGAGGCCTTTGAAGGCCCGCTGGACCTGCTGCTCTACCTGATCCGCAAGCAGAACTTCAACATCCTCGACATCCCCATGGCCGGGCTGACGCGCCAGTATTTGGCCTATGTGGAGGAAATCCGCAGCCGCAACCTGGAGCTGGCCGCCGAATACCTGCTGATGGCGGCCATGCTCATCGAGATCAAGTCGCGCATGCTGCTGCCGCCGCGCAAAACCGAGGGGGCCGAGGAAGCCGAAGACCCACGCGCCGCCCTGGTGCGCCGCCTGCTCGAATACGAGCAGATGAAGCTCGCGGCCGCCCGCCTGAACGCATGGCCGCAGCACGGACGGGATTTTCTGTGCGCCCAGGCGGTGATCGAGCAGGGCCTGCAGCCACGCTTTCCCGATGTGAGCCTGGCCGACCTGCAGCAGGCCTGGCAGGACATCATGAAGCGCGCGCGCCTGGTGCAGCACCACCACATTTCCCGCGAGGAGTTGAGCGTGCGCGAGCACATGAGCCAGGTGCTCAAGGCGCTGCAGGGCCGGCGCTTCGTCGAATTTGAAACCCTGTTCGACCCGGCACGCGGCAGCACGGTGCTGGTCGTCACCTTTATCGCCTTGCTCGAACTCGCCAAGGAAACCCTGATAGAAATTACCCAGGCGGAAGCCTTTGCCCCCATCTACGTCCGGCTGGCATACACCCCCAGCTGACACACCTCCAACCCCTTTGCAACCCTCCGAGTCGGCCCGCTGGCACGCAGTTGCACCGATTGCATTGACCCATGGCTTCACACGATTTTGACGTTCTGATTGTGGGCAGCGGCCTGGCCGGCCTGTCCGCTGCCCTGCACCTCGCTCCCACGCACCGCGTGGCCGTGATCACCAAGCGCCAGATGCAGGACGGCGCCAGCGCCTGGGCCCAGGGCGGCATTGCCGCCGTGCTGGCCAACGACGACAGCTTTGAGGCGCATATTCAGGACACCCTGGTGGCGGGCGCCGGCCTGTGCGATCTGGCCACCACCCGTTTTGTCGTGGAGAACGCCCCCGCCGCTATTGCCTGGCTGCGCGGCCTGGGCGTGCCGTTCACCGAAGAGGCCGGCGAGCTGCACCTCACGCGCGAAGGCGGCCACAGCGCACGCCGTATCGCCCATGTCACCGACGCCACCGGTGCAGCCGTGCAGAAAACCTTGATCGACGTGGTGCGTGCCACCCCTGGCATCACGCTGTTCGAACACCACACGCTGGTGGACCTGATCACCAGCCACAAACTGGGGCTGGCTGGACAGCGGTGCCTGGGCCTGTACGCGCTGGACGAGTCGACGGACGAGGTGGTCACCTTCCGCGCACCACAAACCATTCTGGCGACTGGCGGCGCCGGCAAGGTCTACCTCTACACGACCAACCCCGACACCGCCACGGGCGACGGCATTGCCGCTGCCTGGCGCGCCGGCTGCCGCGTGGGAAATATGGAATTCATCCAGTTCCACCCCACGGGCCTGTACCACCCGCACGCCAAGTCTTTCCTCATCAGCGAGGCGGTGCGCGGCGAAGGCGGCAAACTGCTGCTGCCCGACGGCACCCGTTTCATGCCGGAGCATGATGCACGCGCCGAGCTTGCCCCGCGCGACGTGGTCGCCCGCGCCATCGACTATGAAATGAAGAAGCACGGCCTGGACTGCGTGTTGCTCGATATCTCGCACCAGAGCCCGGCATTTTTGCAGGAGCATTTTCCCAACATCCTGGCACACTGCGCCAATCTGGGTATCGACATCACCAAAGAGCCGATTCCGGTGGTGCCCACGGCGCACTTCACCTGCGGCGGCGTGCTGACCGACCTCTCGGCGCGCACCGACCTGCCCGGCCTGTACGCGGTGGGCGAAGTGGCCTGCACCGGCCTGCATGGCGCCAACCGGCTGGCCAGCAACTCGCTGCTCGAATGCATGGTCTTCGCCCGCGCCGCCGCCCAGCACATCGCCAGTGCACCGCGCGTGCAGATTCCGGCGCTGCCACGCTGGGACGACAGCCGTGTGACCGACGCCGACGAATGCGTGGTCATCTCGCACAACTGGGACGAGCTGCGCCGCTTCATGTGGGACTACGTGGGCATCGTGCGCACCAACAAGCGCCTGGAGCGCGCCACGCACCGCATCACCTTGCTGCTGACCGAGATCGACGAGTTCTACGCCAATTTCCATGTCACGCGCGACCTGCTGGAACTGCGCAACCTGGTGCAGGTGGCACAGCTCATCGTGCGCTCGGCGCAGCTCAGACGCGAGAGCCGCGGCCTGCACTACAGCCGCGACTACCCGGACCTTGCCGCGCCAGCCGCGTCCACCATTCTGGTCCCCCCTGTCACCCACTAATCCCTTCACGCCCCATGCTTCGCACCCTGCTCAAATCCAAAATCCACCGCGTCGCCGCCACGCACTGCGAGCTGCACTACGAAGGCTCCTGCGCCATTGACGAAGATTTGCTCGACGCTGCCGGCATTGTCGAAAACGAACAGGTCCACATCTGGAACATCGACAACGGCGAGCGCATCGTCACCTACGCCATCAAAGGCCAGCGCGGCAGCGGCATGATCTCCGTGAACGGCTCGGCCGCGCGCCGCGCCAGCGTGGGCGACCTGCTGATCATTGCCGCCTTCGCCCAAGTGCCGGAAGCCGATGTCCCCAGCCACCGCCCCCAGCTCGTGTTCGTGGACGCCCACAACCGCCAATGCGGTCTGCGCGACCACGTGCCTACCCAGGCTCTCTGAAAGGCCATGCCATGCCACACCTGACCGTCGAATACTCCGCCAACCTGGCCCCCTTTCCCGAGCGCAAGGCGCTGGGGGAACTGAACGAGGCCATCTGTGCCAGCCCCGAGGTGCAGACCGAGGCCGACCTGAAGACCCGCTTTGTCTGCCAAAGCAGTTTTGCCGTCGGTACGGAATCGGGCCCGCGTGGCTTCGTGCACGCCCAGCTGCGCTTGCTCGCCGGCCGCACGCCCGAAGCCAAACAGGACCTGGCTGAGCGCGTGGCGACCGTACTGCGCCGCCGCACCCCGAAACCCGAGGGCATGTTGGTGCAGCTCTCCGTGGAAATCGTGGATATGGACCGCCCGTCCTACATCAAGGAACGGCTGTAGGTTTGTCGGCCCAGCATTGACCCAGCCCTAAAGCGCGGTCAAAAACTCATGAATTGATAGCTGCTAGCGCTTTGTGCACAAGCGCTAGAGCCCAATTTCACTATAAATTTTGGCGCGCAAACCCTACGAAGAGGCCGATGCAGATTCCTCGGCATCTTCGGGCGCCTTGGTATGGCGAATGAAGACTTGGGCCGCCCAGATACCCATTTCATAGAGCAGCACCATGGGAATGGCCAGCGCCAGTTGTGACACCACATCCGGCGGGGTGACGACGGCGGCAACAATGAAGGCCACCACGATGAAGTAGCCCCGATAGCGTTTGAGCTGCGCCACACTGACGATGCCCAGGCGTGCCAGCACGATAACCACGATAGGCACCTCGAACGCCAGGCCAAAGGCAATGAACATGGTGAGCACAAAGCTCAGATAGGCCTCAATGTCAGGCGCGGCCGTGATGCTCTTGGGCGCAAAGCCCTGGATGAAAGCAAACACCTTGCCAAAGACAAAGAAGTAGCAGAACGCCACGCCAACCAGGAACAGCACGGTACTGGAGATGACCAGCGGCAGCACCAGACGCTTCTCGTGCTGGTACAGACCGGGCGCGATGAACCCCCAGACCTGCCACAGCACCACCGGCAGGGCAATCATGAACGCCGACATCAGCAAAATTTTGAGCGGCACCATGAACGGCGAGATCACCGAAGTGGCAATCAAGGTCGCTCCCTTGGGCAGGTGCGCCACCAGCGGCGCGGCCATCAGGTCGTAGAGCGCGCCGGGGCCAGGGAAAAAAAACAGCACCGCCGCCACGACGCCTACGGCCACGATCGACTTGACCAGGCGGTCGCGCAGCTCCATCAGGTGCTGCACAAAGGGCTGCTCGGTGCCGGCGAGTTCGTCGTCTGGAGAAGGATTCTGGGACATGGGACAGAAAGTGGCGGGCAACTCATGCCCGAAGCCGCGCAGCTGGCGGCGCAGCGTTCAATGAAATTTCTGGGGACGGTAGCGTGCTACCCGGGCCGCGCCCGACTGCGCCTTGGTGCGCACACCGGCACGCGATTTGTACCACTGCGGCATGGCCCCCCGCTTGAGGCGCCAGTTCTTGCCGGGATTGCGGTAAGCAGGAACAACAGCGCTCTCGGCGTTTGCCAGATACGCGGCGTGCGCGTCATCGGTGGCCTGTGTCAGGTTCCGCTGAAATTCTTCGGCGCTGGTGTGAATGCTTTGCTCGACGTCGCGGGCCGCGCCCTCCACCGTGTCCTTCATCTTGCGCAGCTCATCGAGCTCCATGGAGCGGTTGACCTCGGACTTCACATCGGCCACGTAGCGCTGGGCCTTGCCCAGCAGCGTCCCCACGGTACGCGCCACGCGTGGCAGTTTCTCGGGACCAACGACGATCAGCGCGACCACGCCGATCAGCGCCATTTTGGACAGGCCGATATCAATCATGCGCGTGCGCGGCGGTACGGATGATCAGCTTTTCTGCTTGGCCTGCACGTCGATGGTCGACGTATCAGGCGCGGCAGCGGCGTTGGTCACTTGCGAGGGCGGCGGCACGGGCGCAGCGTCGTCGGCCGAGCCATCCCTCATGCCGTCCTTGAAGCCCTTGACGGCGCCGCCCAGGTCAGAGCCGATGTTCTTGAGCTTTTTCGTGCCAAAAACCATGACCACGATCAGCAGCACGATCAGCCAGTGCCAGATAGATAAAGAGCCCATGAAAATCTCCTAAGGAATGCAGACCATTTTAGTCCGTGCCGACAAGGTGGCTTGCAGTCAGCTTGCAACGCCCCCCAAGACGATGGTGATTGGGTGCGCTGTCAGCCCTTGAGCCAGGGGCGTGGCCCGCCCATGACGTGCATGTGCAGGTGGTCCACCTCTTGGCCCCCTTCGCGCCCGGTGTTCACCTGGATGCGAAAACCGCCTTCCGGATACGGCCGGCAACCCTGTTCCAGGGCCAGGCGGGGTGCCAAGGCCATCATGCGCCCCAGCAGGCCGGCGTGTCCGGGTTCCACCTGCGCCATGGAAGGGATGTGCAGGCGCGGCACCACCAGGAAGTGCACGGGTGCATGCGGGTGGATGTCGTGAAAAGCGACAAACTCCTCGTCTTCATAGACCTTGCGCGAGGGGATTTCGCCGGCGGCAATTTTGCAGAATAAGCAGTTCGGGTCGTGCATGGCAACGCTTGGGTTATTGGGCATTTTGCGTCAGATCAAGGGTGGCCCGCACGCCCAGATCTTTGCGGTGCGCGGCCAGCCAGGCGCTCCCTGCGGCGCGGCCGCGCTCAAACAACAGGCGCACAAAGGACAGGTCGGCGCGCGCCTTGCTGGCCGCGCCAAACTCCGAAAGCGCGGCGCCTCCGTCGATGCGGTGCATGCGGATGTCCTTGTAATGCGTAGGGTCAAGCTTGCCTTCACGGAGCAAGCGCCGCACAAATTCGATAGCGCGCAGTTCGGCCAGCAGGCAGGCGTTGAAGTTGATCTCGTTCATGCGGTCCATGATCTCGGGCACGGTGTCGGGCACCGCGTCGTGCTCGATCGGGTTGATCTGGACCAGCAAGATATCGGTGCACTCTACTTCGTAGGTCAGTGGGTACAGCGCCGGGTTGCCGGAATAACCCCCATCCCAATACGCTTGCCCGTCGATCTCCACCGGCTGGAACACCATCGGCAGGCAAGCCGACGCCATGACCGTTGCGGCGCTCAGACCCGCACCCGAGAAAATTTCCCCCCGGCCCGTGCGCACATTGGTGGCGCAGACAAAGACACGCGGCACGCCCGCAGGGGTTGCGGCGAGGCGCTCAAAGTCGATTTCCCGCTCCAACAGGCTGCGCAGCGGGTTGATGTCCAGCGGATTGGACTGCGCCGGCGCCAGCCAGGGTGTTATCAAGGCCATGGCCGGCAGCACCGCGGTACCGCCCCAGCCTGGGCCGCCCAGCGCGCCAACACCCTCCCACAGGCGGGCCAGCGTTTTGCGCGCGAGCCTTGCCCCTTCGACACGCGCCTCAACCGGGTCGCGGGTCTGCGCGGCAGCCTGGGCGAAGCCATGCGCCACCGCCACGGCATTCATGGCGCCGGCGCTGGTGCCGCTAATCCCGTCGATATCGATACGCCCATCTTCCAGCAGGGCATCGAGTACGCCCCAGGTCAAAGCGCCGTGCGAGCCGCCGCCTTGCAGTGCCAGGCTCAGTGCGTGCCGGGCCGCGTGCGGCTCAGACATTGACGGCCCGGTTCTGGTTCATGGCCACCATGCCGCGCACGATGCGGTAGAGGAACCAGATGGAAATCAGGCACCACGCCAGCCAGCCAGGCAAAAAGAACAGCAGCCACAGCGGCGCGGTGACGATGTACAGAACACCCGCCCACAGCACCGTGCGGATGCGCCAGGAAAAATGGCTCGCCTGCCAGGTGCCCTCAGCGTCCGAGCGCTTGACCAGATCGATGATGAGGGCAATCACCAGCAGCAGCGCGCCGGGCTGGGCACCGGGAATCACTGCGCCCAACGCGACGATCAGGTGCAGCGCATAGCTCACCCAGCCCCAGGCCTTGAGGCCTTCCGCGCGTTCGCCGTCGTTCGGGATGTCGATGATGTCGTTCATGGCTAACCCTCTTCGCTGGCGCGGCGTTGCGCTTTGCGCAAGGCCTTTTCCTCGATGCCGCTGGTGCCGGCGCGGCGCTCGAGTTCAGCAATCACATCGTGCGGCGACGCGCCGTAGTGCGCCAGCGCCACCATGGAGTGGAACCACAGGTCAGCGACTTCACCAACAAACTTGCTGCGCTCGCCACCGTGGTCCAGGTCTTTCGCGGCCATGACCACCTCGGTGGCCTCTTCGCCGATTTTTTTCAGGAAGGCGTCGGGCCCTTTGTGCAGGAGCCGGGCCACGTAGCTGGTCTCGGGGTCGCCGCCGTGCTCGCGCTTGCGGCTTTCGATGGTGGCGGCAAGCCGGGCGAGTGCGCCTTCGTCACTTGCCAGCAAATTTTTGTCATTCATGGGCATCATTTGTAGATGGAGGCCGGGTCTTTCAAGACCGGCTCGGTCGCTTGCCACTGGCCATCCTTGAGCACGCTGAAGAAGCAGCTGTGGCGACCCGTGTGGCAGGCAATGCCGGGTTCGTGGCCGAGCTGGGTGACGCTGAGCAGGACCACGTCCTGATCGCAGTCGATACGAATCTCGTGCACTTCCTGCACATGGCCGGATTCTTCGCCCTTGAACCACAGCTTGCCGCGCGATCGGCTGAAATACACCGCGCGGCCCAGCTCGGCCGTCTTGGCCAGCGCCTCGCGGTTCATCCAGGCGAACATCAGCACATCGCCTGTGCCACGCTCTTGGGCAATCACCGGCACCAGGCCTTGCGCGTCCCACTTCACTTGATCAAGCCAGTTCATTTGGAGACCCTCAACGCAGGTTCAGCACAGCAGACTGCATGGCACGCACGGTCCCCGCACCGAGCGCCGCACCAAAACGCTTGGCAAGCCGCTCGGCCACGTTTCCATGCTGGGTGTAGTCGACTACGTCCTCGGCCTTGACGACGTCGCGGGCCACCGAATCAAGGCTGCCGAAATGGTCGGCCAGGCCCATCTCGATGGCTTGCTGACCGGTCCAGAAGAGGCCGCTGAAGGTTTCCGGGGTTTCCTTGAGCCGGTCGCCCCGGCCCGCCTTGACGGCAGCAATGAACTGCTGGTGGATCTGGTTGAGCATCGCCTGGGCAAAGGCGCGCTGTTTCTCGGTCTGCGGGCTGAAAGGGTCGAGAAACCCCTTGTTCTCGCCAGCGGTCAGCAGCCGCCGCTCGACGCCCAGCTTATCCATGGTGCCGGTGAAGCCAAAACCATCCATCAGCACGCCAATGCTGCCGACGATGCTGGCCTTGTCGACGTAAATATCATCGGCCGCCGCCGCAATGTAATAGGCCGCCGAGGCGCAGGTCTCTTCCACCACGGCATAGACTGGCTTGTTGTACTTGGCCTTGAGCCGCACGATCTCGTCGTTGATCATGCCCGCCTGCACCGGGCTGCCGCCGGGGGAGTTGACCAGCAGCACCACGGCCTGCGAGCCTTCGTCTTCGAACGCACTGCGCATCGCCGCCATCACGTTTTCGGCACTGGCGTCGGCGTCGGAGGCGATTTCACCCTTGATTTCCACCATCGCCGTGTGCGGGCTGCTCTTGCTGGGGGTCGCCAGTTCGCTCGAAAACAGCGCCCAGGCAATGCCGCCGATCAGCAGCAGCCACATGAGGCGCAGAAAAATGCGCCAGCGGCGCGCGGCGCGCTGCTCGCGCACCGTAGCGAGCACCAGCTCTTCGAGCACACCGCGCTCCCAGCCGCTGTTCGCAGCGCCTTGTTTGACTTCTGAATTCATAGCTTCCTTTGCCCAGATATCGGGCGCTGGCGGGGGTTTTTGTGTCGAACCTACGTTCGGATCTTTGGCGTCTGTCATGTCACCGCCTGGAGGGCTGGAGTTGGGGAGAAGTATGCCAGCGCACCCGTCCACCCTCCTCGGAAACGGCTATTTTGATCAGTCCCTGCCGGCACGGGCCGGCGACGCAGAGGCCGGTTTGCGGCGCATAGGTGGCGCCGTGCGTGGCACACATCAGCCATTGGCCGCTGCTGTCAAAGAATTGCCCGTCCACGTAGTCCATCTCCATGGGCACATGGCCGCAGCGGTTCAGGTAGGCATGCGCCTGGCCTTGGAAGCGAATGGCGAACGCCCGGCACGGCTGCCCCTGGTACACCACGTCGAACGGCACGGCTGCGCCGCTGTCGGCCAAGGCGCCGCTCGCACACAGGTCGAGCACGACGGCTTCGCTCATCCGTTCTGCTCCAGCCAGGCCGCCAGTTCGGCGACCGAAGGCGCGATGTAGCGCGGGGCGAATGCGGCAAAGGCGCTGCTGTCATGGGCGCCATAGCCCACCCCGACACTGGCGCAGCCGGCGCTTTGCGCCATTTGCAGGTCGTGCGTGGTGTCGCCAATCATCAAGGTGCGCTCGGCGGGCACGCCAAACTCGGCCATAAGCTCCTGCAGCATCAGCGGATGCGGCTTGCCAGCGGTCTCGTCTGCCGTGCGCGAACCGTCGAACACGCCGCGAAGCTGCACGCTGTGCAAGGCTTCGTCCAGCCCGCGCCGGCTCTTGCCGGTGGCCACGGCCAGCAGGTGGCCGCGCGCGCGCAGGCGCTCGAGCAGCGGCAGCACGCCCTCGAACAGCACCAGGTCATCCTGGTGGCGCGCGTAGTGGGTACGGTAGCGCAGGCCCAGCTCGGGGTATTTTTCGGGCGGCACATCGGGTGCGGCGTGGGCCAGCGCCTGCGTGAGCGCCATGCCAATCACGTAGCTGGCGTCCAGATCGGTAGGACGCTTGCCGCCCACGTCGCACACTGCCTCCTGGATGCAGCGCACGATGATGGCGGTGGAGTCGAACAGGGTGCCGTCCCAGTCGAAGGCAATGAGGTCAAAGCGGCGCGCAGGCAGGAAATCGGTCATGAGAGGGGGCAGAAACAGGCCAAGTCAGGCGGCAATGGTGCCAGCAGTTCGATGCGTTCGCTGCTTGCGGGGTGGGTGAACTGCAAGCGCCAGGCGTGCAGGTACATGCGTTTGAGGCCGTGGCGCTGCAGGCGGCGGTTGAGCTCGAAGTCGCCGTATTTTTCATCCCCGGCAATGGGGCAGCCCTGGCTGGCGAGGTGCACCCGAATCTGGTGCGTGCGGCCGGTCTTGATGGTCACTTCGAGGAGGGAAAACTCCGGCAGGCCTGCTTCTGGCCGCGCCGGCAGGCGTTGGCGCAGCTTGACCAGGGTGATCGAACGCATGCCGTCCGGGTCGTCCGCCGTGGTGGTGCGCACGCGGCGTTCGCCATCCGCCTGGAGGTATTTGTGCAGCGGCGTGTCGATGACCTTTTTATTGGCCTGCCAGGCACCGACCCCCAGCGCCAGGTAGGTCTTGCCGGTCTCGCGTTCGCGAAACTGCGCTTGCAGATGGGTCAGCGCGCTGCGTTTCTTGGCGATCAGCAAGATGCCCGAGGTTTCGCGGTCCAGCCGGTGCACCAGTTCCAGAAAGCGTGCCTGGGGCCGCGCCTGGCGCAGTTGCTCAATCACGCCAAAGCTCACGCCGCTGCCGCCATGCACGGCCACGCCGGCCGGCTTGTCGATGGCCAGCACCGCGTCGTCGTCGAGCAAGACGGGAAATTCGCGCGCTGGCGCCGGGTGGGCGGCCTTTTCCTCGATACGGTCCGACACCCGCACCGGCGGCACGCGCACCAGGTCGCCCTCGGCCAGGCGCGTGTCGGCACTGGCGCGCCCCTTGTTGACGCGCACTTCGCCGCTGCGAATGATGCGGTAGACATGCGTCTTGGGAACGCCCTTGAGTTCGCGCAGCAGGAAGTTGTCCAGCCGCTGGCCCGCCGAATTGGCGTCTACGGCCTGGAGACGGACGACCTGCGGTGCCGGGTGCGCGGCCGGCGACGCCGGGTGTGTGGGGGGTTTGGCCCCTATAATGTGTTTCACCTGCGCACTATTTTGTAAGTGGTTGATTTGTCTGAATTTTAGTCGACACAACCATTTCCCTTGCGCAGGCAGGTCGATGCCAGCGTGCGTCGCACTAGCGGGCGGCAGGCCAGTTGCCTGCCGCGGCAGGTGCACCGCACGGCGGGCGGACACATTGAAACACCGATACGGAATACTGAGTTTGCAGGCTTCCCCCACGAGGCGGGGCCTGCCAACGGATCGAAGCGAAAACATGCTGGCACTGGTACTGCGATGGATCTCCCTCTGGCAATGGCGCCTGCCTTTGTCATGGGCGTCAAATCGCGCTCAAGTGCTTGTCACACCTGCGCAGGCAGCTACTCTTTTAGTAGTAATCACGCCCTCCCCCAGGCTCGCCCCCTTCCACGC
>NZ_JBWKZM010000026.1:0-63854 GCF_059424465.1 Simplicispira sp. GW247-4R2A | reverse complement strand
CCACCACCCCCGCCACCGCCGCAGCAGGCACAACCCGACCCGCGCGAAGCCGACATCGCCATCGAACGCGAAAAGAAGCGTCTGGAGAAGGAGAAGCGCGAGCGCGAAGACAAGCAAAAACTCGAACGCGAGAAGAAGCTCAAAGAGCAGCAGCGCCTGGACCAGGAAAAGAAAGACAAGCTCGCCAAGGAGCAGGCTGCACGCGAGCAGGCAGCGCACGACAAGCTTGTCAAAGAACAGGCCGCGCGTGAACAGGCAGCGCGCGACAAGGCTGCGCTCGACAAAGAGCAAAAACGCGTAGCCGAAGAAAAGCGCAAAAAAGACGAGGCCATCGAAAAGGCCAACGCCAAGGCCGCCGAAGATCGCCGCCAGGAAAACATCCGCCGCATGCAGGGTCTGGCAGGCGCCAGCGGTGCACCCACGGCAACGGGCACCGCTCTGCACGATTCCGGCCCCTCGGGCGGCTACGGCGGCCGCGTAGCCGCCAAGGTCAAGCCCAACATCGTCTACCCCGACGCGGTGAGCGGCAACCCGCGCGCCGAGGTCGAAGTGCACACCTCGCCCGACGGCACCATCCTTTCCACACGCCTGACCAAATCCAGCGGCAACGCCGCCTGGGACGACGCCGTGCTGCGCGCGCTGCAAAAAACCGCGTCACTGCCACGGGATGTGGACGGGCGCGTGCCCCCATCCCTCGTGATTGGCTTCCGGCCGCAAGACTGATTCCACAACGCAAGCCCCGGTGCGCGGCGATGGCGCACCCCATGCCGCTTCGTCCGAAGCCGAGGAACTGCCCATGACCCGCCCCGCCCCAGAACTCCTTTTGCCCGCCGGCTCGCTCGAACGCATGCGCGCCGCCTACGACTTTGGCGCCGACGCGGTGTACGCCGGCCAGCCGCGCTACAGCCTGCGCGCACGCAACAACGAGTTCCGCATCGAGCAGATCCAGACCGGCATCGAAGAAGCCCACGCACGCGGCAAGAAATTCTTTTTGACGAGCAACTTGCTGCCGCACAACGACAAAGTGCGCACCTACCTGCGCGACATCGAGCCCATCATTGCCATGGGCCCGGACGCGCTCATCATGGCCGACCCCGGCCTCATCATGCAGGTGCGCGAAAAGTGGCCCGAGGTGGCGATTCACCTCTCGGTGCAGGCCAACACCACCAACTTCATGGCAGTGAAGTTCTGGCAGAAAGTGGGCATCACGCGGATCATCCTGTCGCGCGAACTGAGCCTGGACGAGATCGAAAAAATCCGCCAGGAATGCCCCGACATGGAGCTTGAAGTGTTTGTGCACGGCGCCCTGTGCATTGCCTACTCGGGCCGCTGCCTGCTCTCGGGCTACTTCAACCGGCGCGACCCCAACCAGGGCGCTTGCACCAACGCCTGCCGCTGGAATTACGCCACGAAAGAGGCGGCCGTAGACCCCAACACCGGCGAAGCCATAGCGGTGCGCATGGAAGGCGATTTCAACTTCAACAAGGCGCAGGAAGACGAGAACGCGGCCTTTTCCGGGTGCGGCGACGGCCAGCGCCACCCGCTGGCCGACAAGGTGTACCTGCTGGAAGAAAAAGAACGCCCCGGCCAGCTCATGCCCATCATGGAAGACGAGCACGGCACCCACATCATGAACAGCAAGGACCTGCGTGCGGTCGAGCATGTGCAGCGTCTGGTCGATATCGGCGTCGATTCGCTCAAGATCGAGGGCCGCACCAAGAGCGCGTACTACGTCTCGCGCACCGCGCAGGTCTACCGCCGAGCCATCGACGACGCCATGGCGGGCCGCCCGTTCAACCCCGAGCTCATCACCGAACTCGAAGGCCTGGCCAACCGTGGCTACACCAGCGGCCTACTCGAGCGCCGCCCGGCCCACGACTACCAGAACTACGAAACCGGTAGCTCCGAATCCAAGCGCAGCCAGTACGTCGCCCAGGTGAAAAGCGTGGCCGATGGCTGGGCCGAGGTCGAAACCAAGAACCACTTTGCCGTGGGCGATCTGCTGGAGATCATCCACCCCAGCGGCAACCGCACCGTGCGGCTGACCGAGATGCAAAGCGTTGAAGGCGAGGCCCTTCAGGTGGCGGCCGGCAGCCCGCTGCGGGTGCGGATTGCGCTCACCGGCGAGGTGCAAGGCGCGCTGCTGGCCCGGGTATTCGAGGCTGAAAAAATTTAGGTTAAATTGGCCTCTAGCGCTTATTCCATATGCGCTAGCAGCTTCTTTTTTAATAGCAGTTTACAAGCAGGCGCATCTCATCCACACGGGGGTTTTTGGTCGAGATCCAGCGCGCTCTTTTTGTGCCTGTATTCATTCAAAACCATGCGCTTTACAGAGTGGCCATGAAGTTGGAACCTGCGCACGCCTGATTCCCGGAGACTGCATTGAATCCACTCGGCGCCAGTCGCACAGCCCTCGCCACCTCGCTGATGCGCGCACTGCATTCGCGCCATGACCCTGCCCCTCTGATCGATGACGATTGGGGCGATCGACTCGTGCCAGACACTGCGCGCACAGCCCTGTGCCAACGCGTTCTAGACGGCATGCCACCGACTGCGCGGCTCAAAGCGGCGGCGGCCCCTGAAGCATTGCTCGGCCAGTCGTTGCGTGCGAATGCCGCCTACGCGGGCGTGATTCTCCGGACCCGCTATACCGAGGATGCGCTGGAGGCGGCGGTCAAACAAGGCGTCACGCAGTACGTCATCATCGGCGCCGGCTTCGACAGCTTTGCGTATCGACGGCCGGACTGGGCGGCCAAACTGGCCATCTTCGAGGTCGACCATCCCGCGACACAAGCCGTGAAGCGCCAGCGCCTGGCGGAATGCGGCGTCGATGCGCCAGCATCTGTCGAATTTGTCGCGACCGACCTCTCAGTAGAGAACTTGGGCGCAGCCCTGGCACGGTCCTCATTCCAACCCGCCCAGCCGACGTTCTTCTCATGGCTCGGCGTAACCATCTACCTTACCCAAGAAGCAAATCTCTCTGCACTGCGGGCGATTGCCTTGTGCGCTCCAGCAGGCAGCGAACTGGTTTTTACCTATGTTGACCAGAAGGTTCTTGATCCTGATGCCGTCGTGACGGAAGCGTTCCACAAACAGAAGGCAGCGGTGTCTTCAGCGGGAGAGCCCTTTCTATCTGGCTTCGATCCGCACATGCTTGGCGAGCAACTGCGCGCGGGAGGCTTGTTGCTCCTTGAGGATTTGAACGGAATTCAAGCCGTCGCCAAATATGACGCCTCCGGCGTGAACGGTTTGAGAACTGCAGGTGCATGGCATATTGCACACGCTCGCGTTGCCCCTATTCCGGCGAGAACGTCCGTCTGACCAGTTGGGACCGGCAGGCTGAACCTGACTTGCCTAGCGATCCATTTTCTGCGGCGCCACCCGGCAGGCCTAGAAAACCTCAACCGAAAATTTCTTCGAAATTTTTGTCTGGCGCTTGTTCAGCATTGCCTTAAGCATGGAGAGTTCGCTATCAAAAAAGCCCGCAGGTGCTTTCGCTCGCTGCGGGCTGGGTCAGTAGGCGCACGGACGACTTGTCCGGCGCCCCTTCAAGGCTTAGGCGCTTACGCCATCCGCCACGCCCTTGTACTCGGCGATCTGGTCGAAGTTCAGGTATTGGTAGATCTTGTCGCCGTTCTGGTTGACGACGCCCACGTCGGCCAGGTATTCCTGCTTGCTCGGGATACGGCCCAGCTTGGAGCAGATGGCCGAGAGTTCGGCCGAACCCAGATACACATTGGTGTTCTTGCCCAGGCGGTTGGGGAAGTTGCGCGTGCTGGTGGACATGACCGTAGCGCCTTCTTTCACCTGTGCCTGGTTGCCCATGCACAGCGAGCAGCCGGGCATTTCCATGCGGGCGCCAGCGGCGCCGAAAACACCGTAATGGCCTTCCTCGGTAAGCTGCTTCGCATCCATCTTGGTGGGCGGGGCCATCCAGAGCTTGACGGGCATGTCCTTCTTGCCTTCCAGCAGCTTGGACGCGGCGCGGAAGTGGCCGATGTTGGTCATGCACGAGCCGATGAACACTTCGTCGATCTTCGCGCCCGCCACGTCAGACAGCGTCTTGGCGTCGTCCGGGTCGTTGGGGCAGCAGACGATAGGCTCCGTGATCTCGGCCAGGTCGATCTCGATCACGGCAGCGTATTCAGCATCCGCATCGGGTGCCAGCAACTGCGGGTTGGCCAGCCAGGCCTCCATGCCCTGAATGCGGCGGCGGATCGTGCGCGCGTCTTCGTAGCCTTGGGCGATCATGTTCTTGAGCAGCACGATGTTCGAGTTGATGTACTCGATGATCGGCTCCTTGTTCAGGCGCACCGTGCAACCGGCCGCTGAGCGTTCGGCTGACGCGTCGGACAGCTCGAAGGCCTGCTCAGCCTTGAGGTTGGGCAGCCCTTCGATTTCAAGAATGCGGCCAGAGAAGATGTTCTTCTTGCCCTTCTTCTCGACCGTGAGCAGGCCGGCCTTGATGGCGTAGAGCGGAATGGCATGCACCAGATCGCGCAGCGTGACGCCCGGCTGCATCTGGCCCTTGAAGCGCACGAGCACCGATTCGGGCATGTCCAGCGGCATGACGCCGGTTGCAGCGGCAAAGGCCACCAGGCCCGAGCCGGCGGGGAAGCTGATGCCTACGGGGAAGCGCGTGTGGCTGTCACCACCCGTGCCCACGGTGTCGGGCAACAGCATGCGGTTGAGCCAACTGTGGATGATGCCGTCGCCGGGTTTGAGGGAAATACCGCCACGGTTGCTGATGAACTCGGGCAGTTCGTGGTGCATCTTCACGTCCACGGGCTTGGGGTAAGCCGCCGTGTGGCAGAAGGACTGCATCACCAGATCGGCGCTGAAACCCAGGCAGGCGAGGTCTTTCAGCTCGTCGCGCGTCATCGGGCCGGTGGTGTCCTGCGAGCCGACCGAGGTCATCTTGGGTTCGCAGTAGGTGCCGGGCAGCACGCCCTGGCCTTCGGGCAGGCCGCACGCACGGCCGACCATCTTCTGCGCCAGGGTGAAGCCCTTGCCGTGGCCCTTGGGCACTTGCGGCAGGCGAAACAAAGTGGAAGCCGCCAGGCCCAGCGCCTCGCGTGCCTTGGCGGTCAGGCCACGGCCGATGATCAGCGGAATGCGGCCACCGGCGCGCACCTCGTCGAACAGCACATCGCTCTTGACCTCGAACTCGGCAATCACCTTGCCGTCCTTCAAGGCCTTGCCTTCGTAGGGGCGCAGCTCGATGGTGTCGCCCATGTTCATCTGGCTCACGTCGAGCTCAATGGGCAGCGCACCCGCGTCTTCCATGGTGTTGTAGAAGATCGGTGCAATCTTGCTGCCCAGACACACACCACCGAAACGCTTGTTGGGCACGAAGGGAATGTCTTCGCCGGTGAACCACAGCACGCTGTTGGTGGCCGACTTGCGGCTCGAACCGGTGCCGACCACGTCGCCCACATAGGCCACCAGGTTGCCCTTGGCGCGCAGGTCTTCGATAAATTTCACCGGGCCGCGCTTGCCGTCTTCTTCGGGCGTGATGCCGTCGCGCTTGTTCTTGAGCATGGCGAGGGCATGCAGCGGGATGTCGGGGCGGCTCCAGGCGTCGGGTGCGGGTGAGAGGTCGTCGGTGTTGGTCTCGCCCGTGACCTTGAGCACGGTGAGCGTGATGCTCTTGGGCACTTCGGGACGGCTGGTGAACCACTCGGCATCGGCCCAGCTTTGCACCACGGCCTTGGCAAAGGCATTGCCCTTGTCGGCCTTTTCCTTGACGTCGTGGAACTGGTCGAACATCAGCAACGTCTTTTTCAGCGCCTCAGCAGCGACAGCGGCCACAGCCGTATCGTCCAGCAGGTCGATCAGCGGCGTGAGGTTGTAGCCACCCAGCATGGTGCCCAGCAACTCGGTGGCTTGCTCACGGCTGATGAGCGGGCACTTTTCGCTGCCGTGGGCCACGGCGGCCAGGTAGCTGGCCTTGACCTTGGCGGCATCGTCCACGCCGGCGGGGACGCGGTGCGTGATCAGCTGGACCAGCGTGGCTTCTTCGCCAGCAGGCGGGTTCTTGAGCAGTTCGACCAATTCACCGGTTTGCTTGGCGGTCAGCGGCAGCGGCGGAATGCCCAGTGCGGCGCGCTCGGCCACGTGGTCACGGTAGGCTTGCAACATCTTTCTTCTTTCGTGGTTTCAGTATTTCTTGTTCGTCGAACGGGCCGCAAAGCCAGGCCAACGGGTTATTTCGCGGGTGCGTCCAGCAGGCTGCGCGCAGGCGCCTTCTTCATGCTTTCGGCCACGGCGACCTGCGCCGGGCTCTTGCAGTCATCGGCCAGGCGTTGACCATGCTTCTGGTCCATGAGCATGGATTTGTTGGCAATCTGCAGCCAGACAGCGCCGCCCACCTTGTCTTCAAGGCGTACCGCACCGGTGGTCGTTGCAACGGGCGCCATACGGTAGCGAAAGCCCTTGCCGTCCAGCTGGAAATAGCCTGGCATGGCGGCGTCAGCCGACACGTTCACGTGTGCGCCGAGCTCGCAAGG
This sequence comes from Simplicispira sp. GW247-4R2A, assembly GCF_059424465.1. Taxonomy (NCBI): domain Bacteria; kingdom Pseudomonadati; phylum Pseudomonadota; class Betaproteobacteria; order Burkholderiales; family Comamonadaceae; genus Simplicispira; species Simplicispira sp. GW247-4R2A. Next base: position 57,345 of record NZ_JBWKZM010000026.1, on the reverse strand, counting down.
AATTTCGCCCACATACACCTGCTTGGCGATATCGAGTTCCGCCTGGCTAAGTGCGGCGTCTGCAGCGCGCACGCCGCTGGCCATCTGATTGGCTTTGCTCTTGAGCTCAGCGCGGCTGGACGCAGCCGAGGTCTTCTTCGCGTGCTTGCCATTGGCGACAGTCTTCTTCTTGGCGACAGGCTTGGCCGCCGCCTTCTTGTGCACGGGCGTTGCCGCATCGGAATTGGCGGGTGCGGACTGCGCAAGCACCAACCCGGGAACCAGGCCCAGCAGGGCCGAAACAAGCAAAGCTTTCATGGGATCATTCCTGCAAAAAATTAAGGGGTAGAGATTAGAGGGACCGAAAACCACTGTTGCACAGCGCGTGGCAGTGTGCGCCCAGTATGCTGTGCCCGCTCCAGCAACTGCCAGAAGTAGCGGTAGCTGGCACGGTCGTGCAAAACGCCCGCTAAACTGATCGGAGCCCAGTTTGCATCAGCGCCAGCAGCTATGATTTTCGCAGCTTCATCAACGGCCTCCTGCTGGGGCGCGAAGGCTTCGATAATGGGGCGAATCTGCGCCGGGTGGATGCTCCACATGCGTGTAAAGCCGAAACGCCTGGCCGCTTGCCCGGCCGCACTGCGCAAGGCGTCCAGGTCGGAGAACTCGGTGACCACGCAATGCGAGGGCACCTTGCCATGGGCGTGGCAGGCAGACGCAATTTCGAGTTTGGCACGCACCACCAGCGGGTGATCAAACTGCCCTTTCGACCCCATGGCGGACGCCGGAATAGCCCCGCCATGCGCCGAAACAAAGTCCATCAGCCCAAAGCTCAGACTTTGAACGCGCGGATGCGCAGCGATGGCAAAGGCCTGCTGCACGGCAGCAGGCGACTCGATCAGCACATGCAGCGGCAGGTGGGCCATGCCCGCACGGTCCACGGCACGCTCAGCCAGCAACACATCGTCCAGCGACTCAACCTTGGGAACCATCAGGTGCGTGAGTCGGTGGCCGGCCTGCCCCGCAATCGTTGCCACGTCCGCTTCAAAAGCAGGGTGGTCCACCGGGTGCACGCGCGCCGCCACCCGAGCGCCGGGCGCGGCCTCACAGGCCAGCGTAGCCACCAGGGCTGCATGCTCGGCCTCGGCACCCACGGGGGCGCCGTCTTCACAGTCCAGCGTCACATCAAAAACGCAGGTACCGAACTCTTGTGCCATTTGCGCCTGCAGCTGCAGGCTTTTGCGCATCCGCGCGGGGACTCCGCTGTAATGGTCGCAGACCGGCAGCAAATTTGCCGCCGCCTGGGCGCCCAGCAGGATGTCGCGCGGATGTGGGATGGCCCCCACGCTTGTCATTGCGTGTGCTGCGCTCCCCCTCGTGGGGACCTTGGCGGCTTGGGGCAATCCGGCGTCGCTCATGGGCGATTACAGCAGGTGCTTGACGCCGTCCTGCTCGCCTTGCAACTCGGCCAGGGTCTTGTTGATGCGCTCTTGCGAGAATGCGTCGATTTCCAGGCCCTCGACGATCTTGTATTCGCCGTTTTCGCAGGTCACAGGGAAGCCGAACATCGTGTCTTTGGGAATGCCGTACTGACCGTCCGACGGGATACCCATGGTGACCCACTTGCCGTTGGTGCCCAGGGCCCAGTCGTGCATGTGGTCGATGGCAGCGTTGGCAGCCGAGGCGGCCGAAGACAGGCCGCGGGCCTCGATGATGGCGGCGCCGCGCTTACCCACGGTGGGCAGGAACACGTTGGCGTTCCATTCCTGGTCATTGATCATCTTGGCGACGCTTTCGCCGTTGATGGTGGCAAAGCGGTAGTCGGCATACATCGTGGGCGAATGGTTGCCCCAGACGGTGAGCTTTTCAATGTCTGCCACGGCCTTGCCGGTCTTGGCAGCGATCTGGCTGGCTGCGCGGTTGTGGTCCAGGCGCAGCATGGCGGTGAAGTTCTTGCGCGGCAGATCCGGCGCACTCTTCATGGCGATGTAGGCATTGGTGTTGGCAGGGTTGCCAACCACCAGCACCTTGACGTTGCGGCTGGCGACGGCGTTGAGCGCCTTGCCCTGTGCCGTGAAGATGGCGCCATTGACAGCCAGCAGCTCGGCACGTTCCATGCCGGGGCCACGGGGGCGCGAGCCGACCAGCAATGCATAGTCGGCATCCTTGAAGGCGGTCATGGGGTCGCTGTGCGCAGTCATTTCGACGAGCAGCGGGAAAGCGCAGTCGTCGAGCTCCATCATCACACCCTTGAGTGCCTTTTGCGGGCCTTCAACCGGCACTTCCAGCAGTTGCAGGATGATGGGCTGATCTTTGCCCAACATTTCGCCAGAGGCGATGCGAAACAGAAGGGCGTAACCAATTTGGCCTGCGGCGCCGGTGACGGCAACGCGAACGGGTTTTTTGCTCATGGTGAACTCCGATGGTGTGAGAAATAAGGACGTGATCAGCGGATGCCGGCTGCGCCCTGTCTTCCCGCAGCATTTGCCCGCAAACAGCCGGCGATTTTACTGCCGGTTTCCGCAGTGCGTCAATTTGTCTTATGTCTTATATAAGATATGATGAAGCTTTCCGGCATACGCGACGGCAGCATCCTCTCTGCAAAGTCGCCTGAGGCCTCGCAGAGCCGGTTTTGTACGCCGTTCTTCATGTCAGCAACTCCACCTTTCGCTGCCGATACCGCATTGCCGTCTGTCGCAGGCTTGCCAGCGCCTGCTTTCAGCCCGCTGTACCAGCAGATCAAGGGACTGATTCTGCAGAGCCTGCAGGCCGGCGAATGGAAGCCTGGAGAAGCCATCCCCAGCGAAATGGATCTTGCGGCACGCTTTGGCGTCAGTCAGGGCACGGTGCGCAAGGCCATCGATGAACTGGCAGGCGAAAACCTGCTGCTGCGCCGCCAGGGCAAGGGCACCTTCGTGTCCACACATGCGGAGCAGCAAGTGCAGTACCGCTTCCTGCGCCTGATGCCCGACAGCGGGGACGCCACTACCGAGGGGCCAGCTGAGCGGCGCGTCATTGATTGCCGCAGTGTCCGCGCCAACGCCGAGGTGGCACGTGCGCTGGGCTTGCGCGCCGGCGAATCAGTGATCCAGGCGCGGCGCGTACTCTCGTTCCAAGGCGAGCCCACCATCCTCGAAGATCTGTGGCTGCCAGGCAGCGCTTTCAAAGGACTGACAGCGTTGCAGATGAGCGACTACCCCGGTCCGACCTACGCCATGCTTGAGCTTGAATTCGGTGTGCGCATGGTGCGGGCAGACGAAAAAATTCGCGCTGTACTGCCAGACGCGGAGCAGGCTTCGCTGCTGCAGGTCACCGAGCAGACACCGCTGCTGAGCGTGGTGCGCACCTCTTACACCTACAACGATGCCCCCATGGAACTGCGCCGAGGCTTATACCGCACAGACCGGCATCACTATCGCAATGCGTTAGGGTAACCGTATGCCTGCAGACCGTAATTACCGAATTTTCACCTGCATCAAACGAACAGTTGCTGCATTGCAATAGAATTTTGTATTCTCCTGCGCTCGAAGTTACCACGCAGTTACACCCACGAAAGCACCAGCCATGACCGAAATAGCGAAGAAGCGGCCCGAGTTCCGCAACATCAACGCCTTCAAGGATCTGACGACCTACCGCATGACTGCAGCGGCATGGACGTCCATCCTGCACCGTGCCAGTGGCGCCATCATGTTTTTGCTATTGCCGCTGGTGATCTGGTTTTTCGACACATCCGTGTCTTCCGAAGTGTCTTACGAGCGGTTCACCGCAGCCTTCGCATCTGGCATCGGCTTTGTGCCGGGCTGGCTGCTCAAGCTCGTCAGCCTGGGGCTGATCTGGGGCTACCTGCACCATATGTTTGCCGGAATCCGCCACGTGATCATGGATATTGACCACCACGCGGTGAACAACCAGTTCGGCAAGGCATCGGGCCTGACGGTCATCGTCTCCGCGCTCGTACTGACGGTGCTGCTCGGCGCCAAGCTGTTCGGTCTGTACTGACCTAGGCGCTGCGCAGCGCAGCGGCCACCCTCGCTGCAACTCTTCAAAAGAACAGGACCCCCCCATGATTGACTACGGAAACCAACGCACTATCGTCGGAGCCCACTACGGTATGCGCGACTGGCTCGCCCAGCGCGTCACTGCCGTGCTGATGGTGCTCTTTACCCTCGCCTTGCTCCTCCAAGTGCTACTGAAAAAAGGCCCGATCGGCTACGACCTTTGGGCAGGCATCTTTGCTGCGCAGTGGATGAAGTTCATCACGTTTACCGTGATCCTCGCGCTCGCCTACCACGCCTGGGTCGGCATGCGCAATATCTGGATGGACTACATCAAGCCTGCAGGCCTGCGCCTCACGCTCGAAATCTTCACTATCTTCTGGCTGCTGGGCTGCATGGGCTGGAGCATCCAAGTCCTGTGGCGCCTGTAAGCGCGCGCTCCATTTCTGCGATCAAAGGCTAAATTCATGAGCTACACCAACGCCAACATCACCAAGCGCAAGTTCGACGTCGTCATCATCGGCGCCGGCGGCTCCGGCATGCGCGCGGCGCTTGAACTCTCGCGCGCCGGCCTCAACGTGGCCTCGCTGTCCAAGGTGTTCCCCACCCGCTCGCACACCGTGGCGGCACAGGGTGGCGTATCCGCCTCGCTGGGCAACATGAGCGAGGACAACTGGCACTACCACTTCTACGACACCGTCAAAGGCGGCGACTGGCTGAGCGATCAGGATGCCGTCGAATTCATGTGCCGCGAAGCACCCAACGTGGTGTATGAGCTGGAACATTTCGGCATGCCGTTCGACCGCAACCCGGACGGCACCATCTATCAGCGGCCCTTTGGCGGCCACACCGCCAACTACGGCGAGAAGCCGGTGCAGCGCGCCTGCGCCGCCGCCGACCGCACCGGCCACGCCATGCTGCACACGCTCTACCAGCAGAACGTCAAGGCCAAAACCAACTTCTTTGTCGAATGGATGGCACTGGACCTGATCCGCGATCAGGACGGCGACGTGGTCGGCGTCACGGCACTGGAGATGGAAACCGGCGACCTGTACATCCTGGAAGCCAAGACCGTACTGATGGCCACTGGTGGCGCAGGCCGCATTTTTGCCGCCTCCACCAACGCCTTCATCAACACCGGTGACGGCCTCGGCATGGCAGCACGCGCCGGCATCCCGCTGCAGGACATGGAGTTCTGGCAATTTCACCCCACGGGCGTGGCCGGTGCAGGCGTGTTGCTGACCGAAGGCTGCCGCGGCGAGGGCGCCATCCTGCTCAACAGCAACGGCGAGCGCTTCATGGAGCGCTACGCACCAACGCTGAAAGACCTGGCCCCGCGCGACTTCGTGTCACGCTCGATGGACCAGGAAATCAAGGAAGGACGCGGCTGCGGTCCGAACAAGGATTACGTGCTGCTCAAGCTCGACCATCTGGGTTCCGAGACCATCCACAAACGTCTGCCTTCGGTGTACGAAATCGGCATCAACTTCGCCAACGTGGACATCACGAAAGAGCCCATCCCCGTGGTACCCACCATCCACTACCAGATGGGCGGTGTACCGACGAACATCCACGGCCAGGTGGTAACGCACAATGGCACGGTCAATCAAGTCGTCAACGGCCTGTACGCCGTGGGCGAATGCGCCTGCGTAAGCGTGCACGGCGCCAACCGTCTGGGCACCAATTCCCTGCTCGACCTGCTGGTCTTTGGCAAGGCGGCAGGCCGCCACATTGTCGAATTCAATGCCCGCAACGCGCAGCACAAGCCGATGCCCAAGGATGCAGCCGATCGCACTCTTGAGCGCCTCAACCAGCTTGAGAACTCCACCGGTGGCACCTACTCGCAAGCCCTGGCAGGCGAGATTCGCGCCACCATGCAGCAGCATGCAGGCGTGTTCCGCACCCAGGCCAGCATGGACGAGGGCGTCACCAAGGTCGCGGCCCTGCGCGAGCGCGTTGCCAGCATTGAACTCAAGGACAAATCCAAGGTGTTCAATACCGCCCGCGTCGAGGCGTTGGAAGTGGCCAATCTGATGGAAGTGGCCCAGGCCACGATGGTGTCGGCTGCCGCGCGCAAAGAATGCCGTGGCGCCCACATGGTGTACGACTACGAACACCCCGCCGACCACCCCACCGCACCACTGGGCCGCGACGACGTGAACTGGCTCAAACACACGCTCTGGGACAGCGCCACCAATACGCTGTCGTACAAGCCCGTGACCCTCAAACCCCTGACGGTTGAGAGCGTTCCACCCAAGGTCCGTACGTTCTGAAAACCCGGCCGCCCCACGAGAGAAGCACCATGCAAAAACGCACCTTTCAGATTTATCGTTACGACCCGGACAAAGATTCCAAGCCCTACATGCAGACCATCGAGATCGAACTCGACGGACACGAACGCATGTTGCTCGATGCGCTGATCAAGCTCAAGGCACAAGACCCTGCGCTGTCGTTCCGCCGCTCCTGCCGCGAAGGCGTCTGCGGATCGGACGCCATGAACATCAACGGCAAGAACGGTCTGGCCTGCCTGACCAACATGAACACGCTGCAGGGCACGATCGTACTCAAGCCGCTGCCTGGGCTGCCGGTGGTCCGCGACCTGATCGTCGACATGACGCAGTTCTTCAAGCAGTACCACTCGATCAAGCCCTACCTGATCAACGACGACATCCCACCCGAAAAGGAGCGTCTGCAGTCGCCCGAGCAGCGTGAGGAACTTGATGGCCTGTACGAGTGCATTCTGTGCGCCAGCTGCTCGACCGCCTGTCCGAGTTTCTGGTGGAACCCCGACAAGTTTGTCGGTCCTGCCGGCTTGCTGCAGGCCTATCGCTTCCTGGCCGACAGCCGCGACCAAGCATCCGGCGAACGTCTGGACAACCTGGAAGACCCCTACCGTTTGTTCCGCTGCCACTCCATCATGAACTGCGTTGACGTGTGTCCCAAGGGGCTCAACCCCACACGCGCCATCGGCAAGATCAAGGAGCTGATGGTGCGCCGCGCCATCTGAGCCCTCTGAGTATTGCCAGCATGCAAGCCGACGCCCTTCATGATGCCTCCGCCCTCCTTGACCCCAGGGCGCTGAGCAAACTGCACTGGCGTTGCCGGCGCGGTCTGCTCGAGAACGATTTGTTCATCGAACAATTTTTCCTGCGCCATGAAAGCGAAATCACCCAGTTTCATGCGATAGGGCTGACCGCTCTGATGGATTTGGCCGACAACGATCTGCTGGATCTTCTGCTGCGTCGCAAGGAGCCCACCGGCTCACTCGACCAGCCCGCCGTGCACACCGTGCTGGACATGCTGCGGCAAAGCGGCGCGATCGCCAGCCCCCAGGGCTGAAAACGCCCCACACCCTCCTATTCAACAGCACTCTCCCCCAAAGGAATCGAACCATGAAGCTCGCTGACAACAAGGCCATCCTGAATTTCAGCAACGGCAGTCCAAGCATGGAACTGCCTGTCTATCAGGGCACGATTGGCCCGGATGTCATCGATATCCGCAAGCTGTACGCACAGACGGGCATGTTCACCTATGACCCGGGCTTTCTGTCGACCGCAGCCTGCCAATCGGCCATTACGTATATCGATGGCGACAAGGGCGAGCTGCTGTACCGCGGCTACCCCATTGAGCAAATTGCCACCAAGTGCGACTACCTCGACACCTGCTACCTGCTGCTCAAGGGTGATCTGCCCAACCCGACGGAGCGCGGTGACTTCCACAAACTCGTCATCAACCACACGATGGTGCACGAGCAGATGCAGTTCTTCCTGCGTGGTTTCCGTCGTGATGCACACCCGATGGCCGTGCTGACCGGCCTGATCGGCGCGCTCTCGGCCTTCTACCACGACAGCACGGATATCAACAATCCGCAGCACCGTGACATCGCCGCGATCCGCCTGATCGCCAAGATGCCAACCCTTGTCGCCATGGCCTACAAGTACGGCGTCGGCCAGCCCTACATGTACCCGCGCAACGACCTGTCCTACGCCGGCAATTTCCTGCGCATGATGTTCGGCACACCCTGTGAAGACTACGTGGTCAACCCGGTGCTTGAGCGCGCCCTGGACCGCATCTTCATCCTGCACGCCGACCACGAGCAGAACGCTTCCACCTCCACGGTGCGCCTGTGCGGCTCGTCGGGCACGAACCCGTTCGCCGCCATTGCTGCTGGCGTGGCCTGCCTGTGGGGCCCTGCGCACGGCGGCGCCAACGAAGCCTGCCTGAACATGCTCGAAGACATCCAGCGCCAGGGCGGTGTCAGCAAGGTGGGCGAGTTCATGGAGAAGGTCAAGGACAAGAACTCTGGCGTCAAGCTGATGGGTTTTGGCCACCGCGTCTACAAGAACTACGACCCACGCGCCAAGCTGATGCAGGAAACCTGCGACGAGGTGCTGGCCGAGTTGGGCCTGCAAAATGACCCCTTGTTCAAACTGGCCAAGGAAGTCGAGAAGATCGCCCTGGAGGACGACTACTTCGTTTCGCGCAAGCTCTACCCCAATGTGGACTTCTATTCGGGCATCGTGCAGCGCGCGATCGGCATCCCGGTGCATCTGTTCACCGGCGTCTTCGCACTGGCGCGCACCGTCGGCTGGATCGCCCAGCTCAACGAGATGATCAGCGACCCCGAGTACAAGATTGGTCGCCCACGCCAGCTCTACACGGGTGCCCCACGCCGCGATATCGACGGCGCTGCCAGGTAAGCACACAACCCAACTGGCGCTTTGGCGCCACCAAAGCCCGCCGCATTCCGGCGGGCTTTTTCATGGGCAATTGCCGGCGCCATGCTCACCCGACCGCCCAAGGCGCTCGCGACACACCTGTTGTGCAGCACCCAACTCCGTCCCACGAAACACTGGTCGCTGCGATTGCCGTATGTGGCAGAGGTCCCGCCCTTGAACAGCCCAGTGTCGGCTACGCAAATGCTGCCCGGGCACACCGCGTACAGTGGCGCATCCTTGTTTCTGGTGCGACCAGAGCGATTGCCCGAAGGTGCAGCCGCCATGTCGCAGCATTTCCTGAAAGAACGCCATGAAATCCCGTGCCGCCGTTGCCTTTAAAGCCGGAGAACCCCTGCAAATCGTCGAAATCGACGTTGCCCCGCCGCAAAAGGGCGAAGTGCTGGTCAAGATCACCCACACAGGCATTTGCCACACCGACGCCTTCACCCTGTCGGGCGACGATCCGGAAGGCCTCTTCCCCGTGGTGCTCGGCCATGAAGGCGCAGGCATCGTGATGGAAGTCGGAGAAGGCGTCACAAGCGTGCAGCCCGGCGACCATGTCATTCCGCTCTACACCGCAGAGTGCGGCGAATGCCTGTTCTGCAAGAGCGGCAAGACCAACTTGTGTATCGCCGTACGCGCCACGCAGGGCAAAGGCGTGATGCCCGACGGCACGACGCGCTTGAGCTACAACGGCGAGCCCCTCTACCACTACATGGGCTGCAGCACCTTCAGCGAGTACACCGTGGTGGCCGCCGTCTCGCTGGCCAAGATCAACCCGCTCGCCAACCCTGAGCAGGTTTGCTTGCTGGGCTGCGGGGTGACCACGGGCCTTGGCGCTGTCAAGAACACCGCCAAGGTGCAGGAGGGCGACAGCGTGGCCGTGTTTGGCCTGGGAGGCATTGGGCTGGCGGTTCTCCAGGGGGCAAAGATAGCCAAGGCGGGCCGCATCATCGCCATCGACACCAACCCTGCCAAGTTCGATCTGGCCCGCACGTTTGGCGCCACCGATTGCGTCAACCCCAAGGACTTTGACAAGCCGATCCAGCAAGTCATCGTCGAGATGACCGGCTGGGGCGTGGACCACAGCTTTGAATGCATCGGCAACGTTGACGTGATGCGCGCCGCGCTCGAATGTGCGCACCGGGGTTGGGGCCAGTCGGTCATCATCGGCGTGGCGGGTGCGGGCAAAGAGATTTCCACCCGCCCGTTCCAATTGGTCACGGGCCGCAAGTGGCTGGGTTCGGCCTTTGGCGGCGTCAAGGGCCGCAGTGAGTTGCCCGGCATGGTCGAGGACGCCATGACCGGGAAAATCCAGCTGGCCCCGTTTGTGACGCACACCATGCCGCTGCCGAATATCAACAAAGCCTTCGATCTCATGCACGAAGGCAAGTCGATCCGCTCGGTCGTTATCTATTAAAAAATGAGCATCTAGCGCTTATCTGGTAATACTTTGCGTATTAATACATGCTATATCACCCTAGATACAAGCGCTGGCAGCTCTCATTTTAGGAGTTCCCAATGCCCCTCGCCTCTCTCGACCTGCAGGGCGCCCACGGCTGCTTTGGCGGTGCCCAGCGCTTTTACCGGCACAACTCGCGCGAGGTTGGCTTGCCGATGAAGTTTTCGGTCTACCTGCCGCCGCAAGCGCTGGAGGGGGCCAAGGTGCCGGCGCTGTTCTACCTGGCAGGTCTGACCTGCAACGAGGAAACCTTCATGGTGAAGGCTGGCGCCCAGCGGTCAGCGGCCGAGCTGGGCATGGCCCTGGTGGCACCCGACACCAGCCCGCGCGGCGCCAACGTGCCAGGTGAAGCCGATGCCTGGGATTTTGGCGTCGGCGCCGGCTTCTACCTTGACGCTACCGAGGCGCCCTGGAAGCCGCATTGGCGCATGGAGAGCTACCTCGCACAGGAACTGCTGCCGCTTCTGGGCGAGCATCTGCCCATCGACACGGCGCGGATCGGCATCTTCGGCCACTCCATGGGGGGCCACGGCGCGCTGACACTCGCGCTGCGCCACCCCGCACTGTTCCGATCGGTCTCTGCCTTCGCTCCGATCTGCGCGCCCAGCCAGTGTCCTTGGGGCGAGAAAGCGTTTACCGGGTACCTGGGGCCGGACCGAAGCCAATGGTCCGCACACGATGCCACGGGCCTGATGCAAGCGTGCGAGCAACCCCCTTTTCCTGCCGGCATCCTGATCGACCAGGGTCTATCCGATCCATTCCTGGCGGAGCAGCTCCATCCACAGCGCTTCGAGGCCGCCTGTGCCCAAGCCGGGCAGCCGCTCACCCTGCGCCGCCATGCAGGCTACGACCACGGGTACTACTTCGTGCAGAGCTTCGTCGCAGACCATCTGGAGCACCATGCGGCGCAACTTGGCGTCCTCCCTTTGCGGGCGTCACATTAAACTGCACTTAACCGGCGGCGGCTAATCTACCCCTGATACATTTCTCCTTGCGCTCACCAGCGCCGCGCCGTGCCGCGCACCACGTGATGCCCACAAACCTAACCAAACCCCGCGCCGCCCACCCAGTCACGATCGTGCTGCCCTTGGCAGTCTGGTTGGCTTCCGTCTGCAACTGGCCCTTGTGGCGCGCCCTGGCAAACACCCACGCAGCCGGTGCCACTGCGCATGGCTGGCTATTTTTTTTCGCCTTCGGGTTTCTGATCGCCGCTGGCAATACAGCCGTGCTCGCGCTCTTCGCCTGGCGCTGGACGCTCAAACCGGCAGGCACGCTGTTGGTTCTGTTTGCCGCCTTCGGCGCCTACTTCATGCTCAGCTATGGCATCGCCATCGATTCGAGCATGCTGCAGAACGTCTTCCAAACCGACGTGCGCGAAACCGGCGACCTGTTTTCCTGGCGCATGCTGGCCATGGTGCTCGCGTTGGCGGCTCCGCCGCTGTGGTGGCTGTGGCGCAGGCCGCTGCGCCATGCATCGGGCCTGCGGCAGGTGATGCGCAACACCGCCCTGCTGCTGACCTGCGTGGGGCTGGTGGTGGCAAGCATCTTGCTGGTATTCCAGGAGTTTTCCTCCACCATGCGCAACCAGCCGCAGTTGCGCTACCTGATCAACCCGCTCAATACCGTTTATGCCCTGGGCGACCTGGCGACACGCCCGCTGCGCATGGACACGCATACCCTGCTGCCGCTTGGCCGCGACGCCAAACTGGGCGCAAGCTATGCCGGTCAAGCCAAACCTCCGCTGTTGGTGCTGGTCGTAGGCGAGACCGGGCGCAGCGGCAATTTCGGCATCAACGGCTATGCCCGTGACACCACGCCGCAACTCTCGGCGCGCAAAGACCTCTCCAGTGCGCGCAACGCCTGGTCGTGCGGCACCAGCACCGCGACGGCCCTGCCCTGCATGTTTTCGAATCTGGGGAAAACCGCGTACGAAGCACGCAAGAGCAACTATGAAAACCTGCTCGACGTGCTCCAGCACGCGGGCTTGGCCGTACTCTGGCTGGACAACCAGTCAGGCTGTAAGGGCATTTGCGCACGCGTCCCCTCGGCCAGCACCACGGCGCTCAAAGACCCGCAGCTCTGCACGGGTGGCGAATGCCTCGATCCCATTTTGCTGGTGGGGCTGGATGAGCGGCTTGCCGCCTTGCCAGCGGAGCAGCGCGCTCGCGGAACCGTGGTCGTGCTCCACCAGATGGGCAGCCACGGCCCTGCGTATGCGCACCGCTCCGCGCCGGCCCTCAAGAAGTTCAAGCCCGAGTGCCAATCCAACGCCTTGCAGGAGTGCAGCCAGGCAGAAGTCGTCAATGCCTATGACAACAGCATTGTGGAGACCGACGCCTTCCTGAGCGACACCTTGCACTGGCTGGAGCGCCAGGAGCCCAAGGCCGATACCGCAATGATCTATGTCGCCGACCATGGTGAGTCTCTGGGCGAGAACAATATCTACCTGCACGGTTTGCCATACAGCATCGCGCCCGATGTGCAAAAGCACGTCCCCTGGATCACCTGGCTCTCACCCGCCATGCAAGCACGCTCAGGTGTGCACACGGATTGCCTGCAGCGCGATCTGGCTGACCGACACATCACGCAGGACAGCTACTTTCATTCGGTGCTGGGCCTGATGGATGTGCAGACCTCAGCGTACCAAGCCGATCGGGATTTGTTCACCGCCTGCCGCGCCCATTCCTGACCCCGATGGAGCACTCGCGCCGGCAAAAGGCCTAGCCCGCTAAGTGCCCATGCGTCAGGGCCACCAACAAGCTGCCGCCCATAAGTTGGGCTTCCCAGCGCAAGGCCTGCCAGGCGGTGGCGCCGTGGCGCTCCACGCGCTCGTAGAGCAACCAGCCCGCTGCAATGGACAGGCCCAACGCACTCAACAGCCCGATAGTGTGCACCAGCGGTTCGCCGGGCCAGGCATAGGCGAAGAGCGCATTCACCATCAGGCAGACCGGAAAATGCACCAGGAACACAGAGTAAGAGCGCTGACCCACCCAAATCAACGGCGCCGCCAGGGCTTTGGCACGCGAGGGCCTGGTCGATGGCGCGCGCAAGGCAAGCCAGGCCAGCCAGGCAGCAGTGCCCAGCGCTAGCAGAATACGCAGGCGGAAATCAACGGCGAGCGCCAAGCCGCCTAGCAACGCCAGCGCCAGCAGCCAGCGGCCGGGGTGAGAACTGCGCACGGCCCAAAGCGTTGCCATGCCAAGCCCATACGAGCCAAAAAAGTAAATGCCCCAAGCATCGAGCGCGGCAAACCGGTTGAATACCAGCAGCGACGCGGCGCACAACGCCACCACCAGCACTTTGCCCGCAAATGCGGCCCACTGGGCTGCCCCGCCAGAGAGACGGCGCGCCAGCGCCAGCAGCAGAACCGCACCGGCATACAGCTGGAAATCGATGGCGACGTACCAGACGCCGGCCGAAAGAGCCGGCTGGCCCAGCACATCCTGCAGCATCAGCGCGTTGGCCAGCAATTGGGCGAAGTGCGGGCTGTCCGGCACACTGGGATCGTCCAGCCAAGGGCGCACCAGCGCCGCGGCGGCGACCGCCGTCAGCAGCGCTGCCGCATAAGGCACGGCCAGTCGCATGAAGCGCCGCGCGATCTGCACTCCCGCTGCTTCAAACCGTGCAACGCCAGCGGGCGCCAGGCTCGCCGCGGCCAGATAGCCGCCCACCACCAGAAAAATCTGCACCGCCATGCGCGCATAGTCGTAGAGCCAGGCCATCAACTGCGGCGCAAAGGGCCGCACCGTGTCGGAGAGCGGGCCATAGACCGAGAGATGGTGCGCCACGATGGCAAGGCAGGCGGCGCCTTTGGTGGCGTCCAGCCAAGGGCTGCGAAGGGAAGATTGGGACATGGTGCGAGAAAGGTGCCTACCCAGCCGCAAGCATGCGCGCGGCGCGGGGCAAGCACCCATAAGCCGCCAGGCGCCCCGCGCGTTGACATGCCAACCCAATTTGGGGCAAAAATACCAGCATGCCGCAGTGCGAAATTCCGGCAGGGCTACACTGGCCCGTTGCACCGCCAAATAGTGCCTGCCATGCCCAAACCGCCTCTCACTGTCTCGTCCCTGGATCTGGAGCGCCTGGAAACGCTGCTCCAGACCTCTGCGGGCGGGAGCTTCCCAGGCCGCCCGCAGCTACAGGCAGAACTGGACCGCGCAGACATTGTCAACCCCGCCGATATGCCGCCGGAAGTCGTCACCATGAATTCCACGGTGAAATTCTCCATTCAGGAGACGGGCAAAGATTTTTGCCTCACGCTGGTCTATCCGCGCGACGCCGGCAGCACGCCCAACGCCATTTCGATTTTTGCGCCGGTCGGCAGCGCTTTGCTGGGCCTGTCCGTGGGCAACGAACTGGCCTGGCCCGTACCAGGTGGCGCCTGCATGACGGTGCGCGTAGCCGAAGTAACCTACCAGCCCGAGCGCTCAGGCGAGTTACACCGCTAGTGCCATGAACACGCCTGCGCCATCCCCTTCATGCGATCCTTTGACCGCAGGGGAGCCGCAGCCGCTGAACGAGACATTCGACCCCAATTCCACCAGCGCCTTCCAGCGGCGCATGGAGCGGGCTCCAGAGTGGTTCTGCTCCTTTCTTGCAGGCAATACGCGCGAGAAAACACGTTTTCGAAGCGAGCTTGCCACCATGAAAGGTTCCGTGGTCTGGTTGATCCGCCAGCGCAAACAGGGGGCATGGACCGCCACCGAGCGCGCCCACCTGCGCGGCGTCATGCGCTCGGCATCCTCCGTCAGCCCTTACCTCTTCATCTGGGTCCTGCCGGGCTCACTGGTGCTGCTGCCTTTCCTGGCCTGGTTCATGGACCGCAGACGGCGGCGCCCTGAACGCCGCCAGGACATGTGAAAGCACGGCCGCCGACACCGACCGCCACCCCGACGGCAGGATCAAGGCGCAAACCGCAGCGATAGCCATAGCTATCGCGAGGATTTGCAACGCTGCAGATCGCCCGAAGCCGCAGATGCACACGGCGGGACGATTCGTGCAGAGGCTCCCTAGCAGCTATATTCTCGATAGCAAGGCCGGCACCCGCCGGGTGCCGGCCTTTTTTGCCCCAGGGTCGTGCAGGCGCGCACACCGGTGGTGCATGTGCGTTCGATTGCGGTGCAGATCCGGCGCCCAAAGGCTGCTCCAGCCTGGCGCATTTTTTGCTCAAAAGTGTGCATGGCGCCTTTTTGGCGCCCTGTTTCCCCACTTGCCGCACCAAAGGACTCCATGGACGCCACACGCCAGGGCACTGACACCCTTTTCCTTCTGCTGGGCGCCGTCATGGTGCTGGCCATGCACGCGGGCTTTGCTTTTCTGGAGCTGGGAACGGTGCGGAAAAAGAACCAGGTGAATGCGCTGGTGAAAATTCTGGTCGATTTCTCGGTCTCTACCGTGGTCTATTTTCTGGTCGGCTACGGCGTCGCCTACGGCAAGCACTTTTTCGTGGGCGCCGACCAACTGGCGCAGCAAAGCGGCTTTGGCCTGGTGCGGTTTTTCTTCCTGCTCACCTTTGCGGCGGCCATCCCCGCCATCATCTCGGGCGGCATTGCGGAACGCGCACGGTTCTGGCCGCAACTGATCGCAACCGCCGCCATCGTCGGGTTTGTCTACCCGTTCTTCGAGGGCATCGCCTGGAACGGCCACTTGGGCATCCAGGCCTGGATCGCCCGCGTCAGCGGCGCCGAGTTCCACGATTTTGCCGGCTCCGTTGTAGTGCACGCCGTCGGCGGCTGGATTGCACTGCCGGCCGTGCTGCTGCTGGGCTCGCGCGCCAACCGCTACCGCAAGGACGGCGGGATCTCGGCCCACCCTCCGTCGAACATTCCGTTTCTGGCCCTGGGCGCCTGGATTCTCATCGTCGGCTGGTTTGGCTTCAACGTGATGAGCGCGCAGCAGCTCGACAAGATCTCCGGCCTGGTGGCGGTCAATTCCCTGATGGCCATGGTGGGCGGCACACTGGCCGCACTGGCCATGGGCAAGAACGACCCCGGTTTTGTGCACAACGGGCCCCTGGCCGGCCTGGTGGCCGTGTGCGCGGGCTCGGACGTCATGCACCCGCTGGGCGCGCTGGTGGTGGGCGCCGTGGCCGGGGTGGTATTTGTCTCGATGTTCACGCTCACGCAGAACCGCTGGAAGATCGACGACGTGCTGGGCGTGTGGCCGCTGCACGGCCTGTGCGGCACCTGGGGCGGCATTGCGGCCGGCATCTTCGGCAGCAAAGCGCTGGGTGGTCTGGGCGGTGTGGCTCTGGGCGCGCAGCTCCTGGGCACGGGCCTGGGCGTGGTCTGGGCGCTGATGGGCGGGGCGGTGGTGTACGGCGTGCTCAAGGCGACGATGGGCCTGCGCCTGACGCGCGAACAGGAGTTCGACGGGGCCGACCTGTCGATTCACCGCATCAGCTCCACGCCGGACCGCGAAGCGAGCTGGTAGGCGGGCGCCGCGCTGCGTCCGGCGCGGCGTCTGACGCGTCAACACCGGCCCACCGGCTACGCTTGCACCGGGTTGCGCGGGCCGAAGGCCTGAAACCGGTGTTTCGCCGGCGCCGCGTGCCGCCAACGCCATGACGCTTCGCTCCCACCTCGCCAGCCTTGGCCTGCTCTGCTTGCTCAGCGCATGCTCGGGTCTGCCTGAAAACGTTGCGCGACCGGTCTCGCACGCACTGGCCACGCCTGCCGCGACCTCACTGAGCACCAGCGTACAGCAACAGCGCCAACAGGCGCAGGCCCGCAGCAGCTCGGGCTTTCGCTTGCTCAACGGCCCGGACGACGCCTACGGCAGCCGCCTGGCGCTGGCCGAAGCGGCGGAAAAGACACTCGACCTGCAGTACTACGCCATCCATGCCGACGCCAGCACGGCGCGCCTGCTGCGCGCTGTGGTGAAGGCGGCGCGGCGCGGGGTGCGCGTGCGCGTGCTGCTGGACGACTTTCACAGCACCGGGCGCGACGCGCAGGTGATGCGCCTGGCCTTCGAGCCCAACATCGAGATGCGCATGTTCAACCCGGTGGCCGGACCGCGCGCGTCGAAGGTGGGCCGCATCTTCAGTGCCGTGATGGACTTTTCGCGTGCCCAGCAGCGCATGCACAACAAGCTGTTCATCGCCGACAACGCCATGGGCGTGGCGGGCGGGCGCAACCTGGGCGACGCGTATTTCGGCAACGCCGAGGTGGGCAATTTCGTCGATCTCGACGTACTGGCCGCCGGCCCGATCGTGGCCGACCTCTCGCGCAGCTTCGACACATACTGGAACAACCAGCGCGCCTACCCGGTGGCTTCGCTCATCAGCAAGAAGGAACTGCTGCAGATGCGCGAGCAGGTTCGCGCCGAGGACGCTGCCCAGGCGGACGACCCCGCGGACGATGCCACACAGGCGCAGGCCCAGACGGTGAAGCAGGCGAAAACGGCAAGAGCGACAGAGGCGCCGGCTTCCGCGGCCACGCCGACCGCCAGGACCGTGACCAAGCAGGACGTCAAAGAGGTCCAGAAGCGCCACGCCGAACAGTTCGAGGCGATGGACTTGGCGCACGCCCACTTTGTCTGGGCGCCGGCCGTGGTGCTGGCCGACGAGCCGGCCAAAATCGCCGCGGAAAGCAGTCCGGGCGTAGCGCCCCGCGAAGGCGCAGCTCCCACCAGGCAGCCCCCACCGGCTGCGGGCAACGCCGATGGCGAATCCAATACTCCTGTGACGCAGAAGGCAGCCGGGCCATCTGAACTCCAGAGTGAAACGGTGGTGGACGGCCTGCTGCAGCTCATGGGCCAGGCAAAGCGCGAACTGCTCATCGTCTCGCCCTACTTTGTGCCGGGCAAACGCATCATGCAGGCCTTCCAGGATGCGCGTGCGCGCGGCGTGCGGGTGCGGGTGCTGACCAATTCACTGGCCTCCAACGACGCACCGATTGCACATGCCGGCTACATGGGCCACCGCGTGGCCCTGCTTGATTTGGGCGTCGAGCTCTACGAGATGCGCAGCGAGCAGGGAGAGCTGCGCAATGCCCGGAGCCTCTTGGGCTCGGGCAGCGGCGTCACGGGCAGCTCCCGCGCCATGCTGCACTCCAAGTTTCTCGTCATGGACGGCCAGTTGCTGGCCATTGGCTCGATGAACCTGGACTTGCGCTCAGAGCTGCAAAACACCGAAATCGCCTTGCTGATCCGCAGCCGCAAGCTCTCAGCCGTGGCCAGCAAGCAGATTGAAACCGGCATGCGTGACCTGGCCTGGCATGTGGAGCAAGACGCGCAGGGTCTGATCTGGCACGCACCCGCAGGCAGCAATCTGGAGGACACGCGCTCGGAGCCCGACACCAGCTTCCCGCTGCGCTTGCTGATCAACCTGCTTGGCCCCTTGGCGCCCGATCACCTGCTGTGAAACCTCACTTGCGCGCCACGTCGGCCATGTGCGCCAGCGCCGCGCCCACAGCGGTTTGTTCGGTGAGCACGCGCACCGTGTCGTAGGCCTGCTGGGCCTCGGGGTAGCGCCGGCGCAGCAAATTGAGCCACTGCTTGAGCCGCCCGGCGCGCTGGCGCGGTTCGAGCTGGGCGCAGACCAGCTCCCAGAATTCGAGCAGATGCGGCACCAGCGCGCTCCAGGGCAGAGAGGCGGGGGCTGCACCGCTTTCATGCGCGCGCAGTGCCAGCGCCAGGCCCGGATCGGCCACCATGCCCCGCCCCAGCATCAGCGCCTCGCAGCCCGAGGCATCGCGGCAGCGAACGGCATCCGCCACCGTCCAGATTTCACCATTGGCCACCACCGGCACGCGCACCGCCGCGCGGATGGCGGGAATCCGCTCCCAGTACGCGGGCGGGCGGTAGCCGTCCTGCTTGGTGCGCGCGTGCACGACGATCTCGCAGGCGCCAGCGTCCGCCATGGCTTGCGCACAGGCCACGGAGAGCGCCGCATCGTCGTAGCCCAGACGCATCTTGCAAGAGACCGGCATGGCCGCCGGCACGGCGCGGCGCACCGCCGCCACCACCTCGGCAATGCGCTCGGGTTCGCGCAGCAGCGAGGCGCCGCCGCCGTGGCGGTTGACCACCCGGGCCGGGCAGCCGAAATTGAGGTCGATGCCCTCGGGGCCCAGCGCCGCCAGGGCGGCGGCGTTGTCCGCCATGCTCACCGGGTCGGAGCCCAACAACTGCGCGCGCACCGGCGTTCCCGCCAGCGTGCGGCCGCCGTGGTGCAGTTCCGGCAGGTAGCGATAAAAGACTTTGTCGGGCAGCAGCGTGCCGGTGACGCGAATGAACTCGGAGACGCAGCGGTCCACGCCGCCCACGCGGGTCAGAATGTCGCGCAGCACAAAATCGAGCAGCCCCTCCATCGGGGCCAGCAGCAGCAAAGGCGGGGTTGCGGCAGACACGAAATTTAGTGCCAAATTGGCCTCTAGCGCTTATCCAGTAAGCGCTGGCAGCTACAAATTCAGGAGTTCTTCATTCGACGACCGCCAGCCGCCAGAGCGAAGTCACCTCGGCCGAGCGCGCCGCATACAGGGCGTCGCTCGCGTCCTGCGCCTTGGCGTGGTGCGGGCGCACATCGCTGCGGCCCAGCGCTTGCAGACCGGCGGCGGCGACCCAGCCCAGCAACGCCTCGCGCGAGCGCAGGCCCAGGTGCTCCGCCAGGTCCGACAGCAGCAGCCAGGCTTCGCCGCCCGGCGTGAGGTGGTCCGCCAAGCCCGTCAGAAAACCGCGCAGCATCTGGCTGCCTTCGTCGTAGATGGCGTGTTCCAGCGGCGACGCAGGGCGCGCGGGCAGCCAGGGCGGGTTGCAGACGATCAGCGGCGCGCGGCCGGGTGGGAACAGATCGGTGCTGTGCAACTCCACCTGCTTGGTCAGGCCCAGGCGCTGCAGGTTGTCTTGTGCGCAGGCGAGCGCGCGTGGCGCGTTTTCGGTGGCCACGACCCGCTTGACGCCCCGGCGCACCAGCAAGGCGGCCAGCACCCCGGTGCCGGTGCCAATGTCAAAGGCCAGCGACGTATCGTCAGGCAAGGGCTGCTGGGCCACCAGGTCCAGGTATTCGCCCCGAATCGGCGAAAACACGCCGTAGTGCGGGTGAATGCGGTTGCCCGGCGCCTCGCCCAGCACGGGGATCTCGACGCCCGTTTTGCGCCATTCGTGTGCGCCCACGACGCCCAGCAGCTCGCGCAGCGAGGTGACGGTGGGCTCACCGGTGGCCGGGCCCCAGGCCTCGGCAATGGCAGCACGCCAGTCGGGTGCGCGGCGCAGGGCGATCGAATAGTCGGGCTCCAGGGCGATCAGCAGCGTGCCCAGGGTGCGCGCGCGCTGCGACTGCGCCTGGCGGTGCAGGTTGAAACGCTCTTGCGGGCTGGCGGCCGCCGCCTTCGCTGCCGCACGGGCCGCCGCTTTGGCCGGCTTGTTGTCCGCGCGGCGTGCCAGCGCCTGCAGCAGTTGGCGGGCGTTTTGGAAGTCGCCCCGCCACAGCATCCCCGTGCCGGCGCACGCCAGGCGGTAGGCGCTGTCGGCACTCAGGGTGTCGTCCGCAAGTTCCACGCGGCGCGGCGCGCTCACCCCGGCCTCACTGTGCCAGGAGGCACTGGCAGCCACTCCCTTGGAAGTGGTCCACGCAATGGTGGGGGCGGCGTCGCTGGCAGAAGCAGGGGTCATTAAAAACAAGATCTCGGTGAACAGAAGGAAATCGGCCGGCAATCAACCGGCAATCAGCCGGAGATCAGCCGGCAATGGCGCGCTTGAGCCGCACTTCCTCGATCTTCACGCTGCCGACCACCGCCGTCTTGGCGGTGGACATTTCGCGCTTGAAGCCGGCGAGTTCGTGAAAGCGGATGGCGCGCTCGTTGCGCAGCGGTACCCAGGCGGTGACGTTGGTGCAGCCCTCTTCCTGCAGGCCGTCGCGGGCGGCGTCCCACAGTGCCAGGCCCACGCCCTTGTCCCAGTGCGAGGGAGCGGCATAGATGGCCCAGATTTCGCCGGTGGTCGGCCGCGATTTTTCGTCACGCGAACGGTCGTAGCCGACAAAGCCGATCACCTTTTCGTCTTCGACCGCCACCTGCACCTGCGGCTCGCAGTACTCAATGGCTTCGCGCCAATAGGCTTGGCGCTTTTCCACCGAGAGGGACTTGAGCTGCTCGTCGGGAACGATGCCCTGGTAGGCCTGTTGCGCGGCGATGGTATGGATTTGCGCGATGGCTTTGGCATCGCGAAGCGTGGCGGGACGAACCTGAATACTGGACATGAAAAAACCAACCGAAACGGACAACGGAAATTGAAAAAGGAGCGGCATTGTCGCCGCAAACGGGTTTTCCCTCCCCAGCGTGGGCCTGCGCGCGCCAGGGTCACACGCCCGCTGTTCCTCTAGATGATGCGGCGCAACAACTTGAGCGTGCTGTCAAGCCGCGCGCCATACGGTGGGTAGAACACCGAGCCGAGCGACCAGCGCGACTGGATCAGCACCGACTTCTGGTGGCAAAAGCGCAGGAAACCCTGCTCACCGTGGTAGGCGCCCCAGCCGCTGTCGCCCACGCCGCCAAACGGCAGGTTGTCGTGGGCAATGTGCATCAGCGTGTCGTTCACGGTGACGCCGCCGCTCACGGTGCGCGCCAGCACGCCGTCGCGCACGCTGTCGCTGTTGCCAAACCAGTAGAGCGCCAATGGGCGCGGGCCGGCGTTGATGTGGGCGACGGCGTCGTCGAGCCGGTCGTACGAGATGACGGGCAGGATGGGGCCGAAGATCTCTTCCTGCATCAGCTGCATGGCCGAGGTGGCGCCCAGCACCAGCACAGGCGCCATCTGGCGGCTGGTGGCGCCGTCGAGCACGGCCGAGGCGGGCGCCACCGATTGGCCCGGCGCCGGGTCCATGGACAGCACCTGCGCGCCCTGCGTCTGTGCCTGCTGCAGCATGGTGCGCAGACGGGCCAGGTGGCGCGGGCTGATGATCGAGGCGTAGTCCTTGTTGCCGGCAATCGTCGGGAACAGCTTGGCCACCGCGGCCTTGTAGGCGTCGGCAAACGCGCTCTCGCTGCCGCGCGGCACGAGCACATAGTCGGGCGCTATGCAGGTCTGGCCGGCGTTCAGCAGCTTGCCGTGGGCGATCTTGAGCGCGGCGTCTTCGAGCCGGCAGTCCGCATCGATGATGCAGGGCGACTTGCCGCCGAGTTCGAGCGTGGTGGGGGTCAAATTGGCGGCGGCCGCCTGCGCCACCTTGCGGCCCACGGCCGTGGAGCCGGTGAACACCAGGTGGTCAAACGGCAGCGCGGCAAAGGCGCTGGCCACGGCCGCATCGCCCTGCACCACACAGACCTCATCGGGCGTGAAGAACTGGGCCAGCAGGCGCGCCAACTGTGCCGAAGTATGGGGCGTGAGTTCGCTGGGCTTGATCATCACCCGGTTGCCGGCGGCCAGTGCCGTGATCGCCGGCGCCAGGGCCAGTTGAATGGGGTAGTTCCAGGGCGAGATGACGCCCACCACGCCGAGCGGCTGGCGCTCGATGCGCGCGCTCGCCGGCAGCAGGTACAGCGGCGTGCGCACCTTCTGCGGCCGGCTCCAGCGCGCCAGGTGCTTGAGCGTGTGTGAAATGAGCGTGTGCAGCACGAACATGTCGGCCACTTCGGTCAGGCGCTGCGAGCGCACGCCGAAATCGGCCTCGACCGCCGCCGCCAGCGTGCCGCTGTGCTCGTCCAGGAGTTTGCGCATGCGCAGCAGGCGCTCGCGGCGTACCACCAGGGGCACGGCCACGTGCTCGCGGCTGGCTTGGTACTGGGTGTCGAACAGGGCGCGCAGGTCGGTGGAGGTCATCGTTGCATCATAGTGGCGGGGCTTCGCCACGGCTTAGGGGAAACGCCTCAATCGTCTTTGGGCGCGCGCGGCGGGCGCGGCCTCACATCGGTCACCTCGTCGGTGCCGGGCAGCGGGCGCATCAAGGGGCCGGCGGCGCCCGTTTGCGGCGGTGTCGGCGGCTGTTCGGGTTCGGCCGTTGCCTGGCCCTGCCGGCGCCAGGCACCGCGGCTCGCGGCGGCCCGCCAGGCGGTGCGCGGGTCGACGCCCATCACCCAGGGAACCACGGGCCGACCCGTGATGCGCGCCCACAGCGCGCGCAGGCCCCACAAAGCGGCCAACAGCAGCACGGCGGTCAGCAGACTGAGAAACACCACCAGCCCGGCCACAAGGACCACGGCGCGCAGCAGCCAGCTGGCAAGTCGGTTCAACACTTGGTCCAAAACGGCTTTCGGTAAATTTTCATAAAAATATTAGCAAAAATGGCCGCTAGCGCTTATGCAGTAAGCGCTAGCAGCTATTCTTTTGATATCACTTCGGCGCGGCGTCCGCTTGCGACTGCCCGCTGAAATGAAACACCCCCGGCGCCAGCACCGGATCGACATCGACGGCAATCACGCTCTTGGGCAGGAACTTGCCTTCCAGCAAGAGCTTGGAGAGCGGGTTCTCAATGCGCTGCTGGATGGCGCGCTTGAGCGGCCGCGCGCCAAACACCGGGTCGAACCCCACCTTGGCGAGCTCGGCAATGGCCGTCTCGGACACCTGCAGTTCCAGCTCCATCTTCGCCAGCCGCGCCTGCAGAATTTGCAGTTGAATGCGCGCGATGGCCTCGATGTGCGCTGCGTCGAGCGCGTGGAACACCACCGTCTCGTCGATGCGGTTGAGGAATTCGGGTCGGAAATGGTTCTTGAGTTCCCCCCAGACCGCCTCCTTGATGTCGTCCGAATCCTGCCCCACCATGGCCTGGATCAGGTGCGAGCCGATGTTGCTGGTCATCACGATCACCGTGTTCTTGAAGTCCACGGTGCGGCCCTGGCCATCGGTCAGGCGGCCATCGTCCAGCACCTGCAGCAGCACGTTGAACACATCCGGGTGCGCCTTTTCCACCTCGTCGAGCAGCAGCACCGCGTACGGTTTGCGGCGCACGGCTTCGGTGAGGTAGCCGCCTTCTTCGTAGCCCACATAGCCGGGCGGCGCGCCGATCAGGCGGGCCACCGAGTGCTTCTCCATGAATTCGCTCATGTCGATGCGAACCAGATGGTCTTCGCTGTCGAACAGGAAGCCTGCCAGTGCCTTGCACAGCTCGGTCTTGCCGACGCCCGTGGGGCCGAGGAACAGAAAACTGCCCGTGGGGCGGTTCGGGTCCGAGAGGCCCGAGCGGGAGCGGCGGATGGCGTTGGCCACGGCGGCAATCGCCTCGTCCTGGCCCACCACGCGCTCGTGCAGCTTGGTTTCCATCAAAAGCAGCTTGTCGCGCTCGCCCTGCATCATCTTGGAGACCGGAATTCCGGTGGCGCGGCTCACCACTTCGGCGATTTCCTCGGCGCCCACCTGGGTGCGCAGCAGCCGGTTGGGCGTATGGGCACCCGCGCCGGATTCCTTGTCCTGCGCTTCCTTGAGCTGCTTTTCCAGCTCGGGGAGCCTGCCGTATTGCAGCTCGGCCACCTTGTTGAAGTCGCCCTTGCGCTTGAGCTCTTCGATTTGCAGCTTGACGTGCTCCAGCTCTTCGCGCACCTGCTGGCTGCCCTGGGCCTGGGCCTTCTCCGACTGCCAGATTTCGTCCAGATCGGCGATTTCCTTTTGCAAGGACGTGATCTCTTCCTCGATCAGGCCAAAGCGCTTCTGCGAAGCCTCGTCCTTCTCCTTCTTCACGGCTTCGCGCTCGATCTGCAACTGGATCAGGCGCCGGTCGAGCTTGTCCATCACCTCGGGCTTGGAGTCGATCTCGATCTTGATCTTGGCCGCCGCTTCGTCGATCAGGTCAATCGCCTTGTCGGGCAGGAAGCGGTCGGTGATGTAGCGGTTCGACAGCTCGGCAGCAGCCACGATGGCCGGGTCGGTGATCTCCACGCCGTGGTGCAGCTCGTAGCGCTCCTGCAGGCCGCGCAGGATGGCAATGGTCGCTTCCACCGTGGGCTCGCCGACGATGATTTTCTGAAAGCGGCGTTCCAGGGCGGCGTCCTTCTCGATGTACTTGCGGTATTCGTCCAGCGTGGTCGCGCCCACGCAGTGCAGCTCGCCGCGCGCCAGGGCGGGCTTGAGCATGTTGCCCGCGTCCATCGCGCCCTCGGCCTTGCCGGCGCCCACCATGGTGTGCAGCTCGTCGATGAAGACGATGGTTTGCCCTTCGTCCTTGGCAAGTTCGTTCAGCACGGCCTTGAGGCGCTCCTCGAACTCGCCGCGGAACTTGGCGCCCGCCAACAGCGCCGCCATGTCGAGCGAGAGCACGCGCTTGCCCTTGAGCGAATCGGGCACCTCGCCGGCGACGATGCGCTGCGCCAGGCCCTCGACGATGGCCGTCTTGCCGACGCCGGGCTCGCCGATGAGCACCGGGTTGTTCTTGGTGCGCCGCTGCAGCACCTGGATGGCGCGGCGGATTTCGTCGTCGCGGCCAATCACCGGATCGAGCTTGCCGGCGCGAGCGCGCTCGGTCAGGTCGATGCAGTATTTCTTCAGCGCTTCGCGCTGGCCTTCGCCTTCGGCGCTGTCCATTTTTTGGCCGCCGCGCACGGCATCGATCGCCGACTCCAGGCTTTTGCGCGACAGGCCGTTTTCCTTGGCAATGCGGGCCGCATCGCCCTTGCTATCGAGCAGCGCGAGCAGAAACAGTTCGCTGGCAATGAAGTTGTCGCCGCGCTTGATGGCCTCCTTCTCGGTCGCCTGCAGCACGCGGCCGAGCTCGGGGCCGCCCTGGACCTGGTCCTGCCCCGTCACCTGGGGCAAGCGCTTGACGGCAGCCTCGGCCGCCGCCAGCAGGCCGGGCACATTGGCGCCGGCACGCTCGAGGAGCGCACGCGGGCCATCGTCCTGGCGCAGCATGGCGACCAGCAGGTGCACGGGTTCGATGTAGGCGTTGTCGTGCCCCAGCGCAAGCGATTGCGCATCGGAGAGGGCTTCCTGAAATTTGGTGGTGAGTTTGTCGAGACGCATGGGTGTGTTCCTCCAGATTGCTGGGCACGTGGGGCGGAGTCGAACGTATTTCAAGCTGTCCACGCACCGAGGGCTTGCGCCACGTCATGCTTTGTGCAAGCCAGGAGGGCGCGCACTCACTACCAATTCAATAGCTGTAAGCGCTTGACAGCATTTCGCCAGAGCCCATTTAGGCCCTATTTTTTTCAGGGCAGCGGCTGTCAGGTGTCCGGCGCGGTCGCCGCCGCGCTCCAGGCCAGAGGCGCGGGGGTTTTCAGCGCCGTGCTGGCGAGCGACAACAAGTCGTTAAAGCGCTGCCCCTGGACCAGCACATGCTGGCGCGCGGTCTGGGCCGCGGCCTCGCCGTCGCCTCTTTGCAAGGCGGCCACGATCTCGCGGTGTTCCTGGAGCGACTGGCCCATGCGGTTGCGCAGCTGCAGCTGCAGGCGGCGGTAGGGCTTGAGCCGGTTCTTCAGCGCCAGCGTCTGCTGCACCAGGAAAGCGTTGCCGCAGGCTTGGTAAATGCGCTGGTGGAAGTGCTCGTTGGCGTAGTAGTACGCGTTGATGTCCTGGGTTTCGCACTGCGTTGCACATTCCGCCAGCGCGGCTTCAATCTCGTGCAGCACGCCGGCCGTCGCACGCCGTGCCGCCAGGCGCGCGCACAGGGCTTCGAGCTCCGCCATGACCTCGAACATCTCGATCAGCTCGGCAATGCCGATCTGCGCCACGAACGTGCCACGCTTGGGCTGCACAGCGACCAAGCCACTGGCTTCGAGCTGTTGCAAGGCTTCGCGCACCGGCGTGCGCGAGACGCCGAAACGCGCCATCAACTCCTCGATCTGCAGCTGCTCGCCGGGGCGCATGCGCCCATTCACGATGTCGTCCTCCAACTGGTCACGCACCTGCTGGACGCGGCTTCGGGTCTGGGAGACAGAAAGGGGGGACATGGTGCGGCTTGAGACTGCGGTGCAGGGGTAATTCCTAGGCGTGCCGGGAATCTGATACATATAACATGATAGAAATTTTATACAACAAGCCGCCGCAAGGCAGTGGAGACACACCATGACCAAGCCCTTTTTTCGCCCTTTGACCCACGCCCTGGCGGCGGCGGCCCTCGTACTGGCAAGCGGAGCACAGGCCGAGACGGTTCTCAAGCTGTCGCACCAGTTCCCGGGCGGCAAGGGCGACGTGCGCGACGAAATGGTGCAGATGATGGCGCGCGACGTGGCGGCGGCCAAGGTGGACATGGTCATCAAGATCTTCCCCGGCTCCAGCCTGGTCAAACCCCAGGAGCAATGGAAAGCCATGCTCACGGGCCAGATCGACATGGCGTCCTTTCCGCTCGACTACGCCTCGGGCTTTCACCCGCAGTTCGGCGCCACGCTGATGCCAGGCCTGGTCAAGAGCCACGCGCACGCCCGGCGCATCAACGACTCGGATTTCATGAAGGACATCAAGGCCGTCATCGAACAGGGCGGCGTCAAGGTGCTGGCCGACGCCTGGCTGGCCGGTGCTTTTGCCAGCAAGGACCAATGCATTCGCAAGCCCGACGATGCCAAAGGCCTGAAAGTGCGCTCGGCGGGCGCCACGTTCTCGCAGATGTGGGCTGGCGCGGGTGCCTCGGTGGTGTCAATTCCGTCGAGCGAGGTCTACAACGCCTTGCAGCAGGGCGTGATCTCCGCCACCGACACCTCGACCGGCAGCTTTGTTTCCTTCCGCCTGTACGAGCAGGTCAAGTGCATCACCGCGCCGGGCGACAACGGCCTGTGGTTCATGTACGAGCCAGTGCTCATTTCGATGAAGAGCTGGAACAAGCTGAACGACGCGCAGAAGAAGGCGCTGACGACAGCGTCGAAAAGAGCGGAGGACTATTTCGAGGGCGAATCGAAAAAAATGGACGACAAGATGGTCGAGACCTTCAAGGCCAACAAAGTCGAGGTGGTGACCATGAGCGAGGCCGACGCCGACGCCTGGCGCGCTGTCGCCCAAAAAACTTCGTACAAGAACTTTGCCGAGAAGGTGCCCGGCGGCAAAGAGCTGATCGAGAAGGCGCTGAGTGTCAAGTAAAGCGTCTGCCTCCAGGGGCTCTGCCGCGCCAACGCCCCTGTGGGTCACCGCAGTGGGCGGGGCCTCGCGTCTGTTCGGTGTGGCGGCCGCCGGCATGATCCTGCTCTCGGTCATCGTGGTCTGCCAGATGGTGTTCGTGCGCAGCGTGCTGCACCAATCCACCGTGTGGCAAACCGAGTTCGTGATGTACCTGATCGTGGCGGCCACCTTCATCGGCTCGCCCTACATCCTGCTCACGCAGGGCCATGTCGCGGTGGATGTGCTGCCGCTGATGGTGGGCACGCCCATGCGCCGCGTGCTGCATACCGCAGGCACGCTGATCGCGCTGGTTTTTTGCGGTTTTTTCCTCTACGCCGCGGTGCCCTGGTGGTACGAAACCTGGGTTTCGGGCCAGACCACCTCATCGATCTGGCGGGCGCGGGTCTGGATACCGTACCTCTCCGTGCCCGTCGGCCTTGCCCTGCTCTGCCTGCAGTTGCTCGCCGAGCTGTGGATGGTGCTGACGCAACGCGCCCACCCCTTCGGCCTCTCGCCTGAAGACGTGCTTTGACCCCCGTGGAGACCTCATGAGCGCACTCACCATTGGGCTGCTGATTTTTGTCGTCACCGTGCTGGTGCTCGCCACGGGCATTCCGATTGCGTTCGGCCTGGGCGCAGTCGCCCTGCTGTTCATGGTCGCGTTCGATGGCTGGAGCAGCATCAACTTCGTGCCCGAGACCGTTTTTGCCGGCCTGAGCGACTTCACGCTGGTGTCGCTGCCGATGTTCATCATCATGGGGGCCGCCGTGGCCAGTTCGCGCGCCGGCAGCGATCTGTACGAAGCGCTGTCGCGCTGGCTGCACCGCATTCCGGGCTCGCTGGTGATCTCGAACATCGGTGCCTGCGCGCTGTTCTCGGCGCTGACGGGGTCGTCCCCCGCCACCTGCGCGGCCATTGGCAAGATGGGCATCCCCGAAATGCGCAAGCGCGGCTACGACGCCGATCTGGCCACGGGCGCCATTGCCGCCGGAGGCACGCTGGGCATCCTGATTCCGCCCAGCATCACCATGATCCTCTACGGCATCGCGTCGGAAACCTCGATCGGCCGGCTGTTTCTCGCGGGCGTCCTGCCCGGGTTGCTGCTGACCGGCCTGTTCATGGCCTGGGCGCTGTTCCTCAGCTGGAAGCGCGGTACGGTGCTGGTCGATGCCAACCGCGTCTACAGCCTGAAGGAGAAGTTCGAACTGGTCCCCCGGCTGCTGCCTCTCATGGCCGTCATCGTTGGCGTGGTGTACGCGCTGTATGGCGGCATCGCCACGCCCTCGGAGGCCGCTGGCGTGGGCGCTGCGCTGTGCCTGGCCATGGTGATCGTGATCTACCGCGTGTGGCGGCCCATGGACCTGTGGTCCATCCTGCGCGATGGGCTGCGCGAGTCGGGCATGCTGATGCTGATCATGGGCACCTCGATCCTGTTCGGCTACATGATGTCCTCGCTGCAGGTCACGCAGTCGGTGGCGCAGGCGATCAGCGAGATGCACGCCAACCGCTGGCTTATCCTTGCTGCCGTCAATTTGCTGCTGCTGGTCGCCGGCATGTTTTTGCCGCCAGCCGCCATCATCCTGATGACCACGCCCATCCTCATGCCGGTGATCACCGCGGCAGGGTTTGATCCGATCTGGTTTGGCGTGGTGCTCACCATCAACATGGAGCTGGGCCTGATCACGCCGCCGGTGGGCCTGAACCTCTTCGTCATCAACGGCATCACGCCCGATGTGCGCCTGCCCACCATCCTCAAAGGAGCGTTCCCGTTCATGCTGTGCATGGTGGTGGCCATCCTGATCCTGTGCGTGGTGCCCGAAATTGCCACCTGGCTGCCCACAGCACTGATGGGGTAAGGAGGACTGAAAACCTATGCTCGAACAATTGCTGCGCCTCGCCCAGAAAGCGCGCACGGACCACGCCATCAAGCCCTTGGTCGAGGCGTGCCGCCGGCTGCTTTCAGAGCGGGGTCAGGCCAATGTGTACGACCTGGCCCTGCAAGTCATTGAAGGCTACCGGGCGCTGCCACCCGCGCGGCGCGAGGCTTTTTTCGCATCGCTTGCCACCGGCTTTGCTCCGGCCCCCGATGCCGTGCTCAACGCTGCCACGCAGTATGCGAAGGCGCCGACGGCCGAACATTTGGCCGCGTTGACGGCGGTGGTCGAGCCGCCGCGCCAGGAGCTGCTGCGCCGCGTCAATCGCGCCCCGGGCGGCACCGCGATGCTGCTGTCCATGCGCAACGATTTGCTTGCGCTGCGCAAAGGCAACCCTGAGCTGGCGGCGGTGGATGCCGATTTTCTGCACCTGCTCAGCTCCTGGTTCAACCCCGGCTTCCTGCGGCTCGAACGCGTGGACTGGCAATCGAGCGCTGCGCTGCTGGAAAAGCTGATTCAGCACGAGGCAGTGCACGCCATCGCCGGCTGGGACGACTTGCGCCGCCGCGTGCAGACCGACCGCCGGTGCTATGCGTTCTTCCACCCCCAATTGGCCGGCGAGCCCTTGATTTTCGTGGAGGTCGCCCTGGTCAGCGAGATGGCGGAGGCCATCGCGCCACTGATCGCCGCGCAACCCGAAGCGCCGCTGCCCGCCAACGCCAGAACCGCGGTGTTCTATTCCATCAGCAACTGCCAGCCAGGGCTGCGCGGCGTGTCGCTGGGCAATTTTTTGATCAAGAAGGTCGTGGACCAACTGCGCCTCGAACTGCCCCAGCTCAAAACCTTCTGCACCCTCTCGCCGGTGCCAGGTCTGGCGCATTGGCTGGCGAAAGCACCGCCCGCTGAGGACCCCTGGGTCGGTGCGCGCGCACGCGCGGTAGACTGGATCGCGCAGCATGGCACGCCAACGGCCGAA
The DNA here is from genome assembly GCF_059424465.1 of Simplicispira sp. GW247-4R2A. Lineage (NCBI taxonomy): Bacteria > Pseudomonadati > Pseudomonadota > Betaproteobacteria > Burkholderiales > Comamonadaceae > Simplicispira > Simplicispira sp. GW247-4R2A. The sequence continues at coordinate 26,395 of NZ_JBWKZM010000026.1, read as the reverse complement.
AGCCTGGAGCAGATGGACAAAGCCCTGCAGGCCGACTTTGCCAGCCTGTGCGCGCACTACCTGGTCCACGCATCGCATGCACCCCTGGCCGATCCGGTCGCGCGCTTTCATCTGGACAACGGCGCCCGCCTGGAGCGCATCAATTTCGCCGCCGACCTCTCTCGCAAAGGCCTCAAGCAATCGTTCGGACTGATGGTGAACTACCTCTACGAAGTCACCGAGCTGGAGGCGCGCCACGAGCAGTTTGCGCAGCAAAAGGTCAGCCACTCCTCCACCGTCAAGCGGTTGCTCAAACCCGCCGCTTGATTTCCTCAGAACTGCTTCCCATAGCCATGCCTTCACACAACCTCTACGCCCTGTTCCGCAACGCCTTTGGCAAACACCTGGAGCGCACCGCCATCCAGACCGACGACGGCGCGCGCTACAGCTTTGCCGATCTGGACCAGCAATCGGCCCGTATGGCCTGCTGGCTGGAAAGCCTGGGCGTCGCCCCTGGCGAGCGCGTGGTGGTGCAGGTGGAAAAATCCGTGCCAGCCCTCATTTTTTACCTCGCCTGCCTGCGCGCGGGCGTGGTCTATGTGCCGCTCAACACGGCCTACCAAGCCGCCGAACTGAGCTACTTTCTTGAAAGCGCCGAGCCCCGCCTGTTCGTGGTGGACCCGGCCAAGGCGCAAGCCCTGGGCGAACTGGCGGCGCGCCTGAACGTGCCCCATGTGGCGACGCTGGGGGCCGACGGCCAAGGCACGCTGATCGACGCAGCGCAGAGCCAGGGCACCGACCACGCCATCCGCGACGTGCCAGCCAACACCGTCGCCGCCATTCTCTACACCAGCGGCACCACGGGCCGCAGCAAGGGCGCACAGCTCACACACCGCAACCTCAGCTCCAACGCGCAGACGCTGCACGCGCTGTGGGGCTGGGAGCCGGGCGATGTGCTCATCCATGCCCTCCCGATCTTCCATGTGCACGGTCTGTTCGTTGCCGTGCATTGCGCGCTGCTCAACGCCAGCACCATGCTCTGGATGGGCAAGTTCAAACCCCAGCAGGCGCTGGAATGGTTTGCACAGGCCACCGTGTTCATGGGCGTGCCCACCCTCTACGTGCGGCTGCTGCAGGAGGCGGCACTCACAGCCGAGCGCTGCGCGCACATGCGCTTGTTCATCAGCGGGTCGGCGCCGCTGCTCGTCGATACCTTCCGCGAGTGGCAGGAACGCACCGGCCACACCATCCTGGAACGCTACGGCATGAGCGAAACCTCGATGCTCACGTCCAACCCGTACCACGAGGCCGATGGACCGCGCATGGCCGGCACCGTGGGTCGCCCACTACCCGGCGTAGAGCTGCGCTGCATGAACCAGGAGCAGCACCCCTGCGCCGTGGGCGAAGTCGGGGGAATCGAGGTGCGCGGCCCGAACGTGTTTCCGGGCTATTGGCGCATGCCCGAAGCCACTGCCAAGGAATTCACCAGCGACGGCTGGTTCCGCACGGGCGATGTGGGCCAGGTGGACGCCAACGGCTACGTCACCATCGTCGGCCGCAGCAAGGATCTCATCATCACCGGCGGCTACAACGTCTACCCGGCCGAGGTCGAGAGTTACCTCAACGAGATCGACGGCGTGGTCGAATCGGCCGTGATCGGCTGCCCGCACCGCGACTTCGGCGAAGGCGTGGTGGCAGTGGTGGTGCCTCAGCCCGGAGCGCAGCTGAACGCCGAACACCTTATCGAAGCCGTCAAGGCCCAGATTGCCGGGTTCAAGGTGCCCAAGCGGCTGTTCTTCGTCAAGGAATTGCCGCGCAATGTGATGGGGAAAGTGCAGAAAAAGGCGCTGCGCGAGACCTACGCGCATATTTTCGATGGCCAGTGAGACGTTGAAGAACGCTCTTTATCAGAAGCCCCCTCCAGGGGCCGCTTGTAGCCCACCCAGGCATTGAAGTGGCCTTGGGCATTGCGTTTTGTACCCTTGTTGCAGGGCTGGGGCAGATCGGCCAACGCTTGCCGAGGTGTTTGCAGCAACTGCACCGGGATGCGGCTGCGCGGCTTACCGATCACGGCGGCACAACCGCCTTCGGCATTCGCAGGCGCACACCTTCGTAGCCAGTTGATGCAATGCGAGCGCACAAATCGGCCCACGCGCAGCCCGCACACGCACCACGAATATCCCCACTGGCGTACGCCGTGCGCAGGCGTGCCAACAAGCCAACATCCAGCCGCAAGCGGCTGCCCACGCCCACTGGCACCCCCAGCAATGGCGCCAGCGCTTGCGCCGCACGCTGGTCACGCGCCCGCACACCTGCCCCGTGGCAATGTGCGCAGGCCCCCTCGCTCTCGCACAGAGGGGCGCAAATGGCATCCGGCCCTTCCACCAGAGCCACCTCCTCGCCAACGGCCAGGCGGCTGGCGAGACCATCGAAGTTGTGCACGAATTCAGCGCTGTAGCCTTTGCCGACGTACGTCAGCATGCACAGCAGATGGTGGGCGCGCAGTGCTACCGTCACGTGCGCGGCAACCTGCTGCGTGCCGAGTGCCACACTGCCAGCGTGGCAGCGCCCAGGGCCGACTTGACGACATCGCCCACCAGGAAGGGCAGCACGCCCAACTGCCAGCCCTTGGCCGCACCGATCATCGCGCCCAGCCACGTGCCACCCATCAGCAAAATCAAGGTGGTGCACAGCAGCATGGCCCAAAATGCACGCAGCGGATGGGCCCCATCCCAGCCACGCGCGGCGAGCCAGCCCATCAGCATGGCCGCCAGCGGAAAGGCCAGCAAATAGCCTGCCGTCGGGCCAAAGAAGGGAGCCAGCCCACCTTTGCCACCCGCCAGCACGGGCATGCCAAGAGCCGCTTCCAGCAGCCAGGCCAGCACGGTCAGGCCGCCCAGGCGCCAGCCGTACAGAGCGCCCACCACCAGCACCGCAAAGGTTTGTAGCGACACCGGCACCGGCTGCATCGGGATGCTGACGTAGGACGAAGCGGCCAGCACCGCCGTACCGCCCAGAATCAGGGCCACTTGGCGCACCCCATTGGAATGGCGCGACACGGGCGCAGAGACAGCACTGGAGAGATCTTGAGACATCGGTTCCTCTTGAATGGTGATGGATATAGGGGCAGCACACACTGCGCAACCCTGTCGGCACGAACTGCATGCGCTGCATGCCACCACCGTATTGTAAACATTAATCATAATTTTTAGTTTACGTAATTATTGATTTTTAATTCCAATAACCTCTTGCGGATCGCTCAGCAGGCCGGACGCAGGCCTCGAACTTCATTCGCCCACCGTCGGCTCCTTTGCGTTGGTGCACACTCGGCGCATGCCACCTGAACCGCCCGCCAGAGCACTTCTGAGCCAACTCGCCGCCGGCGACGCTGTGTCTGGCGAAGCGCTCGCCACCCAGTTGGGCGTGACACGGGCAGCCGTCTGGAAGCAGATCGCTGCCTTGCGGGCCATGGGCTTGCCCATCGAGGCACGCAGCCGCGCCGGTTACCGGATGCCCTGGCCCCTGCAGCTGCTGGACCTCCCATCGATCGCCTCCAAGCTGGGCACAGCCCCTGGTTCTCCCATCCACCTGCACTGGGAGCTGGACTCAACCCAGGACGAACTCGCTCGCCTTCTGCCCGATGCCGCTGACCTGACGGTGGTCCTGGCCGAGCGCCAAACCCTCGGGCGCGGGCGGCGCAACCACGGCTGGCTCTCGCCGCCGGGGCTGGGCATCACCCTGTCGTGCCTGAAGCACTTTGCCGGCGGCCCGGCAGTGCTGTCGGGGCTCTCGATCGCCATGGGCGTATGCGTGGTGCAGGCGCTGACCCGTGCCGGGGTACCGGGGCTGCAGCTCAAATGGCCCAACGACGTGGTAACCGACCACGGCAAGCTGGCCGGCATCCTGATCGAGGTCAGCGGCGAATACGATGGCCCGAGCGTGGTGCGCGTGGGGGTGGGCTTGAATGTGCGCCTGTCACCCGCCGTGCTCGGCCAGCTCGACCAGCCCGCCACCGACCTGGCCACGCTGTGCGGCGGCACGCCGCCCGACCGCAACGCGCTCGCGGCGTGCGTCATTGAGGGGCTGCGCACTGGGCTGCTGCGCTTCGAGCAAGAGGGCCTGGCCCCCTTTGCAAAGGACTTCGCGCACATGGACTGGCTGGCTGGCAAGCCCCTCAGCGTGCGCGGCCCACACGGCATGCAGTCGGGCATAGGACGTGGCTTGGACGCACGCGGCGCCTTGCGCGTGGAAATCGACGGCCGCATCACCTCCGTCTACAGCGACACCGTGTCGGTGCGCCCCCAGCAAGGGTGACGCGTGGCCGCAGGCGTTGCGGCGAGCCGCTTGAGGGCGGCTCCCTAACGCCCTGCGTTGCTGGCCTCAATACCCCAGCGCGCCAACGCCGCGTCGTCGCTGACCCGCGCATCCACCCAGCGCGCGCCTTGCGGCGTGGTTTCCTTCTTCCAGAATGGCGCCTGGGTCTTGAGGTAGTCCATCAAAAATTCGCAGGCCTGAAAACTCTGGCCCCGGTGCGCCGAGCTCACCACCACCAGCACGATCTGGTCCAGCGGCGCCAGTACCCCGACACGGTGGATGACGCGCGCACCCAGAATGTCAAAGCGCGCAAACGCTTCGTGCACCATGGCCTCGATGGAGCGCTCGGTCATGCCGGGGTAGTGCTCCAGTTCCATCGCTGCCACGCCATGCTCCGGGCCGTTGCGGTCGCGCACCGTGCCAATGAAGCTGCACACCGCGCCCACGCGGCCATCGTGCTTGCGCAGCGCGGCGACCTCGGCACTCAGATCAAAGTCCTCGGTCTGGATGGTGATGTGGATGGGGTTCATGGCGGGGTGGCGGTCCATCAAGGCGAGCGGTGCAGGCGCGGCGCAGCCATGAGCTGGCGCGCTTCTTCGACCTGCTCGGCGAACTGGCGCAACGGCGGGGTGGCGGGCAAAGCGGCGAGCAGTCCCTGGAAACGCACGATATCGCCCTCCGACGGCGCCACCTGCGTCTGCGCCAGGGCAGCGGGCAGGTTGCCGGCCTTGACAAGCGCCAGTACCTTGAGTGCCCAGGCATTCTTGTCACGCGTGGCCATGATCGCGTCCCGCAAAATTGGTGTGTAGCATTGCCCGCCACTGTAACGGTATCCCATGGCCACCCAGACAATCGACATTCCCGGCTACAAGCTCTTTCCCTCGCCACGCAACCGCCACCGCGACGTGTTTGACGTACAGGTGTTTGTGCCTTACCCGTACGCGCTCATCGTGCTGGAAGATTTTTATTTTGGCGGCAAGGCCACGCTGTTCGCTGCCTGCCGCGCCAGCGACGGCAAGATGGGGCAACTGGTGAGCTTCGAGCTGGACGCCGACTGCGAAAAATTCGAGCGCCTGTTCACGCCCGACTGACGCCCCACGCACGCCCCCGCACGGCCATGCAGGAACACGACAACCAGATCTTCGTCCCGCCAAGCTTCATCGCGCTCTACGCCGATGCGCGCGGCCGGTTGCGCGAGACCGCTGACACCCTGCGCCAGCGCTACGAGCTGTGCGAAGACCTGGCGAACCACCTGGTGGAGCACGCACAAACGCTGTACCACGTGCAGGCCCCGTCGGAGGCAGAAATTCTGCGGCGCATCCATGCCGGGCTTTCCAGCGGCGAGGCCGGCCTGGCGCCTTGTGAGGCCACCTGGATCGTCAGCCGCCTGGCCGAATTGCTGGCGTGGCCCTGTCCGGCGCTGACAGAGCCCTGAGACACGCTGAACACAGTACCCTGCATGGGCCTCAGTGCTCCAGGCTGAACCCGCTCTTGAGCTTGAACACCCCACACCCAATCACCCGCTCGCTCCCCAAAGGCAGGATGTATGAGGTTTTTTCGTCCACCACCCCGGTTACCGGGTTGACTACCTCGTAATCCACCCAGCCGCCACCGCGCCCGGCGGCGGCGAAGAACTCGCGCAACACAAAATCACCATCGAGCCCGCGCACGTCATACACGGACTTGCCCACGGTGGCTGGCGTGGAGCCAAACACCTGGTACACGCCCCGGCGGTCGAAGACGAAAATGTACTGGTCGCGGTCACGGTAAGGCCCTGCTTGGTCGTGGAACTGCACCGCAGCCTGCGCAAGGCCGACACGCTCCACGAGCTGCGCCGCACGGCCTACCAGCGCATAGGCCTCGTCGGCTGTTCCCCGGCGCAAGCGGATGCCCGCCACCGAGGCGCTCAGGTTGGCCGAGCGCTCCGCCAAGCCCATGGTCGCGTGCAGTGCCTCTTCCACCATGCTGCCGTTGCGCTGCGTGATCTGGTCGAGCTCGCGCACAGCCTGCGCCACTTCGCTCAGCGCCGCGCTTTGCGTCCCGCTGGCTTCACTGATGGCACCCAGGCCTTCTGCCACTTCGCCCACGCCATGGACCACGGTTTCCAGTTGGCCCCTCACCGCGTCAATGCGCGCCACGCCGGCGTCGACCTGTCCGCCCGAGCGCGCAATCAGCTCACGGATCTCGCGCGCCGAGGTGGCGCTGCGCTGCGCCAGGGTGCGCACTTCGCTGGCCACCACGGCAAAGCCGCGCCCGGTATCGCCGGCACGCGCCGCTTCCACGGCGGCGTTCAGTGCCAGGATGTTGGTCTGGAAGGCGATGCCGTCGATCACGCCGACAATTTCACCCATGCGCCGCGAGCCGGCGGCAATCTCGCCAATCGCCATGACCGCCACCTCCATGGCGCCGGCGCCGGCGCGGGCTTCGCTCTGCACGCGGCGCGTCAAGGCATCCACCGTGCTGGCGCGCTGCGCCGTACCTTGCACCGATTCGCTGAGCGCGGCAATGCTGGCGCTGGCCTGCTCCAGGCTGGCGGCCTGGGCCTCGGTGCGCTGGGATAGGTCCTGCATGCTCTCTGTGAGCCCGGCGCCCGCCTGGGAAACATACAAGGCCTGGTTGCGGATGGTTCCCACCAGGCCCGAGAAGTTCTCGTTCATCGATTCAAGGTGGCGCCCCGCCAGCGCCAGATCATCGCGGCCCGGCACCACCACGGTCTGCGACAAATCGCCGCGCGCGTTGTTGCGGGCCACTTGGCCCAGCGCCGCTACGGAGCCAAGCAAGTTGGCGGCAAAACCCGCATACAGGTAGGCAGACAGGCCCCACACCACCGCTGCAAGCGCTGCGCGCACCCCGAATGCCGAGTCGACAAGGCCCGGCCATGCCACCCATAAAGCCGCAGCGGGACACAGCACCAGGGCCAGCAGAGCCAACAGAAAAACCCGCGCCCGCAGGGACATGCGCTGCAGCAGCCAGGAAGGCGGAAAAAGCACGATTTCGAGGGGGCGCATGGTGTCTTCCGTGGTGTCTGCTGCCGCAAGGACTTCACCGCCGGCATCCGAAACCGGTCCAGGCCGCAAGCCTACTGCGTGTCGCTCACGCAAGCATGCGGGCATCCCATGATGTTTTTTTGATGCGCCGCACAAGTTATTTCAACCAGCCGCCCAGTTCTGCCGTCTTGGGACAAGCCATCTGCGATGGCCGGCCGGGGGCGGAAAGCAGCCATGCGCAGCCAGAACATCACCCTAATTTCCGGCTAAGGAATGCCTGCCAGCATCCAGGCCACACCACTGCGCAAAAGTGACCCACCGCACCATGCCAAGCATGTTCGCCCCCACGCCATCGCCATCGCTATTGCTATCGCAGACACCGCTCGCGGTCGATGAATGTGCCATCGGGAAAGACAAACGCCCCAGGCAGCAAGCCCCTGGCGCCTGGCCACCCGTCGCGCTGACGCTGCTGGTATTTGGGACCGTCTGGCTGGCACTTCTGTCGTTCGTCAGCCTGTCCCCACCGACCGACAACATCGAGCAGCTCACGTGGGTGCACTCCTTGGAGGGCGGGTATTACAAGCACCCGCCTCTGCCCACCTGGCTGCTCTGGATTCCGGTCCGGCTGTTTGGAATCAATGCCCTCACCAGCTACGCCGTCGGTGCCGCCTGCACGCTCGCCAGCATGGCTGTGATGTGGCGGCTGCTGTGCCGCCTGCGGGATGAACGCTACGCCACCATTGCACTGCTGGCAGCGCTGTGCATCACCTTCTACAACGGAAGGCTGTACTACTACAACCACAACGTCGTGCTGATGGTGTTCGTGGCGGCCAGTGCTGCCACCTACTGGCAGGCTTTCCGCACCGGCCTGACACGCTGGTGGGTGGCACTGGGCCTGGCCATGGGACTGGGTGCACTGGCCAAATACCAGATGGCGGTATCGGTCGCCTGCATAGTTGCTTTCTGGCTGCACCAGCGCAGTTGGCGGGTGCTCTCGCAGCGGCGCGGCCTGCTGCTGGCAACATTGGTGTCCATGCTGGTGTTTGCGCCGCACGTACTCTGGCTGCGTGCCCACGATTTCGCACCCATCCAGTACGCAACAAGCTCGTCCCTGGGGGTTCACTTGCAGGGGCTGCGCCGCTGGATGGAATCAACGCATTGGCTGACCGACCAGATCCTGAACCGTGCGCTGCCCGCATGGATTCTGCTTGGCCTGACGGTTTTCCACGTACGACGCCAAGCACCTCGCAGCCAGGCCCTGCCGAACAAGATGGCCTCCGAACCAGACGCCGCCAGCCGGGTATTTCTGCTGATGTATGGGTTCGGCCCGCTGGTCTTCATGTTCGCCATGGGGCTCTTGACGGGGGCTGAACTTCAATTGCATTGGGGAACCCCTTTTCTGCTCTTTGCCGTACCGGCCGCCATGGAGCTCGCAGGCCGGCATGTGGCGTGGCGAGCCGTTTCGATGCGCCCCATCTGCCTCACGTTCGCTGCATTGCAAGTCGTGCTTCTGCTAGTGGACGGGCTGACGTCTCCGCGCGGACCGGCGGCCTTGCAGGATGGCCATTGGCGCACGTTTGACAGCGCTGCACTGGCGCGCGCCATTGAAGGGCCTGCCCGTGCAGAATTGAACGGCAGGATCTGTGTCGTCTCCGGGCCACCTGCCGTGGCGGGAGCGCTGGCGCTGCAATTGGCAGACCACCCAGAAGTGCTGATTGATGGCCGCTATGACCGCAGCCCATGGGTCTCCCCATCCGTCGTGTCCCGGTGCGGGGAATTGAGGGTTCGAGAAGGGCCACTGCTCGCAGGCTGGACCGCTGCGGGGCCCAGGTTCCCTTCCCTGTCGTGGTACGCAGAACGGCCCGCTGGCGCACCCGCCCAAAGCTTCGCGCAGGCGCCTACCCGCCCGTCACTGGCGGGAAAAAAGCCACCTCATCGCCTTCTGCCAGGCCAGCATGCTCATGCACGAGTTGCTGGTTGAGTGCCATGCGCACGGCACGGCCAGGGGCCAATGCCTCGGCCAGCGCACCACCGCGCGCCAGCAGCTCCGCGCGCAGTTCGGCGATGGTGCCAGCCTCCGTGTCCAGCGATTCGCTGGCGGTGCCGGCCGCCTCGCGGATGGAGGCAAAGTAGCGTACCGTGATGGTCATGACAACAGCTCCGCGAAGGAAATAAAGCGCACCGTGTCGCCCACCGCAATGGTATGGCCGGCCGGGTTGTCCACCACACCATCGCCCCAGACGGCCGAGGTGAGCACGCCCGAGCTCTGGTTCCCAAACAGGTCCAGACCACCGGCATCGTTGTGGCGCACCCGCAAGAATTCACGCCGTTTATCGGCCTTTGCGCAGGTGAAATCTGCGCGAGCAGCTATTGTTTTAGGAGCAACGTCGACCACACCTTGCAAGCGCAGCAAAAACGGCCGCACCAGCACCGCAAAGGTCAGAAAGCTCGACACCGGGTTGCCAGGCAAGCCCATGAAGTGCGCGTTGCCGATGCGCCCATAGGCGAAGGGTTTGCCGGGTTTCATGGCAATCTGCCACAGGTCCAGGCGCCCGAGGGCCTCGACGGCGGGCTTGATGTGGTCTTCCTCGCCCACCGAAACCCCGCCGCTGGTCAAAATCAGGTCGTGCGCCTCGGCCGCCTTGCGCAGCGCGGCGATGGTGGCGTCCCGCTGGTCGGGCACGATGCCGAAGTCGCTCACCTCGCAGCCCAGGCGCAGCAGCATGGCGCGCAGAAAGAAGCGGTTGCTGTTGTAGATGGCGCCGGGTTTCATGTTGCGCGGCGCCACTTCGCCTGGCATGACCAGTTCGTCGCCAGTGGAAAACAGCGCCACGCGCGGGCGGCGTGCCACCAGCAGGTGCGCCAGGCCGATGCTGGCGGCAAGGCCGAGCTCTGCCGGGGTGAGGCGGGTGCCAGCGGCCAGCACTTCGCTGCCCAGAGTGATGTCTTCGCCAGCGCAGCGAATCCATTGGCCGGGGCGGGGCACGGCGTTGACGCGGACCGCCCCGCCATCCAGCGCCACGCAGTCTTCCTGCATCACGATGGCGTCAGCCCCTGCGGGCACGGGCGCGCCGGTGAAGATGCGCGCTGCGCTACCGGGTGCGAGCGGCGCGCCCGCGCTGCCGGCCGCAATGCGCTGCGAGACCGGCAGCTCGGCGCCGGCCTGCGGCACGTCGGCGCAGCGCAGGGCGTAGCCGTCCATGGCGCTGTTGTCCTGGGGCGGCACGTGCAGCGGCGAGATCGCGCCCGCCTGCAGCACGCGGCCGTCGGCATCCCAGGTGGCCACCGTGTCGCTGCCGGCCAGCGGCACTGCGTGTGCCAGCAGCTCGGCCAGCGCTTCGTCCAGAGGTTTGAGCGGCTTCATCGGTGGGCGCATGGTTTGGCCTCTCCGTGCAGTTCCCAGTCGTAGTCGAAACGCTCGCCCTGGCGCAGCAGCCAGGCGGCCATCTCGGCCGGGGCGTTGAGGTCGAACACCGGCAAGCCGGTCGGCACGGGGAGCTTGTCGGGCGCATCGGTGGCGACGGCGATGACAAAGTCGTCGTTCGCGTAGCGCACCGGGTGCGGCGCACTGCCGGGCTCCGGGGCACGCCAGACTTCAATCTTGGGCAGGTCGCTTTCCTTGAAGCCTTCGACGAAGACCCAATCAACGCCGTCGTACAGCTCGGCGAGCAACTGGTGCACCGAAAGTTGGCTGGGCTGCTCGAACTCGCGCATCAGCGCCAGGCGCCGGTCGGACGCCACCACCACTTCGAACGCGCCGGCTTCCCGGTGGCGCCAGGTGTCCTTGCCGGCGTGGTCGATGTCGAAACTGTGGTGCGCGTGCTTGACGACCGAGACGCGCTGACCCTGCATGCGCAATTCTGGAATCAGCTTTTCCACCAGCGTGGTCTTGCCGCAGCCCGAAAAACCGGCAAAGCCGACAACCTTCATGCGAACTCCTGATTGCTATAAATTAAATAGCTATAGGCACTTATCAATAAAGCGCTAGAGGCTGTTTTTACTACAAATCACAGTGCTGCGCGATGAACGTCTTGATGTGCTGCACATCGGCAGGCATCACCTGCACGCGCTTGGGCAAAGCCTCAATCCCCTCGAAACGCGCCGGGCGCTCGGGCGGGTGGCCCAGCGCTTCGGTAATGGTTTCGGCAAACTTGATGGGCAGCGCCGTCTCCAGCACGATCATGGGCGCATCGCCAGCACCCAGGTGCTCGCGCGCCACCTTGACGCCGTCGGCGGTGTGGGTATCGATGGTGGTGCCAAAGCGCTTGAAGGTGTCTTGAATCGTGGCCAGGCGGTCGGCATGCGTGCTCTTGCCGCTGACAAAGCCATAGCGGCTCGCGGCCTCGGCAAAGTGCGGGTCGCCGCTCAAATCAAAGCGCCCTTCCCGTGCCAGCGCCTCGCCAAACAGCGCCTGCGTGCGCGCGCCGTCACGGCCCAGCAGGTCGAACACGAAACGCTCGAAGTTGCTGGCCTTGCTGATGTCCATGGAGGGGCTGGACGTCTCGTGCGTGTCGGCGCTGCTGCGCACGCGGTAGACGCCGGTGCGGAAGAACTCGTCGAGCACGTCGTTTTCGTTGGTCGCCACCACCAGTTGGTCAATCGGCAGGCCCATCATGCGTGCCACATGGCCGGCGCAGACGTTGCCGAAGTTGCCGCTGGGCACCGTGAAGCTGACCTTCTGGTCATTCGACGTGGTCGCCTGCAGGTAGCCGGCAAAGTAGTACACCACCTGCGCCAAGAGGCGCGCCCAGTTGATGGAGTTGACGGTGCCGATCTTGTATTGGCGCTTGAACGCCAGGTCGTTGGAGACGGCCTTGACGATGTCCTGGCAGTCGTCGAACACGCCCTCAATGGCGATGTTGTGGATGTTTTCGTCCTGCAGGCTGAACATCTGCGCCTGCTGGAACGCGCTCATGCGGCCATGCGGGCTGGTCATGAAGACGCGCACGCCCCGCTTGCCGCGCATGGCGTATTCGGCCGCGCTGCCGGTGTCGCCGGAAGTCGCCCCGAGGATGTTCAGCGTCTCGCCACGCCGCGCCAGTTCGTACTCGAACAGGTTGCCCAGCAGTTGCATGGCCATGTCCTTGAAGGCCAGCGTGGGGCCGTTGGACAGGGCCTCCAGCCACAGGCCGGGTTCGAGCGGGCGCAGCGGCACGATCTCGGGCGTGCCAAAGACTTCTGCCGTATAGGTCTTGCGGCACAGCGCGCGCAGGTCGGCGGCCGGGATGTCGTCGATGTAGAGCGAGAGGATCTGGAACGCGAGTTCTGCGTAGCCCTGCTCGCGCAGCACGCTGCGCAGACGCGTCAAGGCAGCGTCGTCGATCTGGGGGTAGCGCTCGGGCAGGTACAGGCCACCGTCGGGCGCCAGGCCTTCAAGCAGGATGTCGCAGAAGTGTTTGCGTTCGGCGTGGCCGCGCGTGGAAAGGTACAGCATGGCGGTCTCGTCTGGCCAGGGGTTAGTTCAGCTCTTCCTTGCGGATGCGCACGATGGGAGCGAGCACGGTGGGCAGGGCCTGCATCTGGGCAAGCACACCATTGACCGTGCCTTCGCGCGCGTTGTGCGTAAGAATGATGAGGTCGGTCTGGGTCGAACCCTCGCCACCCACGTCCTCGGCTTCGCGCTGCAGCACCGCGTCGATGCTGACGCCGGCCTCGGCCAGCAGCCCGGTCACCTTGGCCAGCACGCCGGCCTGATCGGCCACGCGCAGGCGCAGGTAGTAGCTGGTTACCACTTCGCTCATCGGCAGCACGGGCAGCTCGCCCATGGCGTCCTGCAGCGTGCCCGGCTGGAAGGCCAGGTGCGGCACGCGGTGGTGCGGGTCGGCGGTGTGCAGGCGGGCGATGTCCACCAGGTCGGCAATCACGGCGCTGGCCGTGGGTTCGCTGCCCGCGCCCTTGCCGTAGTACAGCGTGGTGCCCACGGCGTCGCCGTGCACCACGACCGCGTTCATGGCGCCCTCGACGTTCGCGATCAGGCGCTTGGCGGGCACCAGGCTCGGGTGCACGCGCAGCTCAATGCCCTTGTCCACGCGCCGGCTGATACCCAGCAGCTTGATGCGGTAGCCCAATTGCTCGGCGTATTTGATGTCCTGGGCGGCGAGCTGGGTGATGCCTTCGACGTAGGCCTTGTCGAACTGCACCGGAATGCCAAAGGCAATCGCCGACATCAGCGTGACCTTGTGCGCCGCGTCCACCCCTTCGATGTCGAAGGTGGGGTCGGCCTCGGCGTAGCCCAGGCGCTGGGCGTCCTTGAGCGCGGCGTCGAAGTCCAGGCCCTTGTCACGCATCTCGGAGAGGATGAAGTTCGTCGTGCCGTTGATGATGCCGGCCAGCCACTGGATGCGGTTGGCCGTGAGGCCCTCGCGCAGCGCCTTGATGATGGGGATGCCACCGGCAACGGCGGCCTCGAACGCCACCATCACGCCCTTGGCGGATGCGGCAGCAAAAATCTCGCTGCCATGCACCGCCAGCAGCGCCTTGTTGGCCGTGACCACGTGCTTGCCAGCGGCAATGGCTTCGAGCACCAGCGCCTTGGCAATGCCGTAGCCACCGATCAGCTCGACGACGATGTCGATGTCCGGGTTGGCGATCACGGCGCGCGCATCGCTCACCACCTGCACGCCGTCGCCCACGATGCCGCGAGCGCGCTCCACGTCGAGGTCGGCCACCATGGTGATCTGGATGCCACGGCCAGCACGGCGCTGGATTTCCTCCTGGTTGCGCGAAAGCACCTTGAACACCCCGCTGCCCACGGTGCCCGCACCCAGAAGTCCTACTTGAATCGGTTTCATAAAAATATCAATCAAATTGGCCTCTAGCGCATACCCAACAAGCGCTATCAGCTATCAAAACAGGAGTTATTCGGTGCCAAAGCGCTTGCGTGCGGCGGCAAGAAAGCGCGCCACCCGGCCAATGGCTTCGCGCAGGTCGTCCTCATGCGGCAGGAACACGATGCGGAAATGGTCCGGCGACGCCCAGTTGAAACCCGTGCCCTGCACCAGCATGACACGCGTTTCCTGCAACAGCTCCAGGAAGAACTGCTGGTCGTTCTGGATCGGGTAGACCGCCGGGTCCAGCCGGGGGAACATGTAGAGCGCCGCCTGCGGCTTGACGCAGCTGACCCCTGGAATGGCGGTGATCAGCTCGTACGCCAGGTCGCGCTGGCGGCGCAGGCGCCCGCCCTCGCCCACCAGCTCGTTGATGCTCTGGTGGCCGCCCAGCGCCGTCTGAATGGCCCACTGGCCCGGCACGTTGGAGCACAGCCGCATGTTCGAGAGCATGTTCAGGCCCTCGATGTAGTCCTTGGCGGGCTTCTTGTCGCCGGAAAGGACCACCCAGCCAGCCCGGTAGCCGCAGGAGCGGTAGCTTTTGGAGAGCGAATTGAAGGTCAGCGTGAGCACGTCTTCGCTGAGCGAAGCAATCGGCGTGTGGTGCACGCCCTCGTACAGCACCTTGTCGTAGACCTCATCGGCAAAAATGACCAGGCCATGTTCGCGCGCAATGTCCACGATGCCCTGCAGCAGGGTGTCGGAATACAACGCGCCTGTGGGGTTGTTGGGGTTGATGACGACGATGCCGCGGGTAGCGGGGGTGATGCGGGCGCGAATGTCGGCCAAGTCGGGCATCCAGCCATTGGCCTCGTCGCACAGATAGTGCACCGGCGTGCCGCCCGAGAGGCTGGCCGCCGCCGTCCACAGCGGGTAGTCGGGCGAGGGCAGCAGCAGCTCGTCGCCGTTGTCGAGCAGCGCGTTGGTCGCCATCACGATCAACTCGCTGGCGCCGTTGCCCAGGTAAATATCGTCCAGGGTAACGCCACGAATGCCCTGCTTTTGCGTCTCGTGCATCACCGCCTTGCGCGCGGCAAAAATGCCCTTGCTGTCCGAGTAACCTGCCGAATTGGGCAGGTTACGGATCATGTCCTGCTGGATTTCCTCGGGCGAATCAAAGCCAAACACGGCCAGATTGCCGATGTTGAGCTTGATGATCTTGTGGCCCTCTTCCTCCATCTGCCGCGCCGCGTCCATGATCGGGCCCCGGATGTCGTAGCAGACGTTGGCGAGCTTGGCGGATTTGTGGATGGTTTTCATGCGCGGTAAAGCTAGGGTCTTTGCGGCAATGGGCGGCCCGCAGAGCGGGGAAACCTATAATTTGACCACAGTTCCTCCGCCGCTTGGCCGCCTGCTGAGGCGTACTACCCAACCCGAGACCGCATGAAATTCTCACCCGAACGCATCGACGCCCAAAGCATTTCGGGCTACGGCCCAGGTTGGGTGGCGGTAGCCGGCGAGAAAATCGAATCCGGCGTGATCCTGGGCGCCAAAGGCTTGCGCGAGGCCTGGGACGTGCAGAATTTTGAGCAACTTGGCTCACAGCATTTCGCCCACCTGGCGACACTGGACGCTGAAGTCATGCTGCTGGGCACCGGCGAGCGCACCCGCTTTGTGCCGCCCAAGTGGCTCGCGCCACTGTTTGCGCGGCGCATCGGGCTCGAAACCATGGACAGCTTTGCAGCCTGCCGCACCTACAACATCCTCGCAGCCGAGGGGCGCAACGTCGTAGTGGCGCTCATCATCAGCCCGCCCCCCGCCGGTCTGAAGACTTAAGGCAGACGCTGCAGAGCCCCTGAGGATGCTGCGGAATGGGCTTTCAGAGTAAAATCACGGGTTGCTGCCGGGGTTATACGACAAAAAGAACAGATGCATGCCCCGGTTCTTCAACGACCTCACCGAGAGAGATTAAAGATATATGGCGATCGTTGTCAATAAACCCCTCCCAGAATTTGAAGCCAACGCCACCGGTGGTGTGAAAGTAAGCAACATTTCGCACAACGGCCAGGTCATGGTGCTGTACTTCTACCCGAAGGACAACACGCCCGGCTGCACCACGGAAGCCATGCAGTTTCGAGACAAATACAAGGATTTCGTCAAGCTCGGCGCTGCCGTGTTCGGCGTTTCGCGCGACAACATGAAATCGCACGACGATTTCAAGGAAAAGCTGGAACTGCCTTTTGAATTGATTGCCGATACTGAAGAAAAAATGTGCCACATGTTCGGTGTGGTCAAAAACAAAATCATGTACGGCAAAAAGGTCAAGGGCATCGAGCGCAGCACCTTCCTCATCGACGCCGACGGCACCCTCGCGGAAGAATGGCGTGGCTTGAAGGTGCCGGGCCATGTGGAAGAAGTGCTCAAATCGGTAAAAGCCCTCAATGCACTGAAAAAGGCGGCCTGACTGGCCTTCCTGCCTTGCCTCGGGAGGCCTGGGTGCCGTGCATAATGGCCTGATGCCGCTGCACCGCGCGACGCCCGCCCTCCTCTTCAAGCCGCCTCGGTCTCCAGGCGGCTTTTTGTTTTTCTGAATTGCCCAGGTCCACTGCCCATGCCACTGCCCCCCGCTCCCAATCGGCGCGCCGCGCTTCTCGCCCAGGACGCCTTTGACCACCAACAGGCGCCACAAGCACGCAGCCGCAAACGCGTCGCCGAGCCCGATGAAGCCCCGGCACCTGTCGCTACGGCCGTGGTAGCACCGGCTGCACCCGCCCCTTCAGAGGCCAGACCAACCCGGCCGCGCACACGCCGCAGCCAGGACAATGGCGTGGCACCGGCCCCTGTTGCGGCTGCTGCGCCTCCTGTCGCCACCGCCGCGGCGCCTGCCGCTGCCCCAGCGCCCAAACCGGCGCGCGAGCGCAAGGCCCGCAGCACGGGCCCGGCCAAACTCTTCGTGCTCGACACCAATGTGCTGCTGCACGACCCGACCAGCCTGTTCCGCTTCGAAGAGCACGACATCTACCTGCCGATGATCGTGCTCGAAGAGCTCGATGCCCACAAGAAAGGCATGACCGAGGTGGCGCGCAACGGCCGCCAGGTGAGCCGCTCGCTCGACGCGCTGGTCGCCACGCCGGGCGCGGACATCGGCCGCGGCATCAAGCTCGATTCCACCGGCCAGCGCGCTGCTGGCGGCTGCCTGTTCTTCCAGACCTCGGGGCTCGACTTCGATCTGCCCAGCAGCCTGCCGCCCAGCAAGGCAGACAACCAGATCCTGGGCGTTGTCGAAGGCCTGCGCAAGCAGCAGTCGGCGCGCGAGGTGGTGCTGGTGTCCAAAGACATCAACATGCGCGTCAAGGCGCGCGCCCTCGGCCTGCCTGCCGAGGATTACCAGAACGACAAAGCACTGGAAGACGGTGACTTGTTGTATTCCGGCATGCTGGCGCTGCCGCCCGATTTCTGGAACCGCAACGGAAAATCGGTGGAAAGCTGGCAGAGCGGCGCGCACACCTTCTACCGCATCAGCGGCCCCATCGTGCCGCAGCTGATGATCAACCAGTTTGTCTACTTCGAGGCGCCGGGCGAGCCCAGCCTGTACGCGCGGGTGAGCGAAATCCGCGACAAGACGGCGGTGCTCAAGACGCTCAAGGACTACGGCCATGCCAAGAACGCCGTGTGGGGCGTGACCACACGCAACCGCGAGCAGAACTTCGCCGTCAACCTGCTGATGGACCCCGAGGTCGATTTCGTCACCCTGGCCGGCACGGCAGGCACCGGCAAGACGCTGATGGCCCTGGCCACGGGCCTGACGCAGGTGCTCGACGACCGCCGCTACACCGAAATCATCATGACCCGCGCGACGGTAAGCGTGGGCGAGGACATCGGCTTCCTGCCCGGCACCGAAGAAGAAAAGATGGGTCCCTGGATGGGCGCGCTGGATGACAACCTCGAATTTCTGGCCAAGGGCGATGGCGGCAACGCCGGCGAATGGGGGCGCGCCGCCACCAACGATTTGATTCGCAGCCGCATCAAGATCAAGAGCATGAACTTCATGCGCGGGCGCACGTTCATGAACAAGTTCGTCATCATCGACGAGGCGCAGAACCTCACGCCCAAGCAGATGAAGACGCTGATCACCCGCGCCGGCCCCGGCACCAAGATCATTTGCATGGGCAATTTGGCGCAGATCGACACGCCCTACCTGACCGAAGGTTCGTCGGGCCTGACCTTCGCGGTGGACCGTTTCAAGGGCTGGCCGCACAGCGGGCACATCACGCTGGCGCGCGGCGAGCGCTCGCGCCTGGCAGACTTTGCGAGCGAAGTGCTGTAGCGCGATTCGTCACAAGCCAAAAGAGCTTCCAGCGCTTGTTCCGTATGCGCTAGAAGCTCTTTTTTTGATAGTGAGTAAGGTGCAGTATGCTATGCAATTTATAGCTACTGACGCTTACCCAATAAGCGCTAGTAGCTATATTTACTAAAAATCGTCACTGGAGCCCATGGCCAGGCTCTCGAAGCGTGTCTGCGACTTCTGGAAGAACAGCTTGACCGTGCCCGTGGGGCCGTTGCGCTGCTTGCCGATGATGATCTCGGCGACGTTGGGCTCCTTGCTGTCCTTGTTGTAGTAGTCGTCGCGGTAGATGAACATGATGATGTCGGCGTCCTGCTCAATGGCGCCGGACTCACGCAGGTCGCTCATCATGGGGCGCTTGTCGGTGCGCGTCTCGACACTGCGGTTGAGCTGCGAGAGCGCGATCACCGGGCACTGCAGTTCTTTGGCGAGCATCTTGAGCCCGCGCGAGATCTCGCCCAGTTCGGTGGCGCGGTTCTCACCCTGTGAACCAGCCGAGCCGCTCATCAGCTGCAAATAGTCGACCACGATCAGGCCCAGCTTGCCACACTGGCGCGCCAGGCGCCGTGCATTGGCACGCAGCTCGCTGGGAGTGAGACCAGGGGTTTCGTCGATATGCAGCGAGACGTTGCGCAGCTTTTCAATGGCTTCCGTCAGGCGCGGCCATTCGTCGTCGGTCAGCTTGCCGGTGCGCAGATGGCCCTGGTCGATATGGCCAATGGAGCCCACGATACGCACAGCCAACTGGGCTGCGCCCATTTCCATGGAGAACACCGCCACCGGCAAGCCTTCGTTGAGCGCCACGTGCTCGGCGATGTTGATGGCCAGCGCCGTCTTGCCCATGGAGGGGCGCGCCGCCAGCACCACCATGTCGCCTGCCTGCAGGCCAGACGTCATGCGGTCCAGGTCGATGAAGCCCGTGGGCACGCCGGTGATGTCGTTGGGGTTGTCCGCCATCTCCTGCACGCGGTCGAGCAGGTTGACCACCAGGGTGTCCATGCCCTGGAAGCCCTGCTTCATGCGCGAGCCTTCCTCGCCGATGTTGAAGATCTTCTGCTCGGCTTCGTCGAGGATCTTGTCCACCGGTCTGCCTTGCGGATTGAAGGCATTGGTGGCGATTTCGTCGCTGGCGGTGACGAGTTTGCGCAAAATGGCGCGCTCGCGCACGATTTCGGCATAGCGGCGGATGTTGCTGGCGCTGGGCACGTACTGCGCCAAGCCATTGAGGTAGGCCAGGCCGCCAATTTCCTCCGACTTGCCGATGCTCTGCAACTGCTCGTACACCGTGATCACGTCGGCGGGCTTGCTGGCGTTGATCAGTTTGGAAATGCCGGCGTAGATCAGCCGGTGCTCGAAACGGTAGAAATCGCTCTCGACCAACAGGTCGCCGACGCGGTCCCACGCCTGGTTGTCAAGCAGCAAGCCGCCCAGAACGCTGGACTCCGCTTCGGTTGAGTGCGGTGGCACGCGCAACTGCGCAAGCTGGTGGTCGTACGGTGCGAATTCCTCGTCAACCGGCATCATGAATTCGGACATGGATTTCCTGGGCTAGCACCCGATGGTAGCGGGCGCAGCCGGGCACGTCACCGCACAAGCCTGTGCGCAGGCTGTGGACAAGCCTATGGACAAGCGGTGCAGGCCAGGCTGCAAGCCGCGCGCCGCAAGCCCCACGTCAGAGCCCTGAAAAATCCGAAAAAACAGATTTCAGCCGCATCTCCCACGCACGCTTGTCCGCCTCGGGCGCGAAGCTGGCCTCGAAACTGTTGCGCGCCAATTGCCAGGCGTGGGCGGAATTCATTCCGGTGGCGGCAAACACCTGCAGGAAGTTGTCGTTGATATAGCCGCCGAAATAGGCCGGATCGTCAGAATTCACCGTGGCGCACAGGCCAGCATCCAACAGTTGGCGCAGGTTGTGCCGGGCCAGATCCGGAAACACGCAGAGTTTCTGGTTGGACAAAGGGCACACGGTGAGCGGCACGCGTTCGCTTGCGAGACGCGCGACCAGGGCTTCGTCTTTCAAAGCCTGAACGCCATGGTCAATACGCTCGACATGCAGCACGTCGAGCGCGCTCCAGATGTAGGCCGGTGGTCCCTCCTCACCCGCATGCGCCACGCGGTGCAGGCCCAGCTCGCGGCAGCGCGCAAACACGCGCTCGAATTTTTCCGGCGGGTGGCCAAGTTCACTGGAATCGAGCCCCACGCCAATGAATTGGTCTCGCAGCGGCAAGGCCTGCTCCAGCGTGGCAAAAGCGTCTTCTTCGCTCAGGTGGCGCAGGAAACAGAGAATCAGCGCCGCACTGATGCCCGATTCGCGCTGCGCATCCGCGCAGGCGCGGTGCAGGCCGCGGATGACCGTCTCCATGGATACGCCGCGTGCCGTGTGCGTCTGTGGGTCAAAGAAAATCTCGGCGCGCACCACGTTGTCGCCAGCGGCCCGCGCCAGGTAGGCGCGCGCCATGTCGTAGAAATCCTGCTCGTGCAGGAGCACGCTGGCACCGGCGTAGTAAATATCGAGAAAGCTCTGCAGATCGCTGAAGGCGTAGGCACTGCGCAAGGCCTCGACGCTGGCGTAAGGCAGGCGTACGCCGTTGCGCTCAGCCAGTTCGAAGATCAGCTCGGGCTCCAGCGAGCCTTCGATATGAATATGCAGTTCGGCCTTGGGCATGGCCTGCAACAAGGCGGGAAGGTGCGCAGCATCAACGGGGGGCGGAACCAACATGCTGAAATCTCCAGATCAATGAAAAAGGCCGCCCAAAGGCGGCCGGGGCTGGCGCGGTGCAAGCGCGCTGGCTTACTTCTTGTCGCCGCCGGGCACGCTGCCCTCGACGCCCTTGACGTAGAAGTTGATGCCCGTGAGGAACTTGTCGTCGGCGACGGCGTCCTTGGCGATGACTTCCTTGCCGGTGTTGTCCACCAGCGGCCCCTTCCAGATGTGGAAGGTGCCGGCCTTCAGGCCGGCCTTGACCTCATCGACCTTGGCCTTGATCTCGGCGGGCACGTCGTCGGCGATGGACACCAGGTCAATCGCGCCTTCCTTCACGCCCCACCAGGCCTGGCCCGTGGTCCAGGTGCCGTCCAGAACGTCCTTGACGCTCTTGGTGTAGTACGGCGCCCAGTTGATGACGGCCGAGGCCAAGTGGGCCTTGGGGCCGTAGGCCGTCATGTCCGAATCCCAGCCAAAGGCGCGCACGCCCTTTTCCTGTGCGGTCTTGAGCACGGCAGGCGAATCGGTGTTCTGGAACAGGATGTCAGCGCCGCCATTGATGAGCGAAGTGGCAGCTTCGGTTTCCTTGGGCGGGCTGAACCATTCGTTGACCCACACCACCTTGGTCCGGATCTTGGGGTTCACGCTTTGCGCGCCCAGCGTGAAGCTGTCAATGTTGCGCAGCACTTCGGGGATCGGCACCGAACCGACCACGCCCAGGGTGTTGGTCTTGGTCATGCCGCCAGCGACCACCCCCGCAAGGTAAGCGCCTTCGTAGGTGCGGCTGTCGTAGGTGCGCAGGTTTGGCGCCGTCTTGTAGCCGGTGGCGTGTTCGAACTTGACGTCGGGGTTGTCAGCAGCCACCTTGACCATGGTTTCCATGTAGCCAAAGGTCGTACCGAAAATGAGCTTGTTGCCCTGGCCAACAAAGTCGCGTATCACGCGCTCGGCGTCGGCCGATTCGGGCACGCTCTCGACGAAGGTGGTGACGATCTTGTCGCCAAATTCCTTTTCGATCGCCTTGCGCGCATTGTCGTGCGCGTACGACCAGCCACCGTCCCCGACGGGGCCGACATAGGCAAACGCAATTTTCAGTGGTTCGGTCGCCGGCGCCGGCGCAGCGGCCACTGGTGCGGGAGCGGGTTCAGCCGCAGGGGCTGGTGGCGCCTCCTTCTTGCCACAGCCTGCGAGTGCGGCAGCGGCCACGGCGGACAGTGCAGCCACTTTGAGGAGTGTGCGTTTGTGCAGGTCGGTCATGTCGGGTTTCCTTATGGGTTGAAAAACTGGCAGGCTTGCAAGACGGTAAATGTCAATTATGGAGTGTTACACGCTATATCAGCGACTGACGTGGAAGGGCTTGCCCAGCGACGCCGGCATGTTCACCCGAATCCACGCCGGGTTGCGCGAAATCAGGGCCAGTACCACGATGGTGGCCAGATAGGGCAGCATGCTGAGCCACTGGCTGGGCACCTGCACGCCCGAGACTTGCAGCTGGAACTGCAGCATGGTCACGCCGCCAAACAGATAGGCGCCGAGCAGCACACGCCCTGGGCGCCAGGTGGCAAAGGTGGTGAGCGCCAGGGCGATCCAGCCGCGCCCGGCCACCATGTTTTCCACCCACAGCGGCGTGTAGACGGTGGAGATGTAAGCACCGGCCAGACCGCACAGGGCACCGCCCGCCATCACCGCGGCCAGCCGGATGCGGCGCACCGGGTAGCCCAGCGCGTGGGCCGATTCGGGCGACTCGCCCACTGAGCGCAGGATCAAGCCGGCTCGGGTGCGGTAGAGGAACCACACCAGCACTCCGGCAAACGCCACCGTCAGGTAGACCAGCGGGTGCTGGCGAAACAGCGCGGGGCCCACCAGCGGCAGATCACGCAGCCAGGGCAGCGTGAACTTCGGGATTTCAGGCATGCGCGCCTGCACGTAGTGGATGCCGGCAAATGCCGAAAAACCCACGCCAAACAGACTGAGCGCCAGGCCCGTGGCGTACTGGTTGGTGCCCAGCCAGATCACCAGCCAGCCAAACACCGCCGCCAGCAGCGCGCCCGCCAGCATGCCGGCAGCAAAGCCCAGCCAGGGATTGCCCGTGTGCACCACGGTGGCAAAGCCGGCAATAGCGGCGCACAGCATCATGCCCTCGGCGCCCAGGTTGACGATGCCGGCCTTTTCGTTGATCAACAGGCCCAGGGCGGCAATCGCCAGCACGGTGCCGGCGCTCAGCGTAGAGCCAATCAAGAGTGCCCAGGATTCCATGTCAGCCTCCCGCCTTTGACACCGCTGGACGCACCCAGCGCACGCGGTAGGCAATCAGGGTGTCGCAGGCCAGCAGCGTGAACAGCAGCAGGCCCTGGAACACCCCCGTCAATGATTTTGGCAAACCCAGGCGCGATTGCGCCAGCTCGCCGCCGATGTAGAACATGCTCATCAGGATGGCCGAGAGCACCATGCCTACCGGGTGCAGCCGCCCGACGAAGGCCACGATGATGGCGGCAAAGCCGTAGCCTGCCGGCACATAGGGCGTGAGCTGGCCAATCGGGCCCGCGACTTCCAGCGCGCCGGCCAGGCCGGCCGACCCACCCGACACCAATAGCGCAATCCACAGCGCACGGCGCGACGAAAAGCCCGCGTAGCGCGCCGCAGCCGGCGCCAGGCCGGAAACCTGCTGCGCAAAGCCGGCACGCGAGCGGAACAGGAACAGCCACAGCACGGCCGAACCCGCCAGCGCAATCAGCAAGCCAATGTTCATGCGCGAGCCTGCCATGAGGCGCGGAATCTGCGTCACCTTTTCAAACGCCCGCGTTTGCGGAAAGTTGTAGCCCAAGGGGTCTTTCCACGGCCCGAACACCAGGTAGCTGAGCAGCAGTATGGCCACATATACCAGCATCAGGCTCACCAGGATTTCATTGGCATTGAACTTGTCGCGCAGCAAGGCCGTGAGAGCGCCCCAGGCCATGCCGCCCAGCGTGCCGGCGAGCAGCACGGCCAGCATGATCCAGTGGCCGGTGGTCTTGTCCGCCATCAGCGCGACGCCGCCGGCGGCAATCGCGCCCATCACGAACTGGCCTTCGGCGCCGATGTTCCAGACGTTGGAGCGAAAGCACACTGCCAGGCCCAGGGCGATCAAGAGCAGTGGCGTCGCCTTGACCATGAGTTCGCCCAGCGCGTAGCGCGACTTGAGCGGCTCCCAGAAGAACACTTCAAGCCCGCGCAGCGGGTCTTTGCCCAGCAGCGCAAACAGCGCCACGCCAATGAGCACGGTGATGGCGAGCGCCAGCACGGGCGAACCGTAGATCCACCATTTCGACGCCGCAGGGCGTGCTTCAAGCTTGAGCATGGTGGGCCTCCGCTGTCTGTTTCAGGTGCTGCTGCACATCGGCATGCCACAACCCGCTCATCCACTCGCCAATGCGCGGCGCGGTGGCGTCGGCGCGGTCTACCGAAGGCGAGAGATGCCCCTTGGCCATGACGTAGAGCCGGTCGCACAGATCAAACAGCTCATCGAGCTCCTCGCTCAGCACCAGCACCGCGCAGCCGGCATCGCGCAGCGCCAGGATTTCGCCGCGGATTTGCTGTGCTGCACCCACGTCCACGCCCCAGGTGGGTTGCGAGACGATGAGCAGGCTGGGGCCAGCGGATATCTCGCGCCCGACGATGAATTTTTGCAAATTACCACCCGAGAGCGATTGCGCCGGCGCATCCGGACCGCCGGCCTTGACGCCAAAGCGCGTGATGATGTCCTGCGCCTGGGCGCGCAGCGCGCCCACATCGATCCAGCCGAGCTTGCGCACGGCGTCGCTGCGGGTCAGCAGCAGGTTGTGCGCCAGGCCGATGCTGGGCACGGCGCCCCGCCCCAAGCGCTCTTCCGGCACGAAATGCAGGCCCAACGCGCGGCGCTGGCGCGGCCCCAGGTGGCCGGCGTTGTGCCCCGCCACCTGCACCATGGCCGGTTCGGCGCGCGGGTCTTCGCCCGACAGCGCGTAGAGCAGCTCCTTCTGGCCATTGCCCGACACCCCGGCGATGCCCACCACCTCGCCGGCCTGCACCTGCAGTTCCAGGTCGATCAAATCGACACCAAACGGATCGGTGCGCACCAGGCTCAGATGGTCCACGCGCAGCACCACGGCGCCCAATTGCACGGCACGGTGCTCCAGCGCGGGCGGCTCGGCGCCGATCATCAGGCGCGAGAGCGAAGCGTTCGATTCCTCCCGCGGGTCACACACGCCCGTAACCTTGCCGCCGCGCATCACCGTGCAGGCCGTGCACAACGCGCGGATTTCGTGCAGCTTGTGGCTGATGTAGAGAATGCTGCAGCCCTCGTCTGCGAGCTTGCGCAGCACCACGAACAGCCGCTCGACAGCCTGCGGCGTCAGCACCGAAGTGGGTTCATCCAGAATCAACAGGCGCGGTTCGGTCAGCAGCGCGCGGATGATCTCGACCCGCTGCATCTCCCCCACGCTGAGCGTGTGCACCGGGCGCTCGGGGTCGATGTCCAGACCGTAATCGACCGCCTTGGCGGTGATGCGCCGCGCCACTTCGGCCAGCGTCAGGCTCTTGTCCAGCCCCAGCCAGACATTCTCGGCCACGGTCAGCGTATCGAACAGGCTGAAGTGCTGGAACACCATGGCGATGCCCAGTTGCCGGGCTTCCTGCGGGTTGCGCACCTGGACCGCGCGGCCGTCGAACTGCACACTGCCTTCGTCGGGCCGCACGGCGCCGTAAATGACTTTCATCAGCGTCGATTTGCCGGCGCCGTTCTCACCGAGCACCGCATGAATTTCGCCCGGCTGCACGCTCAGCGACACGCCGCTGTTGGCCACCACCGCCGGGTAGCGCTTGGTGATCCCGGTGAGCTGCAAGCGCGGCGGCGCCTGGCCTGCGGGCAGAGGAGAAGCGGAGGAGGTCATGCGCGTTGTTGTCTCGGAAATGTTGTATTTTAATAGTCAAATCGGCACCCATCGCTTATTCTATATGCGCATACAGCTATCCTTTTGGAAGCGAATCAGCGACCTTGCGGACGCAATCGCGCAGCCAGGCCGCTGCGGCGGAATGCTGCGTCCGCGCATGCCAGAGTTGGTAGTAGCCCAGCGGCGGAAACGCCAGCGGCGGCGCCAGAATGGTCAGCGGCAGGCGTGCAGTGAAACGCTCACAGTACTGGCGGCCCGTGGTGAGCACCAGCAGGCTGGACGCCACCATCTCCGGAATCTGCCCGAAGTGCGCGCAGCGCGCAACGATGTTGCGCGAGAGGCCCAGGCCGTCGAGGTGCGCGTCGATCACGCCGCGCGCGCCGGGGTGGGTG